>JBBRWC010000044.1:0-31733 GCA_038246255.1 Planctomycetota bacterium
CCGCGGTCGCGGATCGGCGGAGCTATGTGCTCCAGCAACTCGTCGGGAAGCTGCGAGCGTAGGCCGCGCCGCTGCGGTCAGCGGCCGAACTGCGGAGCCCGGCCCGAGCGTCCCGGCTGCGGGCGTGCCGTGACGGTTACGTGGACACCTCGCGGTCACGTCGCGGCGGCGAGGCACCGCCAAAGTTGTGCGCGCGGAGCAAACCTAGCGCGCCGCGACGTTTGTGACGTTTTCGCGGAGGGGGGGCGACTCAAGGGCAACATTGCTGCATCTGCCGGCTGGCATGACCTGAGCAGCCCCGAGATCCAGTAACGCTGAATCCGAAGGAAGCTCCCCCATACCCGCCACTGATGGACAAGCTCTTGAATCCGGAAGTGTAATTAAAAGCGACTTCGCATTAGCAGCAGTCGCCTACGACTGAGCAATGGGTTTCGACTTTTGCGTCCCAACCGGGGAGCGACGCAGAATCGTTTGCGGAGCTGCACGTTGATACGGAACCTCCCGAACACTGCATGCTCACGGATGCGCCCATCGAAGCCACTTCCATACCGTAGACGTTTTCGATCGTCCAGGTCCAGCCTGTGGGGAGCGATACAAACAGCTGGGGGGTGGTCATCGGCCACTCAGGGAACATGTGCGTGACGAACGAGTCCCAGACGGATTCGCGAGGCAGAAATGTTCATAGCAGGTGGGTGGAAAGTTGGCCACCGCCCTGCTCTCAAGGGCGCGCGCCGGGAGGGGCGTGCTATGCCGTTGTGGAACCGTTGTGTCAAGCGGGCACGCAACACGAACGGCGTTCAAGACCCCTCCCATGCGTTGACGCGACAGTCCCGACGCACCGAGCAGGGCCGGAACAGCCAGAGGAGGTCAAACCAGCGCGGGTTTTTTGCGGGGAGCGACGCGCGGGCGGCGGCGCAGCAGGCGTTGGCCGATGTCGTCGAAGAGGGCGTAGGCCGCTGGGGTCACGAGCAGGGTCAGGAGCAGGCACAGGGTTTGGCCGCCGATCACGACGACGGCCACCGCGCGCCGTTCTTCGGCGCCCGGGCCGGTGCCGATCGCGAGCGGCAGCATGCCAGCCACCAGCGAGAGGGTTGTCATCAAAATGGGCCGCAGGCGGTCGCGGTTCGCTTCGAGGATCGCCTGGGTGCGCTCCATCCCCGTCGCGCGCAGGCCGTTCATGTGGTCGATCTGCAAAATCGCGTTTTTCTTCACGACGCCGAACAACACCAGCATTCCGAGGGCGCTGAAGATGTTCAGCGTGCCGCCGGTCAAGTTGAGCGCGAGCAGCGCAAACGGCACCGAAATCGGCAGCGACAAGAGGATCGTGAAGGGGTGGATGAAACTCTCGAACTGCGACGCGAGGATCAGGTACATCAGCACGATCGACAACGCGAACGCCCAGGCGAACTCGTCGAAAGTGCGCTCCATCTCGCGGCTGCGGCCCGAAAGCGACGCGGTGACACCGGGCGGTAACCCCATCTCATCGGTAAGGTCGCGCAGCACCTGGATCCGGTCTCCGAGCGCATAACCGGGCGCGACCCCACCGCGCAGCGACACCACCCGTTGGCGGTCGAGGCGATCGATGCGCGACGGGGCTTGGCCTTCGCTCAGCAATGCGAAAGCTTCGAGCGGCACGAGCCCGCCGCGCGACGATGCGAGCTTCAACGTGCCGAGGCGATCCGCGTCGAGGTCCTGCTCACCCTCGAGGCGCAGGAGCACTTCGTACTGCTCGTTCGTGAGCGGATCGCGGAACCGCGACACCTCGTCCTCGCCCGCCACCATCAGGCGCAGAGCGGTGCCGACGTCGCGCGCCTCGACCCCTAAGTCCGCGGCACGTTCGCGGTCGAGCTCCACCCGCAGCTCGGGTTTGTCGAGCCGCAGCGTGGTGTCGAGCCCGCGGAAACCCCCAACCTCGAGCGCGCGCCGCCGCAGTTCCTCGGTCAGTTCATAAAGCTCGACGAGGTCCGGGCCACGCAGCGCAAAGTCGATGTCGAACGGCGCACCACCCAAGTCGAAGGACGGGAAGTTGCGCACGGAGACCCGCACGCCAGGGAAACCGGCAAGACGCCGGTCCACCTCGGACATCACGTCGCTTTGCGAGTAATTGCCGCGCCATGCGGCGAGCGGCTGTCCCGCGAGGGTTTCTTTCCACAACCGCCCCAGGGAGAAGAGCCGCTCCTCGTGGGGTGCGATGCGCACATAGAAGCGCGCCTGGTTCGTTTGGCCGAGGAAGCCTCCGCCCGCGGGGGCTTCCACGTCCACAACACCGGGGATCTGGCGCAGCACCCCCTCCATCTCGACCGTGGCGCGGCGCATGGACTCGGGCCCCACACCCTCGGCTGCCGTCACGTTGACACCGAACTCGCTGTCGTCGACGCCGCTCGGCACAAACTCCTGTTTGACGCTGTAAAACAGCGGAATCGACGTCAGCGACACCAAGAGTGCCACCAACAGCGTCAAGCTGCGGCGGCGCAGGCTGAATGCGAGCAGCGACCCATAACCCCGTTCGATGCGCGCATAAAAACCGCCGCGCGAGCGCGAACGGGCGCCGGAATCGCTCTCCCGCAGCTTGTCGTTCTGCTTGAGCAGGCGCGACGCCATCATCGGCGTCAGCGAGAACGATACAAACAGGCTGACGAGGACGGCGACCGCCGACGTGATGCCGAACTCGTAGAGGAACCGGCCGGCGATGCTCGACAGGAACGAAACGGGCACGAAGATGACGACCAGGCTGAGGGTCGTCGCCATGACCGCGAGGCCGATCTCGCGCGTGGCTTCGACCGCCGCCACCTTTGGAGAAAGGCCCTTTTCCTCGACGAACCGGAAGATGTTCTCGAGGACGACGATCGCGTCGTCGATGACGATGCCGACCATCAATACGAGCGCCAGCATCGTCACGCCGTTCAGCGTGAATCCGAGAAACCACATGGCGGCAAACGTTGCCACCACCGATGTCGGGATGGCAACGGCCGCGATCAGGGTCGAGCGCCAACTGCGCATGAACGCGAGCACGACCAAGCTCGCCAGGATGCTTCCCGCGATCAGGTGCACGTTGATTTCGTGCAGCGCGGCTTCGATGTAGCGCGACTGGTCGCGGGTGATGACCAGTTTGACGTCTGGGGGCAGTTCGAGCGCCACTTGCGCCAACGCTGTTTTCACCCCGCGGATCACTTCGACCGAGTTTGCGCCCGATTGGCGCACGATCTCGAGGATCACCGTGGGTTCGCCGTTGAGGCGCGCCGTGCGCCGCGCTTCCCGGGTACCGTCTTCCACCCGCGCCACGTCGCGCACGCGGATCGGCACACCGTCCACGTTGGCGATGACCACATCTGCGAACCCCGCGGGATCCACGATTCGCCCGAGCGTGCGCAGCGCCCATTCCCGCCGCTCGCCGCGCACGTTTCCGCCCGGGACGTCGGCGTTTTGGCGCGCAACGGCGTCGCGGACGGCGGTGATCGGCAGGCCGAAAGCATCCAACCGCGCGGGATCCACCCAAATATTGATCGCGCGCGCGAGGTCGCCGTTGATCTGCACCTCGCCGACACCCACGGAGCGCGCGAGACGCGGCAAGACGACCTTGTCGGCGAGCTCCGTCAGCTCGCGCAGCGTCCGCGGACCCGCGAGGGCCACAGAAAGGACCGGTTCGCCCTCGGCGTTGGCTTTCGAAACGGTCGGCGGGTCACTGCCAACGGGGAGGTCGCGCACGACCCCCGCCACCCGGTCGCGGACGTCCTGGGCCGCCACGTCGATGTCGCGGTCCAATCCAAACGTCGCCACGACAATGCCGCTGCCCGTGCCGGAGATCGAGCGCAACTGGTCGATGCCCGCAACGGTGTTAACCACTTCCTCGATGCGGTCCGAGAGTTCGATCTCGACGTCTTCGGGGGACGCGCCGGGCAGCGCG
The DNA here is from genome assembly GCA_038246255.1 of Planctomycetota bacterium. Taxonomy (GTDB): domain Bacteria; phylum Planctomycetota; class UBA1135; order UBA1135; genus RI-242. Next base: position 3,905 of record JBBRWC010000044.1, read on the forward strand.
GCGCGCACCCGCACCGTCGGCAGGTCCACGGCGGGTTGCCGGTCAATGCCAAGGCGTGTGTAGCTGACCCCGCCGAGGACCAGCATGGCGACGCCGAGCATCGTCGCGAAGACGGGACGAGCGACGCAGATCTCGGCGAGCCGTTGCATGGGCAGTGCGGGTTAGGGATCGCCCTGGATTGCGCTCGCGCGGTCGGTGACCACCAGCGGTGTGCCGTTGACGAGGCGCAGCGACGGGTCGAGGACCAGCGGCCAACCCGGCTCGAGTTTGCCGATCAACTCGATGCGGTCCTCTTGGCGCACACCCAGCTCAACACGCACCTCGCGCGCCGTGTCGCCCTCCGCGACAAACACCCGGTGCACACCGGCGAAGCTCGCGACCGCGCGCTCGGGGACGAGCAACGCGGACCGTTGTCCGGTCACGATCTGCGCGACGGCAAACGCGCCGGGCGCGAGCTTCGCTTCCGGGTTTTCGACGCGCACTTCGACCGCAAAACTGCGGTTCCTCGCGTCGATGGACGGTGCGATGCGCACGACCTTGCCGGCCACCCTCTGCGGTTGCCCGTCGATAGAGAGCTCCGCGGCCTGGCCAATGGCCAACGTGCCAAAGTGGCGCTCCGGCAGCGAACCGCGCAGCACAAGCGGGTCCGTATCGACGAGGCGGAACAGCGCGGTGCCCGATGCGGCGTAGTCACCCGCGACCGCAAGCCGCTGCGCGACGGCCCACAGTCGCTTCGAATCCGCGCTGCCGGGCGAGCCGGGGGGCGCACGCAGCGCCGTGAGGGCGAGGCGCCGCTCGGCGAGGTCGAGCTGCGCTTTGAGCGTGCGCGCCTCGGCGAGCGCCGCGCCCGCCTCCAGCCGCGCAATGTCGAGGTCGCTGGCAGCCACGTCGGAGGTCGTGCGCAGGTCGGCGAGGGCCTGTTCGCTGATCGCGGCGCTGCGCCCGTCGGCAAGGCTGCGGGAGCGCTCAAAACGCGCAATCGCGTTCTCCCGCTCGAGCCGCGCGCGCACCACCGTCGGCAGCGCGTCCACGTCGAAGTCCCCTTCGGGGAGTTGCGCGAGGCCGAGTGTGGCGAGTTGCTGGGTGAGGGCCCGTGCGCGCTCGTCCCGCGCGAGTTCGAAGTCGAGGGGCTCGATCCGCGCCACAAGGACGCCGGGCTCCACGATGTCGCCGAGGTCCGCCCCGACCTCGATCAACCGCCCGCTGACCTCCGCGGACAATAGGACTTCCTCGACTCCGAACAGGGTGCCCGTCATCTGGATGAGGACTGGGATCGATGCGTGTTTGAGAAGGACGGTTTCGACCTCGAGCGGCGCCACTTTCGCACCGCTCGCGGGCGCCGTGACGTCTGCACGCCCGCCACACCCAAAGAGGAGCGCCGTCGCGACGCAGACCACAAAGTTCGGCCAACACTTCAAAGATCGCCGCATAAAGATGTGTTGGCCGAGTGCGAGCGAGAGGGTTAGCACCATCTTGGGCGCCATGCGACCGTTCTACCGCAGAATCCCGCGCGTCCGAGTCGCCCCCGTACGCCGGAACCCGCCGTGTTTCCACCGACGCGCCTCGGCCGGGGCCCCCGGATCGCATTTCAGGCGCTCGAGCCCTTTTGGGCGGCGTGTCGGGCAGACGCCCACGCGGCCGCCTGGCGAACCGCGCCAATCAAACTGGCCGCCGACGCGATGCCGCGGCCGGCGATGTCGAACGCCGTCCCGTGGGCGGGGCTCACGCGCAGGTACGGCAGGCCCAAAAGGACGGTCAGGCCCCCATCCGGGTCGAGCAGTTTGACCGGGATGAACGCCTGGTCGTGGTAGAGCGCGAGCACGGCGTCAAAACGCCCCCGCGACGCGCTTTGGAACACCGTGTCGGGCGACAGGGGGCCGCTGACGTCGATGCCCCGGGCCCGCGCGGTCAGGACCGCCGGCGCGAGGATCTCGATCTCCGCGCGCCCAAGCAAACCCGCCGCCCCCGCGGGGGGATGTAGCCCCCCCAGCGCAAGACGCGGCGCCGCGAAACCGAAGTCCAAAAGCGCCGCGTTGAGCATCTCGAGGTGCTCCACCACAGCCTGCGTCGTGATCGCTTTGATGGCTTGCGCGAGCGGGATGTGCCGCGTCAACAGCAGCACACGCAGGTTGCCCGCAATCGCCATCATCTGTGTGCGCGGGGCGTTGGACCAGCGCGCGAGCAACTGGGTCTGCCCTTCGACAGGTTCGCCCGCGAGGGCCAGCGCCTCCTTCGAAACGGGCGCCGTCACGAGCGCGTCGACGTCACCCGCGACCGCGAGTTCGTGGCCCGCCCGGAGCGCGTCGAGGGCCGCACGGCCGCACGCGGCCTGGGGCGCTCCCAGCGTGTGTTCGTGCGGACCGCCGGAGTCGAGGAACAGCGCTGTTTCGCCCGCGAGCGCCGCCCGATCGCGTGGGTCCCGCGGATCCCACGACCGCGCACCCGCGGGCCACTCCCGCGCGGGGCCAATCGCGACAAAGCGCACCCGCTCCGCAAGCTCGGTGTCGGCAAGCGCCGCGCGCACGACCTCCGGGCCGATGCCCGCAGGATCGCCGAACGTCAATCCGATGCGCGGGCGCCACGGGACGGTCGAAAGGGAAAGCTCGGAGGATGACGGTTCGGGCTTCATCGGTGCGCATGCCGTTGTAGAGCATCGCAGCCTACTTCCACACGTCGTATTCGCGCGCGTCCGCCGTGCCCCGGGCAGCAGCCCTCACCCGCGCCGCTCAGGGGCGCTCGCCGTCGACACGCAACAGGAACGCCAGCACCTCGGCGATGGCGTCCCACAGCTCACCGGGCACGTCCGCGCACGGCTCAATCGTCGCCAAGAAGCCGACAAGTTCCGGGTTCTGGCGCACACGCACCCCCAGCGCCGCCGCCCGCGCGAGAATCAAGGCGCCGTTTTCGGCCGCAACGGCGGCACTCGGGCTGGGGTCCGGCGCGGTCATCCGAACTCCTCGATCATGTGGGGCGATCCGCTGGGCCCGCCGCGCTCGATATCCCCTGCCGCGGCGCCAAACTCGATCCGCAGGTCGCGCTCGCCCGCGCCGAGCCTTTCGGTCAACACCGCAGCGTGGGTTTGGGCGGCCGCGAGTCCCGCCGCGCGCGCGAACACAAGCCGCAGCACCAGCCGCGTGGGGAGCAGGGCAATTTCGACGTGGACGGGACCCAGTCGTTCGAGCTCGACGTCCAGCGACAAACGCGGCGCCGGAAGCGGCGCGCCGCCCGGTTGTAGCCGCGATTCCCGCGCCATTCGCGGCCAGGAAACGCGCACGGTCCCAAAGCGCCCGTCGTCGAACCACGGCAACTCGACGGCGCGGGGTTCGCCCAGTTCGCGTCGCAAAAGCTCGAGCCACTGCTCGCGTTCGATGCCCGCGATAAGGGATGTGGCGGCGCGGCGGGGCGCTCCATCGTCCAGCTCGTCCGCGAGCGTCCGCGCAAGAGTTTTGAGGCCCGGTTCGAACGGCTCCCCAAAGGCGAGTGCGGCGAGCCGCGCCTCCTCGAACAGGCCCGCGCGCGCGGTTCGCTCCCGCAACGCGGTTCCACCCGATTCGGCTCCGACCACGTGGGAGAGCAGTTGCAGCACCCGTTCTTCCAGCGACCGGCGAAGGTCGTCCACGTCGGCGCGAGCGATCGCCTCCCCGAGGGCCCGCGCCAGGGCGCCGACGAGCTCTCCGACGGGCCGCCCTTCGCCCAGGGCGTCGCGCAGCTCCCGCGAGCCGCCTTCGAACGCCTCCGTCAGCGCGTCATCGATGCCTCCGGCGCCCCCGTGGCCGCGCGAGCGCCCCCCATCGCGCAGCCGCGCGGCATCGAGCATCGCCCGCACCGGCGGGGACGGCGGCGGCGGAGGCGGGGCCTGGCGCGCCGCGGGCGGGCTCCTGTCGATCGAGGGCAGGGGATCCATAACTCGTACGTGCGCGTCCCGGCGGGCGGGAGCGCTGCCTGTAGGATCGGACGACGGCAACCGCCCATGAGCGCCCGCGGGGGATTCCCCGGGGCGGGCGAGCGCGCCTCCCCGCCCGTGCCCCGACCTGTCCCGATCCCGCCGCGCTTTGGCGCGCTCGCCCTAAGCGCCGTCCTCGCCGTTGCCTTGGTCGGCTGCGGCGAGGAAACGCCGCGCCCGAACGTCCTGCTGATCAGCATCGACACCCTGCGCGCGGACCACCTGTTCTCCTACGGGCACTGGAACCGCACGTCGCCGAACCTGGATGCACTGGCGGAGCGCGGTGTGCTGTTCGAGCACTGCTTCGCGCCCACCGCGTGGACGCTCCCGTCCCACCTCAGCCTGCTGACGGGCCTCGACATCAACGTCCACGGCATCGACGACGAACGCCTGTGGCAGGTGGTCGGCCAACCGGGTGGTCCCGCGGCGCTCCCGCTGCGGGGCACCTTCGCGTCGGAGGTTTTCCAACGGGCGGGCTACCAGACCGCGGGTTTCGTCACGTGGAAGTACCTGGAGCCGCGCTTTGGATTCGGGCCGGGCTTCGACGTGTACGAGCGCGTTTCCGACGGGGCCGCACTGGGCGCCGACGCGGAAGCGGAGCTCCAAAACCTCGTGCGCGAGGGAAACCGTTCGGTGGCGAGCTTGATGCTCGATCGCCCCGACCTGTTCGCCACCCAAAGCGCGACTTCGCACCTCGTCGTCGAGCGTGCGATCACGTGGTTGGACAGCATCGCTACGGCGAAAAAAGACGACCCGTGGTTCCTGTTCTGCCACTTCTTCGATCCCCACGACGACTACGCGGCGCCGGAGCCCTTCCACCGCATGTTCACGCGGCCCGAGTACACGGGTGCGGTGAATGGCCGGGGTGTGGCATCCGCGAGCCATACGATTGAGGCCATGTCCCCCGCGGACATCGAGCAGCTCAAGGGTTATTACGACGGCGAGATTGCGTGGACCGACGATCGGATCGGAGCGCTGCTGAAGGACATCGAGCGCCGCGGCGTGCGCGAAAACACCTTGATGGTCGTGACGTCGGACCACGGCGAGGAGTTCTACGAGCATGGACTGCGCCAGCACCGCGCGCAGCTCTACCGCGAATCCGTCCATGTGCCGCTGATCGTCGCGTGGCCCGCGGGATTGCCGGCGGGACTGCGTGTGCCGGGACTGGTGGGGCTGGTTGATATTGCGCCGACGCTGTACGACCTCGTCGACCTGCGCTCGCCTCCGCATCTTTCGGGTGTGAGCCTCGCCGGGCCGGCCCGCGGCGCGGGACCGGTGGGTGTGCAGAGTTACCTCGGGATACTGCAGTCCTTCCCGCGGCGCGAGTGGACCCCCCATCGCCTGGTGTCGCTGCGGCGGGGCCAGCACAGCGCGATCTGGCACCTGCCCCGCGACGCCGAGCGCCGCGTTGAGTACTTCGACCGCGAAGACAATCCCCGCGAGGTCGGCTACGGTCGCGAGCTCTTCCCGGGCGACCCGTTGCTCGCGGACCTGGACGCGGAGTTCGACCGCATGCGCGTCAAGCTGACCGCCGACCGCGACAGCCTGCCGCTGCGCGACTTCGACGCGCGCGCCATCGACGCCCGCGAAATCGCGGAGATCGCCGCGATGGGTTACGCCGGCCTGGACGCGGCGCCCGCGGGCGACGGCGTCAAAGCGGCAAACACATCGCGCCTCGTGATGGACGGCGGGGTGTGGCCCGATTGGCCCTAAGGTCAACTCCCACGACAGCACGCGCGACGCGGGCGAGGGTCCTCCCGCCCGCTGCGTGGGCGCCGGCGCCGCTAGCCCGCAGCCGACACCTTTGCAGCGCGCGAGTCAGCGCAGGCGTTCCCAGAACTCGTCGGGCATGTCCTCGGCGATTTTGAGCGCGCCGTTTGCGCCGCCGTATTGCGGCTCTTCGACACGGATGACGCGCCCACTGCCGAGGCGATCGTGCATCAGCTTTTCGATGGCGGTGTCGAGGCCCTTGATCTGGCTTCCGCCGCCGGCCAGGACAACACGCTTCTTCAGGCGGTCCTGGAACTCGGGATCGAAGCTCGCAATCAGCTTGGCCAAACCATCGACGATCGGCGGAACGATTGCGCCGCACGCGAGTTTGATCAGCGGTGCAAGGTCAAAGGGTGTCGGTTTGCCGTTGACCGGCAGTTCAACAACCGCCGGATCCTGACGCTCCAGCACCGATCCGTGTTTCTCCTTCAGCGACTTCACCATGTGGATGGTGAACTGCGCTTCGGGGTGGGCGTCCTTCATGAGCTCCGTCAAACGCTCGTCGACGAAGTCACCCGCCGTGGTGAGGGTGATCTGGTCGGCGTCCTCCGGCATCACCCCGCGCATCCGACACAGGTCAACCGTTCCCGCGCCGATGTCGATCACGAGCGCTTCGTCGAGCATGTCGAGTCCGTACGCCACCGAGAAGGGCTCGGAGCACAGCATCACCGAATCCACCGAACCGCGCGCGGCTTCCAGGATGGCATCCTTGTTGTGCACGCTGGCCTGGGCCGGCACGCCGATGACGGCATAAATCAACGCGTCGGGTTTGGGCCGCGCGCGGCGCACGATTTCGGCGATCAAATCCCGTGCGGCGCGCAAGTTGCCCGCTGCGTCGTCCTTGCCCGCGGGGCCGTCGAGGGACGACTTGATGACACCTTTTGCGAGCGGTCGATAAAACTCGAGGGAAAGGCGCTTTTCGATCGCCTCCGAGCCAAACAGCACGTCCTTGCCGTGCAGCTTGCGCGCGACGACGTCTTTGGGATAACCGACGTAGGACGCCACCGTTTCGCGAATGCCGTTGCTCGCGCTCACGGACGTGCGCGACGTGCCAAGGTCGATGCCAAGGTGCAGCACACCTGTGCCGCGCAATTTTTTGTCCTTCTGTGTTTCGTCGTCTGCCATGTCATTTCTCCGAACGGAGGCCAAATCGATGGGCCGCGCTATGTTGCCGGCCAACTAGCATCAACCCGCGGCGCCCTCCGCGCCGCGCTGTTTTTCCACTTCCCGGCGCAGAGCGACGTTGGCATCGAAGATGCGGCCCATCAGCTCCTCACGGAGCGCGCCCAGGGTGTCCGCCCGCGCCCGCGCCGCTGGCGCAGCGACACCCGGGACCGCGGAACGCTCCGACTGCGCCGCCAGGCTGCGCTCCACGCGGGCGAGCAGGTCGGCCATCTTCGAAACGCGCCGCTCCAGCATCTCGAGGGCGTCGTCGCGCTCGCCACCAACCATGGCTGGCGCCTGCGGTGCCGTGGGCGCCGCCGGGGTGGTGTCGCGTGCACCCGCGTGCCGCTCGCTCAGAAGGTCTAGCAGCGCCGCGACGATTGACGGCCCCGCGCCGCTGGCGTCGAGCCGCAGCGCGAGTTCGGCGAGCGATTCGTCGCCCGGCGCCGGCGCGAGGGAGGGCGCCGGTTCGGGCACCGGCGGCTTTTGCTCCACAACACGATCGCCACCCAGGGCGCTCGCGCGCTGCTGCGCTTCGGCCGTCGTGGCCACGAACACGTCCAGACCCCGCAGGTCGTCGCCGCGGCCCTGGCAAAGCCCGGCGCTGAGCGTGATTTCGAGCGCGCGGCTCTCACCCTCAAAGCGCAGCCGGCGCGCGCCGCGCTGCAACCGGCGCACGAGGCTGCGCACGCCTTCGAGGGGCGCATGGGGCACAACCACGAGCAGCCGGTCATCGTCGAGCACCGCCATGAAGTCGCTGACGCGCCGGTCGGCCTGCAGGATGCGCATCACCGAGCGGTGGATCTCGAGCTTCGACTCGCGCCCGTAAAGGTCGTGGAGCTGGCCGAGCCGATCGATGCCGACGACCAGGCAGGCGAGTGGGAACCCGTGACGCCGCGCGCGGTCGAATTCGGCGACCAACAAGCGCCGCAGCTCGTTGGGGCCAAAAAGCCCGCCGCCGCGGAGCGCGACGTGTCCTGCGATCGGTTCGAACATGCGGTGCGGGCGGCGCCGTCGCGGCCGCAGCGCGCAGCATACGGCGCGCTGGCCCCGGAGCGACCGGCCGTGCATGCCCGGGAAGGTACCCGAGCCCGGACGAGCGGCCCGCGAGACGCACACTCAGGAGGTGGGGCGCCTGGCGCCCTGGCCGCTCGATCTGGCATGCTCCAACGGTCCCTGCCCGTCCTCGCGTGAAGGGCCCGCGCGCGGGGCCCGCCCCGCCCGTCCGCCCCCGCCGATCGTGTTCGAAGACATTTCCTCGCGCCTCGTGTCCAACGCCCCCGCGCTGCACTACGGAGCGGCCGTCGTGGCGCCCTTCGGCGACGGGCGCCGGGCGTTTGCGGTGGCGGGGTTCCTCGGTCCCAACCGCTTGCTCGTGCAGCGCGGCGACCGGCTCGTCGACGCGGGGAGTGCGGCCTTCCAGGACCCGGGTCGCCAGGCGATCGGCATCGCGGGTGGGGACAGCGACGACGATGGGCGCGAGGAGGTCTACGTGGTGAACACCGACCGCTTCAGTGGGCCCAAGCGCCTGGGTGACCGCTGGTTCGACCTGTGCGATGGGCACTGGCGCGACCTCTTCGAGCTGCCCCAGAACCAAGCGGCCGCAAACCTCTTCGCGGGGCGCTCCGTCGGCGCGGTCGACCGACGCGGGGATGGCCGCTACGCGTTCGTCGTGGCCAACCACGGTGGCCCGCTGCGCCTGTACCGCAGCGCCGACGACGACGAGATCATGGACCTTGCGCCGACCCTCGGAGTCGCGCGCGTCACTCAAGCCCGCAGTGTGCTCCTTGGACCCTTCGTGTCCGAGCACACCGACCTGTTCATCGGCACCGACAACGGCCCCAACCTCCTGTTCCGCGCAAACGACCAGGGGCGCTACACCGAGGTCGCGGGCCGCGCAGGCTGGGCCGATCCGCGCGGCGCGTGCCGCGGGGTCGCGCTATTCGACGCCGGGCTGGGGCGTCCCGGGATCGTACTCGCCGGTTGGGAGACCCCCAATCGGTGCCTCGTGCCGTTGCTTCCGGGGGTCCAGTGGGGCGACCGCAGTCCGGCGGCCCTCGCGGGGCCCGGGCGCGTGCGCTCGGCTGTGGTTGGGGATTTCGACAACGACGGATTCGAAGAGCTCTTCCTCAACTGCTTGGGCGAACCCAACCGGCTGTTCCGCAGGACGGCCGACCAGTGGCGCGAGATCGCGCCCGGCGCGGCGCTTGAGCCGGCGATGTTCGGCACCGGCGCCGTGGCGGCCGATCTGGATGGGGACGGCACGCTTGAGCTGCTGGTTTGCCACGGGGAGGACGGGCCCCAGCCGCTTTCATTGTTCCGCGCGCGGCGGCCCGAGCACGGCTGGCTGCGCATCGCTCCGCTCACCCGCGCAGGCGCGCCCGCGCGCGGCGCCACGGTGCAGCTCTTCACCCAAGCCGGTGTCCAAACGCGCGTCTTGTGCGGCGGATCCGGTTACCTGTGCCAGCAGGAACCCGTCGCACACTTCGGGTTAGGCACGGCGCTTGAGCCGCATGCGGTGCGTGTGCGCTGGCCCGATGGGTCGACGGCGGTGCTGCACGCGCCCGAGCCGCGACGGGAGCACAGCGTGCCGCACCCCGCGGTCGATGGCTGACCCCCGCGCGCCCAGGGCCGCGAGCCGCAGCAAAAATCACAGGACGCGGCGCACGGCCGCGCGCCACGCCCCCATCCGCTCGGCGCGCTCCGCGGCGCCGAGCGCGGGCTCGAACGCGCGTGTCGGACGCTGGGGCACGTCTTTCACGCTCGGCCACATCTTTGCGCCGATCCCCGCCAACATCGCCGCCCCGCGCGCGGTCGCTTCCACATCGTCAGGTCGCTCGACCACGATGCCGGCGAGATCCGCCTGGAGCTGCATCAGAAGGTCGTTGGCAGTGGCGCCACCATCGACGCGCATGCGTTCGATCCCAAGGCCGGTGTTGGCGCGCAAGAGCTCGATCAACTCGGCGACCTGAAACGCGATGGCTTCGAGGGCAGCGCGTGCGATGTGTCCGCGCTGCGTACCGCGTGTCAGTCCGAACAACGCGCCACGCGCGTCGGGCGCCCAATAGGGCGCGCCGAGTCCGGTGAACGCTGGAACGAGCACCACGCCGCCGGCATCGGACACCCCCGCCGCGAGGGCCTCCGATTCCGCGGCGCTCCTAATCATGTGCAGCTCGTCCCGCAGCCACTGCACGATCGATCCACCCTGGAACGCGCTGCCCTCGAGCGCATAACACGGTAGCCCCGCACCCTCCACCGCGAGGGTCGTCAGCAAGCCGCCGCGCGCGGTCGGCCGCACCGCACCCGCGTTGAGCAGCACAAAGAGCCCCGTGCCGTAGGTCGCCTTCAGCTCTCCGCTCTGCCAGCAACCCTGCCCGAAGAGCGCGGCCTGTTGGTCCCCCGCCATGCCGCACACGGGCACCTCGGCTCCCCAAAAGCGCCGGTCCAACGTGCCGAAGTCCCCCGCCGACGGCCGCACGCTCGGCAGCCAATCCGGGTCGACACCAAACAGCGCGGTGGCACGCTGATCCCACCGCCGCTCATCCAAGTGGAAGAGCTGAGTGCGCGATGCGTTGGTCGGCTCGCTGAGCCAGGCGCCATCGCCGCACAGGTGCTGCCGCACGAGCGCGTCAACGGTCGCGAACACCACCTCGCCGCGTGCCGCGCGGGCGCGGACGTTGGGATCCTCGCGCAGCATCCACTCGATCTTCGTGGCGCTGAAGTACGGGTCGGCGAGCAGGCCGGTGCGCTCCTCGAGCCAACCAGCGTCACCGCTCGCCACGAGTTCGCGGCAGCGTGCGGCAGTGCGCCGGTCCTGCCAGACGATGCCCCGCCGCAGCGCGCGCCCCGTGCCACGCTCGAGCGCGAAGACGGTCTCCCGCTGGTTCGTGATGCCAAGCGCCCGCGCCGAGCGCGCCTCGGGGTGAGTGCCAAGTTCGGCGAGCACCGCATCGAGTGCGCCGCGCAGATCGTCCGCGTCGTGCTCGACCCAGCCCGCCCGCGGAAAGTGCTGGCGCAGCTCGCGGTACGCGCGCGCCCGGACGCCGAACACGTCGTCGTACAGGATTGCGGTCACACCGGTCGTGCCGGCGTCGATGGCGATCAGGCCCATGGTTCGCCCCCATTCCACGCCCCAACAGACCGCGGGTGGAGCGCCACGTGCGGGGTGCGGCCCGAGCTCAGATCGGCATTTCCTGCGCGACGAGCACTTGGCTGTTCTTATCGATCACCACGACGCGCCCGACATTGTTCCACTTGCTCTTGAGCCAGAACGTGAGGCCGCTGCCCTTCAGCGATCCGCTCGCGAGCAGGCTGGGCATGCTCAAGGGGAGGGCCGACCCCGCGGCCGGCAGCGTGAAGACGGACGACTTCGCCGAGGCCCACCACAGGACACCCTCGCCGCCGTTGAAGTGCGAACCGATCGTGGTCGCAAGCTGCGCGCCACCCGACATGAGCAGCGTGCGGTTCAGGGTCAAACGCACTTCGCCGTAGAAGCGCATGCGCACGAGACCTTCGGAGCCGATGTGATCGAGCAGCACGAACCCGAAGCCATTGGCGGCGTGGACCAGTTCGTCGATGTGGCACTCGTCCACGTAGGCGGTGACAGCCGCGTGGCTGAACATGGTCTTCGCCGTGGCGCCGAGCTGGTTGAGCACCGGCCACACACCGTCGTCAACCCAGTAACACGGGAGCGTGCCGATGGCTTCGTTCGACGCCACGAGGGGCGCGGTGCCCGCTCCATTCGGTTCGGACGCGTGGGCCGGCGCGGACCAGGGCAGCGCGAGGCCAAGGAGCGCCACCCCCGCGAGGCCCAATACGACGGAATGCAGCGCCGCGGGGCGCGAGGGTCGGCGCAGATGGGAATGGCTCTTCATTCTCGTAGGACCGTGAACGTCAGTGGGGGCAGGGCGGGCGCTGGCGAGCAGTGTTAGGGCGAGCAGTGGCGGGGCGAGGGTCTGCCGGCCGGTGGGAACTCACCGCTGTTTGGGCGGAACAGGGGCGCTTTTTGTTCCCGCGAGGATCCGGAAGTCTCCGTGGCAAGCCTAGGAGCCGTGCGGAGCGTCGATCGAACCCCCAGGATGCGCGCGAGCGTGGCCATGGTTTTCAACTGCGCGGCGGGGCGCCGTCGCGCCGGGGTGCGGGGCCACCCGCGGCGAACAGTTCGGGGCAGCGGGCGACAAGCTGCTCGGCGAAACCGTGTTGGCGGTCGATCGTGGCCCGCAAGACCGGCGAGTTGCGAAAAATCTCGGCGAGCTGACCCGCGCGGGCCGGATGGCGGTCGAGCATGCCGCGGAACGCGACCAACGCGGGCTCCGGGCGCTCGAGGTGTGCGTAACACAACCCGATGTTGAAGCGGACCACGGCGAAGCGGTCGTCCTCGTCGGCCAGACCGCTTTTGCGCAGCCAGCGGAACCAAACGAGCGCGCCGTGGAAGTCGTCCTCCCCGAATAGGAGGCGCCCCATCTGGCTCGCGGCGTGGCCGCGGTTCGCAGGATCGATCGCCGTGTCGAACAGCTCTTGCAGCCGGCGCGAAGCCCGCAGCACCTTGCCTTCGTGGGCGTCGAGGAGCGCGAGGTAGATGTGCGCGGGCTCGTGGTCGTGCTCCACATCGAGGCACTCTTCGAGCAGGCGCCGCGCCTTGTCCTCCGACTTCGGTAGTTTCTCGAGCGTGCCGTTCAAAAGGTGACGCTTTTGACCCCAATCGGGTCCGCTGCGCAGTGCTGCGCGGTCGGGAACCGGGCGGGTTTGGGCGGCGGCGACACCGTCGATGAAACCCCGACCAAGAACACGCTCGCGCTCAACGGACACCACCGGCTCGAACACACGCTGGCGGTAACCCGCGTCGACCGCGGCCAGGGTGTACGCCTTTCCGATTTGGTAGAAAACCGTCGCGAGACGATGCACGAGAAGTCGGTTTTCGAGTCCCCGTCGCCCGTGTTCGCCGTCGGAACCGCCCGCCATTACCGCAAAGCGGCCGAGCAACCCCTCCGGGTCGCAGAGGTCCTTGTGCAAGCGCACCTGAGCACGCACTTGGTCGAAGAACTCCCGGCAGCCCGGGCACGCTTCCAAGTGGCCAACGACGCGTGGCGCCGCCGCATCGTCCAACTCGCCATCGACCAACGCGGACAGGTCGGCCTGCAGCCCTTCGCAGAGCGCCGACTCCTCTCCGGTCCAACCAGACTCAAGCGGTGCATTCATCGCAGGGACCCCTGGGGCATCGGCCCCGAGTCGCCGCCACCATCGACGTCCGACCCTTCGCTCGGATCTAAACTCGCCGCGGCAGTGCGAGTGGCCGCACCGTCCCGCGCGGGCCGCAGCTCGGGCGTGAGCCCGTCGTACACGCGGCGCATGGCCTTGTAGATCTTCCGCCGAGCGCGGAAGACGACCATCTTCAGGTTCTCGAGGCGGATGCCGAGCATGTCGGCAGCCTCGCGGTAACTGACGTTTTCCACCTCGACAAGTTCCAGCGCACGCCGCTCGCGTGGGGAGAGCTGCTTGTAGAACTCAAGGTATAGGTGCAGGTGGTAGAGGTAGACGCGGCGGCACTCGCCCTCGCTCTCCCGTTCGATCGCGCCACCGAGCGGCCCCTCGTTGCGGCTCTCGGGGTGCTCCGACAGGTCCTCGAAGGGCACTTCGACGCGGCCGCTGCGGCCCAGGGAGCGCAGGTGTTTTAGGACCGTGTTGCGGACGATCGTCGCGGTCCACACGCGGAAGGCGTCGTCGCGCGTCGAGTCGAAGCGCTTTGGATAGCGGTAGACGTTGAAAAAGACCTCCTGAAGGAGGTCGTGCGGATCGCTCCTGCTCGAATAACGGCGCAGGCGCTGGGTGACCTGCGCCAGGATCTGGACCCGGTTGAGCTCGTAGAGCAGTGCAAAGCAGGAGCGCGCCTGGTGAACGCGGTAGAGCTCCATCAACTGGGTCGAGAGACCGTCGCGCAGCGTCTCGGCGTCCCGACCCGTGTCGTCGAGCACGCGGCGCAGGTCCACAAGGGGCAACCCGACCAGTTCGCGCTCGACCTCGGCAAGCCGCGCGGCAAGGGAGGCACCAAACCGGGCCGCCAGTGTTACGTTGTCCCCCAGTCCTTGGCCCTCAGCCGTGGAGCGGCAGCGGCGAGCCGCGGCGCCCGCCCTTTCGCCGCGGGCCATCTCGCCCGTGGCGTCGCGGTCAGCGCTAAGCACCTCATCGGGCTCGCGCGGCGTCGAGGGTTCGGTCCGGGGCACGTGGTTGCTCGTGGGGTCGCGGAACGGGACGGTGGGTCAGCCGGCGCAGTCGACTGGCGCGGTCAACCGGCGCACGGGTGCGGGGTCGGCCGCGGGCGGGAACGTGAGGGCTGGGTGGGGCTGGGTGCCGGTCCTCGCGAGCTGATTCGCAGCATCTTGGAGCGCAGCATCCTGAAATGCAGAGCGCTGGATTCGAGAGGTCCCTAAATTCAGGGTCCGGCAGTGGAATCTTAGCCCATGCCGGTCCCCAGGTTACCTAACATCAGCGCCGGTTCCGCAAAATCGCCCCGCGCGGGCGAACTTGCGCGCAAACCCCCGCCCCGACGGAAGTTGCGGCGCGTAGGCGGGCCTACCCGGAGCTCCGCTCCAAGGAAGGGTCAGGGCTGCTCGAAAAAACCGGCCGCCAGTTCAGGGTCGAACCGCACGTTCAAAAGGCGCCACCGGGACAGGGGTTTGCCGTCCCGGTCGGTGAAAACCAGCTCGGCGGGCAGCTTCGGGCCCGTGCCCTTTGCATAACCCTGAAAACGCCCCGACTCGACGCGGCGACCGGTTCCCGGGTGGAACACGTCGAGCCGCTGCGGCAAGCCCGTCTCTCGATCGAGGAAAAGCTCCATCAGGCGCTCCGTCCCCCCCTCCATCCGCACCCGTAGGGCGTGATAATCGGCTCCATCGCGCCGTTTCACGCCCTCGTCGCCCACCGCGACCCGGCCGAATCCGAGGGAGAGGATGAACTCGATGGTTTCCGCGAGCAACGCGCTCTCGAGTTTCGCGCCCGCCACCAGGTCGGGGAGTTCGGTGGCCACGCCGTCGACGAAAACACGCACTTCGCGGTCATTGGTGAACTTGACGAGCTTGCGCCCCTCGAGGGTGTCGTCGATGCGGGTGCGCCGGGGCGGATCCCCGCGCTCGAGCGCGATCGACATGGGCGGCTGCTCCGTCCACTCACCGTCGATCGCCGTCGCAAGCTTGAGATCGAAGGCGACGACCCGCAGCGCCTGCATCCGGTCGATGCCTCCCTGGCTCTCGATCTGGCGCGCCAGTAGGTCGATCACCGTTTGATTGACGGGCACCACCTGCGAGTTGCCCTGGCCCTGCCCTTGGCCCTGCTGCGGCGGTGGCGCGGGCGGCGGCGGGCCGTCCTGAACCCCCGCGCCGGAGGGGGCGGGGAAGGACGACAGCGCGAGCACTGACGACAGCGCGAGCGCGAAGAACACGGGGGGAATGGCGATCGATAGGGCGCGCATGGGGATTCGGCCTTGGGGTGGGCGCTCCAACGTACCAAAGCGCGGGTCCGTGGGAGTGCCGTAGCATGGGCGCGGTGGAGCGGCGCGCACTCGTCTTTGAACTCGCCGCGGATCTCGGCTTCGATCTCGCGGGGGCGGCTCCCGTGGCGCCCCCGCCCGCCGCCGACCGCCTCGACGGGTGGCTCGCGCGGGGCCTGCACGCGGGTCTGGACTGGATGGAGCGCGAACGCGCGCGCCTCGTCGACCCGCGCCGGCTTTTGCCCGGGGCACGGGGTCTCCTGATGGTTGGCATGGTCCACGCGCGCCCCGCGGTGGACCTCGAGGGCGGGGGCCGCGTCGCCCGCTACGCCGCGGGCCGGGACTACCACAACGTGCTTGGCAAGAAGCTGCGCAAGCTGCGCCGCCGCCTCAGCGAGCGGGGTGTGCTGGGCGACTCGCGCCAGGTGGTGGACGCGGGACCGCTGATGGAGCGCTCCCACGCCGCCGCCGCCGGCCTCGGCTTCGAGTCGAAGGCGGCCAACCTGCTGCACCCGCGGTTCGGCCCGTGGTTTTTCCTCGCGGGTGTGCTCGTCGACTTCGAGCTGGAGCCCAGCGGCGCCGCGGCGGTCGGGTCCTGCGGCACGTGCCGCGCGTGCATCGATGCGTGCCCCACCGCGGCGATCCTCGAACCCGGGGTCGTCGATGCCGGCCGGTGCATCAGCTACCACACGATCGAGAGCTCCGGCCCCGCGCCGCTCGAACTCCGCGCGCGGTTCGGCACGTGGGTGTTCGGTTGCGATGTTTGCAGTGAAGTTTGTCCCTTTGGCAAGCGCGCCCCCGACCGCTCGGACAGCTTCGGCACGCACCCCGCCGTCGCCGAGGGCCGGCTGGTGGATTGGCTGCGCGCGCCCGTCGCGGGCCACGGGGAGCGCATGCGCGGATCGCCGCTTTCCCGTGCCACGCGGGGTGGACTGGCGCGCAACGCGGCCGTCGCCCTAGGCAATTCCCCTAGCGACGCCGGACGGGATGCGCTGATCGACGCCCTGGAGGACCCGGAGGAGCGGGTGCGCGACGCTGCGCTGTGGGCCCTTGAGCGGGCTCACGGAGGCGAAAAAAGCGCCCAGCGCGCGCTAGAGCGGGCCGTGGCGCGCCCCGTCGACTCCGAAGAGGCCCGGCGCGCGCGAGCGACCCGCGCCGCCGCCGCCGACGAGCGTGCCTGACCCGCTCGCCCCCCGCCGGGACGGCACGCGACACCCTAAGTGCCGACCGGAACGCGCTTTGAGCGCTCCCCGTGGGGATTCACCGGAGCTTGTCCAATCGTTTGGACGCCCTTTCCGGCTGTCGACGAAAAGAGACACGTGAGGCAAAGCGGTCTCCCCGTTCGCTCGGTGCACGCAAGTCACTGCTTGAAAAGGGCTTGGGCGCGCGGGCAGAAACGCCTGCAACCGTTCGGAGCGGGGGCCCTTCCCCCCGGTGCCAGGGCCGCGCGGTTGGGGTGTTCCAAGATGTCCACAGGATTGAACGACACCGTTCGCGGCCCGCGCCGGCCTTAGCGGCGCTGGAGTCGCCACAAACCCATTGCGGACCGCAACTTAGATCCAGATCGAAGTCCCATCGCGCGAGTTGGCCCGTCACTTGCTCCCTGTGGAGCGAGCCCAACCGCCGCACACCAGCCGGAGCTAACCATGGACCAACTCGACTTCTACAACGACCTCAAGTTCTGCCACCACTGCGACCAGTACGTGCGCTACTTGATGAGCATGGAGCACTCCTACTGTGTGGCCTGCGGGCAGAAGGTCCGACTCTTCAGCGAGAACGACTGGACCGCCTTCAACGAGGCGATGGCGAACAAGCGGCCCAAGGGCGGGAGGCCCCGCAAGAAGCGCGAGGCCGAGTCCGCCTGAATCCCTGGGGAGAACCCGATAGAGCGCAACGGTGGTCCCGCAGGCACGCGGGGCCCTTTTGGACTGGAGATCGGAGGACCCACCTCACGATCCACCGGGGTCCGGGCGGCACACCCGGGCCCCGGCCTTTTTTAAGGGCTTGCGTTTGGGCCGCCTGCGCCGCCCCCAACGAAGCCGGGCGCGCGCCCCGGGTTGAGCGCGCGCCCAGCTTGGCGCGAAAGGTCGCGGTCGAAGCCGCGGACCGAGGCGGTCTCAGAAGGAGAAGCGCGCGCTGACGCCGATCGAGTCGTTGTCCTCGAGCTTCGTGTAGGTCCCCGCCACGCTGAGGTACTCGATGAAGTGCACCCGCAGGCCGGCGTCGAAGCCCCACAGGTCGTCGTCGGAGTAGATCGAGTCCTCCAGGTTGAGGTAGATGCCGCGGCCGAAGAGCTCGAGGTCGACCGCATCCGCGTCGAGCGCCATCCAGCGCAGTCCCGCGCGCACGCGGGCGCCGTTTGAATCTTCGTCCAGCGTATCGCTGTCGATCTGGCTGAACAGCCAGGCGATGTCGGCGGTCAAGTCGACGTCTTGGCGGGCGCTGAAGTGCGCGCCCGCGCCGAGGGTCCAGATGTCCGTGTCGGTGTTGTCGAAGTTGGTCGAGAAGTTCTCGTACCCGCCAAACACGTTGATCAGGTTCAGGATCTCGAACGAGACCTCGCCGTAGTAGGTATCGGCTTCGTCGTCGATGTCGTCGGTGTCGAACTGGGTCGCTCCAATTTCAACGTAGCTGTAGCGGAACGGGCTCGAATCCGACCAGTTGGAGTTTCGCGCTTGCGCGGAGGAGACGACGCTGAAGGGAGCCACTGCGGCCGCAGAGATCGAGGGGGCGACTGCGACCGTGTTGGAGAGGAGGGCGGCGGCCGCAGCTCCCGAGACGGGCAGCGGGACGGGCATTCCGACCCCGGCAAACGCGGCATGGGCGAACAGGGAAGACAAAAGCAGCGTGCTCAGCATGGCAATTCCTTGGCATTCCGCGCGCTGGGGCGCGGTGGGTGGGACGAGTTGGGCCCCTGATGTGGGGGGCTTAAGAACGGCGGTCGGCGAAGCCACACGGCTTCGCCCGATCCGACGGGATCTCCGGTCGGACTCGCCCCGCACTAGGGCGGGCCGAGGTCGCGGTATCGCTGCTGGGCCCGCTCCGCCCGTTCCAAGTCGCCCAAGGCCGCCCAATACACCGCGAGCCGCTGCCAGGCGGCCGGCTCGGACGCGCAGCGGCGCTCCATGTCGAGGGCGGCCCGCCGCGCTTCGTCCTGCGCCCCGAGTCCGAGCCAGGTCTCCACCGCCAGCACGCATGCGGAGAGCGCCGATTCCCCGGGCGACGTGGAGGCGCGCAGGCGCCCGAGGGCGGCGCCGATGAGGCCCACGTCCTTCGTCGCGACCGCATTTTCGACGAGTTGACGCGCCAAGTGGGGTTGCCGCGGGTGCAGCAGCAAGCGCCCTTCGATGGCGCGGCGGTCTGCCGCGGAGCGCTCCAACACCCGCCAGCGTTTTTCCTCCCGTTGTGCCTCGTCGTCACGACCGAGCTCGAACAGGGCCTCCATCGCGATCCACACCGGCCGCGGGTCGCCAGGGGAATGCTGCGCCGCGCGGCGCGCTCCCTCCAGGGCCTCGGCGGTATGGCCGAGGTCGAACAGCATTTGAGCGCGCCACGCGAGCGCCTCCGCGTCATCGGGCGCACCCTCGAGGACCTGATCCAGATGTTTCAGCGCCGCCTCGCTTTCGCCAAGCCGCAGTTCGGCGAGCGCGAGCCCCAGGCGGATCTGCGCGCTTTGGTCGGTGTGCTCGAGCACAGCGAGGTAGTGCTCTTTGGCTTCCAGGTAGCGACCAAGCGTGTAGAGCGCGTGCCCGCGACCGTGTGTGCGAGCGATCTGATCGGGTGCGACGGCGAGGAAGCGGTCGTAGGCGTACAGCGCGTCGCCATAACGGCGCAGTCGCCAGTACGTCGCACCCGCGACGAGCCAGGCCGGGGGGAAATCCGGCTCCACCAGCAGGACAGAATGCAGCGCTTCCAACCCCACCAGGAACAGCTCTTGCGCATACGCGGACTCGGCGATCCGCATGCCGTCGAGCACGCCGGGCGCGAGGGTCGCTCCGATCTCCGCCTGGGCTGCGGGGTCGAAAAAACGCGCCCAGCGCTCAGGTTGTGCGCTGGGAAAATCCTGGGGCCGCTGACGAAGCACCTCCGGAAGTTCCAGCGCAACACCGCCCGGCCGCGCGCCCGATTGCAGTGCTGCGTTTGACAACTCGGTGGGCAGACATAACAGCGCAAGGACCAACACCGCCGTGGACAACACACGCGAACTCATCGGGGTTCCTCCTTGGAAACGGCCGGTTCTTCGATGCGCACGCGCGCAAACCCACGCCTCACGGGAACATCGAGGACTTCGCTGACCGCGCCGCTTGGCCACTGGATCCGCACGCGGTCGACCTTTTGCGCAGCGCCGATTCCAAAGTGCGCGCTCGCGGGCAGCGCGGACTGGAAGCCACCCGCGGTGCTCACCTCGCGCCACCACGCGCGCTCTTGCACCCAAACTTCGACCCGCGCACCCAGGGACCGCACCGAGCCGAGTTCGACAAGGAGCGCATGTCCGCTTGCACCGACGTTCTCATAGCGCCAAACCGCGCCGTCAACTTCGATCGCGAAGCCATCGAGGTCACCGTCCCCATCCAGATCCGCGAATGCGGACGCTCGCCCGACGATCGGCGGTGCAGCGCCGAACGCCGACGGATGCTCGTCAAAGCGTCCGGCTCCGCGCCCCGCAAAAACCTGCGCAGGTTGTGCGTACATCGTGTCAGTGCCCGGCGCGCCCGCCTGCGGATACACGTGCCCGTTGATCACAACAAGATCGAGCTCGCCGTCCTGATCAAAATCCGCCATCTGCGTGCCCCACCCCAGGCGCGGAACGCTGGGTCCCGCCAAACGACTCGCGTGGGAGCGATCGGAGTAACGCACGCGCGCGCCGCGTGTGCTGGAGCGGTAGAACGCGTTGTGCTCGCCCGAGAAGTTGGTGACGAACAGGTCCGCGTGGCCGTCGCCATCCGCATCCCCCACCGCGATCCCCATGCCGGCCTGTTCGCGACCGTTGGCATCAAGGGCGACACCCAGCGCCAGCCCAACCTCCTCGAACTTTCCTTCGCCGAGGTTGCGCCACAGGTGGTTCGGCGTTGAGTCGTTGCTGACGTACAGGTCGGTGCGCCCGTCGCGGTCGATGTCGACCGTCACCACACCCAGGCCGTAACCCGGTTCGACCGCGCCCAATCCGAACGTGTCACTCGCATCGTGGAACGTGCCATCGCCGTTGCCGCGGTAGAACGCGTCGGCGCTCGGTGTCAGGCCTTCGGGGCCACACATCACGGGGTGGCCCTTCCACACACATTCGCGCGATGCGCGGCTCGGAATCGTCGCGAAGTCGAACTCGAGGTAGCGCACGACAAAGAGGTCGAGCACCCCATCCTGATCCGCGTCGAGGAAAGCGGCGCTCGTCGACCAACCGCCGGTGCCAAGGCCGCTGTCCTTGGTGCGCTCGACAAACCCCTTGCCACCGTCGTTGATGAGCAGCCGGTCGGGACCCCACTCGAGCACGACCGCATCGAGCGTGCCATCGCCGTTCACGTCGCCGAGCGCGCCGCCGGTGCCCCACCGTCCAGCCGCGATCTCCCACGCGCCGCCCGCGAGCCGAAAATCCCCCGCGCCGTCGTTCAGGAACACCCGCGGGGGCTCACCTGGCAGATCCTCGGCCACACGCTCGACCGTGGACCCTTCGACGAGCAACAGGTCGATCGAACCCTCGCCGTCGAAGTCGCCCAGCAGCAGTCCGCCCCCGTTGACCTCGATGATCCAGTTTTTCTCCGGTGAACCCGACGTGGTGCGCACCGCGTGGCGCGGGACGGATTCCAAGGATGCATCCGCGGCGCCAGCGACCTCGAACGGAGCGGCGCGAAACAGCGGTTTCGGCGCATCCTGGACACCGGTCGTGAGCAGCGGAATCAGCAGGCTGGCTAGGGTCCTCATGCCTACGCCAGCCTACCCGTCCCGGAGCCCGCAAAATTGCTCCGACTGGGTTCAGCAAAGCTGTGCACCTGGCCTGTGCGCCTGGCCTGTGCGCCCCTACCGTGCAACCGGATCGTGCAACCGGATCGTGCGCCCGGGTCGTCCCGGGCGCGGCCGTCAGCGCTTGATGACCGCCGTCAGGCCGTTCGAGAGCACGATCCCCCGGGGCTGACCCGACGCCACCCTGAACGCCCCCCCTGGACAGGCTTCACCGGACAGGGTTCACCGGGCAGGGTTCCCCGGACAGGGAAGGTGCCCACTTTCACGGGCAGACGACGAGGCGGACCCCGTTCGACAGTGCGATGCCGAAGGGCTTCGTCACGTCCTCTGCAAACGCCTGGAAGCGGAGGTTCACGCCGGCCAACGCGGGAACCGCGGGGATCGAGAAGCTCGTGCTCGCGACGCCCGCGAAGGCCGGGACGAAGGGTGTGCCCAAGGTGGTCGACGGATCGACGAGGAGCACACCACCCAGCAACGGCAACTCGAGCGGCGCAAGCGCCAGCGCGATGAAGGCACCGCTCGCGGACGTTGCGACCGACAGGGTGGCCGAGCCGCCCACTGCGCCGGATCCCGAACCCACCAAAGCGAGATCGTTCACGGGGGAAAGGCCCACGCCGTACAGCGTGAAACCGCACGCGCCGGTCAGGTCCACTCGGCGCGGTGTGCTGAAAGTGGTGTTGCCCGGGTCGTCGGTGAAGCGGAGCTCGTAAACCAACTCAACCCCCGCGCCGGCCGCGCTGTCGTCGAACCGGAAACGGTGGATGCCACCACCGGAGTACGTCGACGACGCCGCGGTGGTCGAACCCACCACGGTGATGACACCCTGCGAGCCCGGGAAAATGGCGGCCGTGTAGGTGTAGACACCCGGTCGCACGAACGCGCGGGTCACCGACGCACCCGGTGCCAGGGGACCCGACGCAAAGCCAAAGCCCGCGCTCGTTCCCGCGAGTTCGATCACCACGCCGGTTTGGTTCGTGAACTGGACGCTGGTCCCCACATCGACGACGGCATCCGCGAGCGCCGCGTCGAAGATCGTCAGGTCGGCCGTTTTGGGAGCCGTATTCACGACGTACTCCCCCGCTCCACGCACCCACGAAATGCCGTCGTCGAGCACCTGGTCGGTGACGTGCGCGCGCACGACCCACGGCCCCGCGGCCGGCGCCGAACCGAGCTGTTCTTCGCGCACGATCACCGGGGGCAGCGTGTCCGGTGCGCCGAGGTTGGCGTACACCTTGTTCGCCCATTGGGGTTGGTTGCCTTCCCCCTGCGACGTGACGACGTCGTAAGCTCCGTCCCCGTTGAGATCGACAACCGCAACGTCCAGCGTGGGGTCGACGAGCGCGGTGAACGCCCCCGCGACCTGCACCAACACAAAGTTCCCGTCGTTGCGGTACAGCTTCTCGGCGGGCCCTTGCAGCGAACCCAGAATCACGTCGAAGTCGCCGTCGTTGTCGAAGTCGAGGAACGACACTTCGTTGTCGTCGTGCGCGCCAAAGGGCGCGCTCGCCGTGAAACTGAGCACGCTGTCTTCGATCAAGCGGTTGCGCACGTACCCCTCCTGGAAGCCGGACAGGCTGAGGAAGAAGATGTCGAGGTCGGAATCGCCATCGAGGTCGGCGACGTCCGCCTCATAAACGTTGCCGCCCGTGTTGGGCAGCAAGGTCGACACGTCCGCGAACGACGACGAACCGTCGTTGAGCATCAGGTAGTGGGGCTTGCCCCCGCTGAAGTTGCGGTTCGCACCAAAAAAGTCGAGGTCGAAGTCGTTGTCGATGTCGACGAGCTGCACACCCATGTGCCCGATCTTGAGCGCGGCGTTCATCTTGAGGGCGTCTTCGGTGAAGAAGCCCAAGCCGTCATTGATGTAGAGCCGCGGACGGCCGCCCGGTGCGCCGAGCCACGCGGGCCCGGTGTCCGTCAGCATCAGGTCGAGGTCGCCGTCGTTGTCGAGGTCGCCGAACTGTCCGCTCGCGGAGCTGAGGCTCGTCGTGAGGCCGCGCGCGACACCCTCCTTTTGGAAGAAACCCGGGTTGCCCGGCTGGTTCACGAACAGGAACGGCAGGTCGGTGTAGAAGGCGTTGCAGAACACCGCATCGACCAGGCCATCGTTTTGGATGTCGCCGCTGATGACCATCTTCGCGTGCGAGACGGACACACCCAGGCGCGCGACACTCTGGTCGGCGAACAGTCCGGGTTGGACCTCCAGGCGGTTGATCACGAGCACGTTCTGCTGCTTCGGCCCCGGCGTGTCGTAGCCGTTGCCATCCGCGAAGAAGAGGTCGTAGTCGCCGTCGTTCTCCACGTCGGCAGCGGCGACACCCTCGCTCCAGCGGGGTGTTCCAGGGATTAGGCCGGGCTGCAGTTGAAACTGCTGCGCGAGCGCCGCGGGGGCGGATGCGATCAGGAGGAATGTCGCGGCGCGAAAAAGGGGGAAGCGGTTCATGCGGTGCACGGCGGTTGGGGAGGAAGGCTGACGCCAGCCTATGCGCGCTCGGGATTTCCCGCCAGTTGGGAAATCGCGGCCAGGAACGGCAAAAGCGCGCCCGTCCTCGCGGACGGACGCGCTTTCACACGGGCCGCGTCGTGCGCGGCGGATCAGCCCGTCGTTACGGGCATCGACCTCACGGGCAGATCGTCAGCTCGACGCCGTTCGAGAGCGCGAGGCCTTGGGGCTTCGTGCCGTCCAAACCGAAGGATTGGAAGAACAGCGAAACGCCCGCGAGCGCCGGGTTCGCCGGGATCGGCAGAGTCACGGCCGAGGCACCGGCAACCGTCGGCACGAACAGGGGCGTCAGCGCGGTGAACGGGTCGATCAACACGACACCGCCAAACAGCGGCAGGAAGCTCGAGCCGAGCGAGATACCAAGGAACGTGCCGGTGACCGGCGGGTTCGAGGTGGTCAGCGTCGCGCTGCCGCCGACCGCGCCCGAGCCCGACCCGGCGAGGATCAGGTCGTTCACCGGGGAGGCTCCCACGCCGTAGCTTGCGAAGCCGCAGGCGACAGGGAGCGGGACACGCTTCGACGGGGAGACAGTCAAGTTGCCGGCCCAGTCAACGTAGCGGGTTTCGTACACGAGTTCGATGCCCGCGCCGCCCGCGGTGTCGGTCATCGCCGCGCGGTAGACGCTGCCCGACGAGTACGTCACCTGCGACGCGCTCGAGCTCCCAGTCACTGTGAGCACCCCGTTCATGCCGGGGTGGATCGTGCAGGTGTAGGTGTAGGTGCCCGGACGCACGAAGGTGTAGCCGTAGCTGCCGCCCGGCCCGAAGTTGCCGGAGGCGAAACCATAACCGTCAGTCGTGCTGGTGACATTGTGCGGCACGCCGGAGTTGTTGGTCCAGGTGACGGTCGTACCCGCCACGACCGAGGTCGGGACGAAGCTGAAGCCCGTGATCGAGATGCCAGCGTTGGCGGGAGCGGTGTTCACGACGTAGTCGCCGGAACCCGTGACCCAGTTGCGGGCATCGTCGATGACTTGGTCGCGCACCAACGTGCGGACGACCCACGGGCCGGAAGCGCTCGGGCTGACCAGCGTTTCCTCGCGCACGATGACCGGCGCGAGGGTGTCGGGCGCTCCGACGTTGGCGTACACCTTGTTGGCGAACTGCGCCGGGTTCGATTCCCCTTGTGCGGTGATGACGTCGTAGGCGCCGTCGTTATTGAGGTCGGCGACGGCGGTATCGAGGGTCGAATCCCCGATGTTCGTGAACGCGCCAGCGACCTGCACAAAAGTCAAGCTGCCGTCATTGCGGTAGAGCTTCTCGGCCGGGCCGCTGAGGGAACCGACGATCGAGTCGTAGTCGCCGTCGTTGTCGAAGTCGAGCAGCGCGATCTCGTTGTCGTCATGGGTGCCGAAGGGCGCGCCAGCGGTGAAGGATAGCGTCCCGCTCGGGATCAGGTTGTTGCGGTGCACACCTTCGCCGAAGCCCGAAAGGCTGACGAAGAAATTGTCGAGGTCGCCGTCGCCGTCGAGGTCCGCCATCTCGGACTCATACACGTTGGCGGAGGTGGCGGGGATGAGGTTCGACGCGTTGGTGAACGACGCGGTGCCGTCGTTCAGCATCAGGTAGTGGGTCTGGCCGCCGTTCGCCGCACGGTTCGCACCGTAGAAGTCGAGGTCGAAGTCGTTGTCGATATCGACGAGCTGGACGTCCATCTGCGCGACCTTGTTGGGCGCGTTCATCTTGACGGGGTTCTCGGTGAAGAATCCGAGTCCGTTGTTCAGGTACAGGCGGGGCGCCGCGCCCGCGCCGCCGAGGAACGATGCGCCGGCGTGGTTGAGGATCAGGTCAAGGTCGCCGTCGTTGTCGAGGTCGCCGAACTGGCCGCTGGCGCTGCTGAGGACCGTGGTGAAGCCCCGTGCCACGCTCTGTTGATCGAAGAAACCCGGGTTGCCGGGTTGGTTGACGAACAGGAACGGCAGGTCGTTGTTGAACGCGTTGCAGAAGAGGGCATCAATGAACCCGTCGTTCTGAATGTCGCCCGTGATCACCATCTTCGCGTTCGACACCGACACGCCAAGGCGCGCGACGCTCTGGTCGGTGAAGATCGGGAAGTTGTTGATGATCAGGCCGTTTTGGCGCTTGGCGCCGGCCGAGGCGAAGCCGTCGCCGTTGGCGAAGAAGATGTCGAGGTCGCCGTCGTTTTCGACGTCGGCGCACTCGAGGCCTTCGGTCCAGACCGCCGGACCGGGGATCAGTCCGGGCTGCAGTTGGAACTGCTGGGCCTGGGCCGCGCCGGCGAAGGCGAGGACGGCAAGAGCGGGGCCGACGCGAAGGAGAGCGCGTCGGTGGAGGGGCAAGAAGCGCATTCGAGAGGACTCCGTTTGGACTTTGGAGGTCGGGGTTTGGCGGCGCGCGCCACGAAAAGGCCTTCTCCAAGCTGGAGCGGGCATTCTCGGGGTCAGGGCGTGTCGAGGGGGGCGCGGCGGGGCCTGTGGCCTCCGTCGCGGAGGGCGACGACGGAAAAGCGTATTCCATCCCGGCGGGGTCGGCAACGCGGCCCGGGGGATCGCGGAAGCACGCCTGTCGAGGCGACTTCCGACCCGCGCCAGACGCACGGCGCGACTCGCTGGTTCCCCCCCCGGGCGTCCGCGCACGGCAAGGGACACCTGCGGATGCGCCAACAGGAGCCCTTGCGGGGCTCCCAGAGCCTCTTTTGGGCGCGTCCGGAGGCTCGCCCACCGCCTCGGCACACCGGAACTTGGCGCTGTCCGCGTAGGCTCGGCGCGATGGGCACCGCTGCCGGCCGCGACCTGCGCCTCGAACTCCGATTTACGAAACTGCTTTTGCTTTTTACCCCCGAGCTTGTCCGTGGAGGGGACCCACAGGGCCTGCTCGACGCGCTTTTGCCCCTCGTTGATGGCGTCCAGGTCCGCGTGAAGCCCCTCGGCGGAGCGCCCGGCCCCTGCGACGCGCGCGATAGCCTGCGCTGGTGCCGACGGGCGCTCCAGAGTGCGCGCGGCCTCGGGCGCCCGCCGCTCGTCTTCGTCGACGACCGGGTCGACGTCGCGCTCGCCCTGCTTGAGGAGGGGCTGGCCGGCGTGCACCTGGGCGAGGCCGACCTCGACCCCGAGGCCGCGCGTGCCCTCCTGGGCGAACGACCCCTGATCGGATTGTCGACCCACGGCCTGGCGGCGATCGCGGCGGCGTCCGAGCGCCCGGTCGACTACCTGGGATTTGGGCCCGTGCATGCGACGGGCACGAAGGGTTACGGGCGTGGACTGGGTGCGGAGATGGCATGGATCGCCGCGGAGGCGAGCACGCTGCCCGTGTTCGCGATCGGCGGGATCGATGTTGCGAATGCGGGCGAGCTCGCGACCGTGGGGCGCATCGCGGTGGGCTCCGCGATCCTGTCGGCAAAGGATCCGATCGGCGCCGTGGCCGCGCTACGCGCAGCGTTGATGTCCGCGTGACCTCCCCGCCGCATCAGGGCAGAAGGAGCATCGCGTCGCCGTAGGAATAGAAGCGGTACCCCTGTGCGATCGCTTCGCCATAGAGCTCGAGCGTGCGCTCGCGGCCCGCGAAAGCGCACACCAGCATCAGCAGTGTGCTGCGCGGCAAGTGGAAGTTGGTGAGCAACCCATCCACCGCGCGGAAGCGGTGACCGGGCAGGAAGTAAGCGCGTGTTTCTCCTTGCGCGGTTTGCACACGGCCGCGTTCGTCAAGGGACGATTCGAGCGCGCGCACCACCGTCGTTCCGACCGCGACAACGCGCGCGCCGCGCTCGCGCGCCGCACCCCACGCCTGGGCAACGGGCGGGGGCACGCAAAAGGGCTCCGCGTGCATCGTGTGCTCGCGCGGATCGTCCGCGGTGACCGGTCGGAAGGTGCCGAGCCCGACGTGCAGCGTCAGCGCGACACGTGTCACACCCCGCGCGTCGAGGTCCTCGAAGAGCCGCGGTGTGAAGTGCAAACCCGCCGTCGGCGCCGCGATGGCGCCGCGTTCGCGTGCGAACACGGTCTGGTAGCGCTCGGAGTCCACCGCCCCCGCCGCGCGCCGCACGTAGGGCGGCA
>JBBRWC010000045.1:0-31354 GCA_038246255.1 Planctomycetota bacterium
CCCGCGATGGCCAAGCTTTCGCGTTTGACCGGCCGTTCTCCGAAGGACTACGACCTGATCGAGCTCAACGAGGCTTTTGCGGCGCAGGTGCTCGCCTGCCACCGCGAATCGCCTCTGCCCCTCGACCGTCTCAACGTCAACGGTGGTTCGATCGCCCTGGGCCACCCGATCGGCGCGAGCGGTGCACGCATCGCGGTGACGCTGCTGCACGAACTCGTCCGCCGCGGCGGCACCCACGGCCTCGCGACGCTGTGCATCTCGGGCGGCATGGGACTCGCGCTCGAGTTCTCGCGCCCCTGACGCCGCGCCGCGCGGACGCCCACCCTCCCACGCGCCGTCCACCCGGATGCGCGCGAAGAACCACCCCACACGCATCCAAAGGAAGGCAAGAAGACAATGGCGATCCGAAAAGTCGGTGTGATCGGCTGCGGCCTGATGGGCCACGGCATCGTGCAGGTGGCGGCCCAGGGTGGCTTCGACGTCGTTGCGGTCGAAAGCGACAAGGGCGCGCTCGACAAGGGCCTTGGCCGCGTCGAGAAGAGCCTGGCGAAGCTCGCCGAAAAGGCGATCGAGAAGGGCAAGCCGAAGGACAAGGCGGAAGCCGACGCGAAGGCGGCGTTCGGGCGCATCAAGGGCACCCTCGACAAAAGGGACCTCGCCGACTGTGACCTTGTGATCGAGGCGATTGTCGAGGACCTGGGTGTCAAGAAGAAGCTGTTCGCCGAGTTGGGCGCCGCGTGCAAGCCAGGCACGATCTTCGCGTCGAACACGTCGTCGTTCCCGATCGGGGAAATGGGCGCCGCGTCGGGCCGTGCGGAGCGCATGGTCGGACTGCACTTCTTCAACCCGGTGCAGCTCATGAAGCTCGTCGAAGTTGTGCGCTCGTCCGCGACGTCGGATGAGGTGTTTGCCGAGGCGCGCGCGTTTGGCGAAGCCGTCGGCAAAACGCCGGTTGCGTGCAAGGACACGCCGGGTTTTGTCGTGAACCGGCTGCTCGTGCCCTACATGACCCAGGCGCTGTTGATGCTCGAGCGCGGCGATGCCAGCAAGGAAGACATCGACGCCGCGATGCAGTTCGGCTGCGGCCACCCGATGGGCCCCATCACGTTGACCGACTACGTCGGCCTCGACACGACACTCTCGATCCTCGAGGGTTGGGTCGAGCGCTACCCCGGTGAACAGGCGTTCGCGATCCCGGCGGTGCTGCGCCAAAAGGTTAAGGAAGGCAAACTGGGCCGCAAGAGCGGCGAGGGCTTCTACCGCTGGGAGGGCGACAAGAAGTCGTGATCCCGTCGCTGTTGCTCACGGCGGCGCTCGCGCTTGTCGCGCCGACGCAGAATCCCGAGCCCATGCGCGGCTCGACGGGTGAGGCCAGTGCGCCGACGCAACGCACCACGCCCGAAGGGAACTTGGCGCGCAAGGTCGGGCTCAAACTCGCGTTCGAGGCGCCGCAAATGCACGTCGTCGGACAGCCCTTCGAGGTGCGTGTCACGATCAACGCCCCGCCCGAGGGCGCCGCGGTCTCGACGTGGTTGCTTTCCCCCGGCGCGTTCACGATCGACGGCAGCCCCGTCGCGAAACGCTCCGATGAGACGTTCGTGCAACTGCCGGGGGGAGCTGAACTCAAGCTCACCTTCGACCTGGGGCCGTTCCTCAAGGTGTCGCAGCCCTTCGAACTCGGTTTTGCGAAGGGGGTTTACGCCGAGGGCCCGATTGGGGTGCGTGTCCTGCGTCCGGTTACGGGTGCGGTGAACTTCCTCGACATGACCGCCGAACGCCTCGCCCAGCACATGGTCATGCTCAAGACGACACGCGGGGACATGCTGATCGAAGTGTGGCCCGACGTCGCCATCGAGCACGTGCGCAACTTCCTCGATCTTGCGAACTCGGGCTTTTACGCGGACACGCTGTTCCACCGCGTCATTCCCGGATTCATGATCCAGGGCGGCGATCCCCTGACCCGCGATCCAGCGCGGATCACTGAGTGGGGCACGGGCAATGGCCCGCGCATGCTTCCCGCGGAGTTCAGCGATCGCAAGCACGTGCGCGGTGTGCTCTCGGCGGCGCGCCGGGGCTCGCCGGGGGTTCCCGGTCCGCGGGATCCGCTGAAAAACACGGCCTCGTGCCAGTTCTTCATCTGCCACACGGACGCAAGTTCCCTCGATGGCAACTACACAGCATTCGGCAAGGTGCTGACCGGCCTCGAGGTGATCGATGCGATCGTCGCGAGTCCGCGTGACGCGCAGGATCGCCCCCGCGAGCCCCAGCGCATCCTCTCGATGTCGGTGCTCAGCACATCCTTGGAAGCGCCCGCCGGGGCCGAAGGCGGCGCCCAAGGCAGCCGCTGACCTGGGCCCAGACGGGCACTTGCATGGGTACCCGCGTGGGCGCCCTTAGCCCAGACGCGCACCCGGTTGGCCCGGCGGCAACACCCTTTTTCCCGCGTCGCTCCCGCGGTGCGGCGCCCCGATCCACGAAGCTCCCCCTACCATGGCAGACAAAGCAAACAAGGCAGACAAGCAGGACTACACGGGCGTCACCGCCCGCATCGAAACAACCGCGGGCAACATGACGCTTGAGTTCTTCCCCGCGAAAGCGCCGGGGCACGTCAAGAACTTCGTCGATCTCGCGGAGAAGGGGTTCTATGACGGAACTGTCTTCCATCGCACGATCCCCGGTTTCATGATCCAGGGTGGCTGCCCCGAGGGCTCCGGCCGCGGCGGCCCGGGTTACACGATCAAGGCCGAGTTCAACGACACCCCGCACAAGCGCGGCATCCTGTCGATGGCGCGCTCCCAGAGCCCCGACAGCGCCGGCAGCCAGTTTTTTATCTGCCACGGCGACGCGGCTTTCCTCGACCGCCAATACACGGCGTTCGGCCGACTGACCGAGGGCGACGGCGTTCTCGATGCCATCGTGACGGCGAAGACCAAGCCCGGCGGCGAGGGTTCGACCCCCGTGACGCCGGTCAAGATCAACAAGGTCGTGGTCACGCGCCCGAGCTGAAACGCAGCATCCGCAACCCCAACCCCGCACTGCCCGTGATCTACGAAAACATCCTGCTCGAGAAGGCCGACGGCGTCGCGACCGTGACGGTCAACCGCCCGAAGGTCATGAACGCCCTCAACCACCAAACGCTGGTGGAACTCGCGTCGGCGTTCGACGACGTCGCCGCGGACCGCGACGTGCGTGCGCTGCTCGTCACGGGTGCGGGCGAGAAGGCGTTTGTCGCGGGGGCGGACATCAACGAACTCGCGCGCATGGACCCGCTCGGCGCGAAGGACCTCGCGTTTTTCGGGCAACAGGTCCTGACGCGTCTCGAAGTGCTCGGCAAACCGTCGGTCGCGATGGTCAACGGTTTTGCCCTGGGTGGCGGCCTCGAACTCGCCCTCGCATGCACCCTGCGCACCGCCGCAACCACGGCGCGGGTCGGCCTGCCCGAGGTGTCGCTCGGCATCATTCCCGGCTACGGCGGATCGCAGCGCCTCGCGCGCATCGCAGGCCCCGGCGTTGCGCGCGAGTGGGTGTTGACCGCCGACATGTTCAGCGCCGAGGAAGCCCACCGTGTGGGTGTCGTGAACCGCGTTTTCGCCCCCGAGGCTTTGCGCGAAGGCACGCTCAAGATGATCGGTTCTATCCTGTCCCGCGCGCCCGTCGCTGTGCGCCTTGCGCTCGAGACGATCCGCCGTGGGATGAACATGAGTCAGCCGGAGGGCGAGATCATCGAAACCGACATGTTCGCGCTCGCGGCGACGACCCAAGACATGCGCGAAGGCATGCAAGCCTTCCTCGAAAAGCGCAAACCCAACTTCCAAAACCGCTGAACCGCCGGCGCGAGAATTCACCCATGAGCCAACAAGAAATCGTCCTGGTCGGCGGTGCGCGCACCGCCAAGTGCGAGTACAGCGGCACCCCGGGTTACGGCAAATTCAAGGACATCAGCGCGATCGACCTCGCGGCCCACGCTTCCAAGGCGGCCCTGGCGCGTGCCAAGGTCGATCCTGCGACCGTCGACCACACGGTCGTGGGCAACGCGCTGCAAACGTCTAGCGACGCGATTTACGGAGCGCGCCACGTCGCGCTCAAGGCTGGCGTCGCGCAGAAGTCGGGCGCGTTCACGGTCAACCGCCTGTGCGGTTCCGGCATCCAATCGCTGATCAACGGCGCGC
Organism: Planctomycetota bacterium; assembly: GCA_038246255.1. GTDB lineage: Bacteria > Planctomycetota > UBA1135 > UBA1135 > RI-242. The sequence goes on from JBBRWC010000045.1 coordinate 4,170, forward strand.
AGATGATGCTGCTCGGCGAGGCAACCACGGTGCTCGCGGGTGGCATGGAAAACATGAGCCAAGCGCCCCATGTGCTGTGGGGAGCGCGCCAGGGTTTTCCCTTCGGCGCAACACCGCAGCTTGAGGACCTGCTCTTCGCCAGCCTGAAGGATCCGTTCTGCGGGCTCTTCATGGCGCAAACGGCGGAGAAGATCGCGACCCGGCTTGGCATCACCCGCGCGGCCCAGGACGAGTACGCTCTGCGCAGCCACATGCTGGGGGCGGCGGCCGTGCGCGAAGGGCGGTTTGCTGAAGAGATCGACCCGGTGCGCGTCGCGACCAAGAAGGGCGAGCTCGTCATCGATACGGATGACCACATCAAGCCCGAAACGACGCTTGAGGCGCTCGGCAAGCTGCGTGCGGCCTTCGGCAAGGACGGTACAGTGACCGCGGGCAACGCAAGCGGCATCGTCGATGGCGCTGCGGCGGTCGTGATGACAACGGCGGAGCGCGCGAAAGCCGACAAGCTCGATGTGTTCGCGCGCGTCGTTTCCTGGGCAACCGTCGGCGTCGATCCCAGCGAAATGGGCATCGGCCCGGTGCCCGCCATCCGCGCGTGCCTCGACCGGGCGAAGGTCAACCTGTCGCAAGTCGATCGATTCGAGATCAACGAGGCCTTCTCGGCGCAGTACCTGGGTTGCGAGAAGGAGCTCGAGCTCGACCGCGACAAGGTCAACGTCAATGGCGGCGCGATCAGCCTCGGCCACCCCCTCGGAGCGACCGGCACGCGCCTTGTCCTCACGCTGATGTACGAACTTCGCCGGCGCGGCCTGCGCTACGGCGTGGCGTCGGCATGCATCGGGGGCGGCCAGGGCATCGCGATGTTGATCGAGAACCCGCGCGCCTGATTCCTCCTTCGAGTTCAAGCGCCCGGGGCCAGGCCCTGGCGCGCGCTCCCCAGTCCGCGTCCCGAACCATCCCGTGAACTCCCTGATCCACACATCGCCCGATGGCCGCCGCGTCGTCCGGTTGGACCCCGCGAAGCGGGTTCTGTTCCTGACGAAGGACCTCGCCGTGATCCGCAAGCAGCTCGCGGGCGCGATCGATCTCGCGGTGCGGGACGTGGACCCCGCGGACCTCATCGACGACATCAATACGGACGCGATGACACCCGCGTGGGTGTGTTTCCGGCACAAACCCGAAGACATTGCCCTCGATGCCTACGCGGGCCTTGTCGACGAAGCGGGCAAGCGTGTGTTTGGCACACGCGCGCTGCTCGACGGCGGTTTTCAGGCGATCGTGTCGGGGCAGCGCAAGGGCACCGGCTCGAGCCGCGAGACCGCGGTGCAGTGCGAAAAGTGGAGCGGCATCGAACTCGTCGTGGCGGCGTCGTTCGCTCCCATCCACGAGCGCAACAACCTGAACCTCGGCCAGTTGCTCGGGACCTACGCTCAGCTCGCGCGTTTGCAGGCGGGCGAGGAGATCCCGCTCGAGGAGTTCACGGGCCACTACGATCCGGTCACCCGCGCGATCCTGGAGACCGGCGGCTTGTTCAAGTTCGCCGCCCAGTACGCGGCCGGCCGCGTGGCGGTGCCGCTGCCGACGACAAAAAAGCGGCCGCTGACGATGGGCGAGAAGATCCTGCAGCGCCACCTCGTCGGCAACGCGGACGGGAAGGCGTACGTCAAGCCTGGCGACCCTTGCCTCGTGCGTGTTGATGGCGGCTACAGCCACGAATTCACGACCGGGCAGGTCCACTATTTCCTCGCCCAGGAATACGGCGCCGATTACCGCATCCCGAACCCGGCGAAGTTCGCGGTGTTCGAGGACCACTTGCTCTACGCCGACGGGGTGCCGCGCATGGCGCCCTTCGCTCCGCTGATTCAAACCCTGCGCGATTTACAGCGCGAGTTCCAGCACCACACCGGCGTGCGTGACTACTCGGCGCGGAATGGCATCTCGCCGGGTATCTGCCACCAGGTCGCGCGTGAGCAGTTCGTCGATCCGGGGGATTTCATCCAGGCGACTGACAGCCACACGTGCATGGGTGGCGGCAACAACGCGCTGACCTACGGCGTGGGCGCCACCGAGTACGCCGGCCTGATCTATTCGGGTTACACCTTCGTCCAGGTGCCCGAATCCATCCGCTTCGAGCTCGCGGGCGCGCTCGCGCCCGACAGCACTGCGAAGGACGTGATGCTCCACATCCTCTCCACATTTGCGGTGCGCGAGGACACGCTCGACCGCGTCATGGAGTTCGGCGGTCCGGGGCTGGCGTCGCTCGACATGGACGAGCGCGCCACCCTGTGCAACATGGCCACCGAGTGCGCGGCCAAGTCCGGCATCTGCGAGGGTGACGAGCGCTCCGTCGAATGGTTGCTCGCGCGCCGCCCGGGCCAAACGCGCGAGTCGATTCGGGCGAGTTTTGTCGCCCCCGATGCGGGTGCGGAGTACGCCGGTGGAGTCCACACGATCGACCTCGGTGCGATCCAGCCGATGGTTGCCAAGCCCCACGATCCGACCTACGGCGTGAACATCGCCGATCTCGGCGACGTGCCGATCGACATCGCCTACGGCGGTTCGTGCACGGCGGGCAAGGAGCGCGATCTTGACTTCTACGCCGCCGTGCTCGACGAGGCCCTGCAAAGCGGGCGGCGCGTCAAGGACGGGGTGCGCATGGTGGTCCAGTTCGGCAGCGAGTCGGTGCGCGACTATGCGCGCGCCAAGGGTTACCTCGATGTGTTCCGGCGCGCCGGAGTCGAGGTGATCGAGCCCGGCTGCGGCGCGTGCATCGGTTGCGGACCCGGTGTTTCCGACAACGCTGAGCAGGTCACGATCAGCGCGATCAACCGCAACTTCCGCGGCCGCAGTGGTCCGGGCAAGCTCTACCTCGCGTCGCCGCTCTCGGTCGCCGCGAGCGCCGTCGAAGGGCGCATCGTCGCCTATCAAAAGGGCATGTTTGCCCGCCGCTGAAACCGGCACCCCATGAAGCAGTACCAGATCGCGGTCATCGGCGGCGATGGCATTGGCCCCGAAGTGACGGCCGAGGCATTCAAGGTCGTTGAAGCCGCGGCGTCCGTCTACGGCTTTCGAATCGGCCGCACGGATTATCCGTTCGGGACCGACCATTGGCTTGCGACGAAGGAAATCTTTCCCGACCCCGCGTTCGAAGAGGTCAAGCAGCACGCCGCGATCTTTTTGGGCGCAATCGGCGATCCGCGTGCGCCCGTGGGCACCATCGAATTCGGGATCATCGCGAAGTTGCGATTCGAACTCGACCTGTACGTCAACCTGCGCCCTGTGCGGCTGTACGACGAGCGGCTTTGTCCGCTCAAGGGCAAACGTGTCGAAGACGTGGACATGGTGTTCGTGCGCGAGAACACCGAGGGTGCCTACTCGGGCATGTTCGGCTTCGCCCACAAGCACCAGGCGCTCGAAGTGGCGACCCAGGTCATGGCGTACACACGCGCCGGTGTCGAGCGCGCGATCCGCTATGCGTTCGAGCTCGCGCGCACGCGCCCGCGGCGCCAGGTGACCCTGATCGACAAGGCCAACGCCATTCGCGCCCAGGACATTTGGACGCGTGTGTTCGCCATCGTCGCGGCGGAATACCCCGACGTGAAGACGGACCACGCGTACGTGGACGCCGCGTGCATGTGGATGATCAAGAACCCCGAGTGGTTTGACGTCGTGGTCGCTCCTAACCTGTTTGGCGACATCATCACGGACATCGGAGCGATCCTGCAAGGTGGTATGGGCATCGCCGCGAGCGGCAACATCCATCCCGGTCGGGTCAGCCTCTTCGAGCCGATCCACGGCTCAGCGCCCAAGTACAAGGGCAAGGGCGTGGTCTCGCCGGTTGCCGCGATCCTGGCGGGCGGAATGATGCTCGACTACCTGGGCGAGCGCGACGCGGGGCGCGCGATCGAAAACACGATCATTCACCTCGTTCGCAGCCAGCAGATCATCGGTGTCTCCACGGGTGACCATGGCACGGCCGAGATCGGCGACCTCGTGCGCTCCACACTCCTTTCGAAGCAGGTCCCGCGATGAGTACGTTCGTGGATCCGGAATGGGTTGAACCGGGCGTCAAAGCGCCGGACTTCACGTTGGTGAGCGACAGCGGCGAGAAAGTGAAGCTCTCGTCCCTGCGCGGCAAACCGGTGGTCCTGTACTTCTATCCGAAGGACGACACCCCGGGCTGCACGAAGCAGGCCTGCGCATTCCGCGACGATTCAAAGAAGCTCGCTCGACACGGTGCAGTGGTGCTGGGCGTGAGCCCGGACGATGTGGAGCGGCACCAAAGGTTCAAAGCGAAGTACAAGCTCGACTTCCCGCTGCTGTGCGACACCGACCACGCGGTGGCGACGAAATACGGTGCGTGGCGCACAAAAACGCTCTACGGCAAGAAGTCCGTGGGCATTCAGCGCTCGACGTTCGTGATCGGCGCCGATGGCGCCGTAGCGAAGACGTGGAAGCGCGTCCAGGTCGAGGGCCACGCAGCACAGGTGCTGGCCGCCCTTGGGGAGCTTGGCTGATCCGTGGAACCCGGCGGTTCCCGCAGCGTGCCGCCCCCGTTCCACCTGGCGTTCGCGGTCACCGATCTCGAAGCGGCGCGGCACTTTTACGGCGATCTTTTAGGGTGTAGCGAAGGGCGCAGCGCTTCGCGCTGGGTCGATTTCGACCTCGCCGGACATCAACTCAGCGCCCACCTCGTCGACAGTGCAGACGTGGCCGCCGCGCCCACGAACGAGGTCGATGGCGACGGGGTACCGGTGCGGCACTTCGGACTGGTTCTGCCGTGGGACGAGTGGAAAGAGCTCGCCTCACGGCTCGGCTCGCGCGGCGTCACTTTCCTGATTCCGCCGCGCATTCGTTTCGCGGGCGAAGTCGGCGAGCAGGGGACGTTTTTCGTCGTGGACCCGGCGGGCAACGCGCTCGAGTTTAAGTCGTTCCGCGATCCCGGCCGCATGTTCGCGCGCGAGCCCAGCGGGTAGCCAAGCCGCCCTCGTCGCCGCACGGCGATGGGCCAAACGTCATCGGACAGCTCCTTCGCGCTGGCCGTGGCGAACGGTCAGCTCTTTGAGCAGAGCGCGGGTGCGAGCGCCGCTTCGCCGTCGCCCGTCGCGCGGTGGGCGCGGCGCTCCAGGGACGCGCGCACCGGGCGCCGCGTGCGGTCGACGAGGCGGAACGCGCTGTCGACCTCGAAACCAAGGCCGCGCTCTCCGCCGAGTTCCGCCGGCGTCGCGAGTTCGAGCGTGTGCACCAGCAACGGCTCCAAAGACTGTCCACGCGGGACGAGCCGCGCGCGCTCGCCTGGACCGAGCAACGCGCTGGCCCCGGCAAGGGGGCCCCAGCGCAGGAGTTCCTCATTGGCCTCGCGTACTCCTCCGAACACCGACCCCACGAGTCCCGCGCGCGCCTCGGCCCGCAGCTTGAGGTGCGAGCGACCGGCCGCTTCGACCTCGACTTCGAGGCGCGGCCCGGCGTCGTGCACTTTGAAGTTCGTGCGCCCCGTGTGCAGCCCGACGAGCCTGCGGGGCCAATCCGCGGCCAAGGTCGGGCTCGCGATCCGCCGCGCGACCCACAATTCGGGCCATGAGCGACCCTCGTGGGAACGCACCACCGGTACACGCCAGACGAGTTGGCTCGCGGCGCCGTCGTCCCGGTGGATCAACGCTTGCCAGCCGCCTGCAAGGCTCTTGCGGTTCGCAAAATCGACGAGGACGATCGCGTGGCCTCCGCAGGCACGCGGCTCGACGTGCGGCGGCAACTGTCGGGCGACGGCCTCGAGCGACGCCCGCAGGATCACGAGTACGCGGGTGTCGAGCGGTGGTCGGAGGGCGAAGAGGACTCCCATGGGGTGGGTGCGCACGGGGGGCGCCGGACCTGAGTGTAACCCCACGAGTTGGGGAGCGACCCGCCCGCTTCGGCCCGAGTCCGCCGTCGCGGCCGTCCCACACCTCGGACGGGCGCCCCGCGTCTTTGGCGCCCCGTACCGCCCCCGTACCGCCCCCGTGCCGCCCCCGTGCCGCCCCCGTGTCGCCCCGTGTCGCCCCGTGCGCCAGGGCCGCCCCGTGCGCCCGGGCCGCCCGCCGTCAGGCCTGCGCGGGTCCGACGGGCCGCGCCAGCACCAGTTCGAAACGCCGTCCGGCGTCCGTCAGGGTGCGCTCGGGCTCAAGCCCGGCTGCGCGCAGTTCCTCGGCGAGTCCCGCGCGGGTGAACTTCGTGGAAATTTCGGCGATCAGGTACTCACCCTCCACGAGGCGCAGCGCGCGGTCGAGCCGCGGGAGGTTGATCGCAAGGTTGCGCCGCGCGACGAGGCGCATTTCGACGCGCTGCAACTCGGGCACCCACACCGCCTCGTACGCGAACCCGGCGAGCGGCAGTCGCGCGCCCCCGAGGCGGCCCAGGGCGAACAGCCCGTTGCGCACGAACGCCGCGGTGACACCCGCGGGGTCATCGTAGGCGTGGTTGAGCGCGGCGGCGCTCTTCACCAGGTCATAACCCAGGAGCAGCGCGTCGTTCGGCCGCAGGGAACGGGCGAGCTGCCCAAGGAACTGTGCGCGCTCGGCGGGGTGCAGGTTGCCGAGCGTCGATCCGAGGAAGAGGACCATGCGCCGCCCGCGGCGCGGTCCAGCGTGCAGGCCCGCGGCGAAGTCGCCAACGAGGCCTTCGACGCGGAGCTCCGGATAGTCGACCGTCAACGCCTCACCGGCCTCCCGCAAGGCGCTCTCGCTGACGTCTACGGGCCGGTAACGCCGGCAACCGCGTTCGAGCCCGGCTTCGATCAACAGGCGCGTTTTGCGGGACGACCCCGAACCCAGCTCGAGCAACTCGTCCGGTTCGACCCAACCGAGGATGTCGGCCGCATGGCTTTCGAGGATCTGCTGTTCGGCGCGCGTCGGGTAGTAGGCGGCAAGCCGCGTGATCGCCTCGAACAGCGCCGATCCGCGCGCGTCGTACAGCAGCCGCGGTGGCAACTCGATGGGCCTGCGGTCGAGGCCTTCGATGAGGTCGGCCAACCCGTCGCTGTGGTCCGGCCGCGCAGAGGGCAGCTGTTCCAGGGTGAAACGCGGCGTGAGGGCGGTGGTCTCGGTAGGAGATTTGCGTTGGGCCATGGTTCGTGCACCACGCGTGCTCACACGAGCGGGCGTCGCTGGGTTTGGACGCCGTGAGTGGCGACGACCTCGTTCGGGGGAAGGGGCTCGAAACCCCACGCGGGATCCAGCGGTTCGGAAGCAAAAGCAATGCCGTCGCCGCGCAGACCCATGAACAGCGTGTTGCTCGCAAGTTCAAGGCTGCAGCGCGCCGCCGCGACCTCTTCACCGTCCGACGCGAGCACATCGAGTCGCGCTGCAACGCCTAAACCGGCCAATTCCGCGCGGAATCGCTCCAGGGTGACGGCAAGGAGCTCCGCGATTGGCGCCGCGGGGAGTTCGCGACGGCGCTGCAACATGTGCAGGAACAGCACTTCTGAGTCGGTTCCCGCGCGGGAACGCGCAAATAGGTCGTCGTCCAAAAGGGCGAGCATCACCCGGCGGGCGCGGGGCTGCCAGTGCTCGACGAACCCATTGTGGGCAAGGGCTAGCCCGTCTCCGGTGAATGGGCCGACGGCGGCCTCACCCATGCCTTGGCCCAACGTGGCGGAGCGCACGAGCAGCAACTGCACCTGTGCCGTGAGGCGCGGCGTTAGCCGCTGGAGGTTGCCATCGGACCAAGGTGGCCGTTCGCTGCGGTAGCACAGCGGTTCACCCGCGCCACGCGTCGGCCACCACGCCACTCCGGTTCCGTCGACGTTCACGCGGCCGCTGAGCATCGATTCGGGCGCAAACGATTGGTGTTCGAGGGAATGGGGCGCGTCGTAAAGCAGCGCGGAGAGCGGTTGCGCTGCTCCGTTCCAGGCAGCCATGCGGCACATCAGACGACCCCCGGTCTGCGCGCCGCGCGTGCGGACGACGCGGGATACACGAGGCGCAGACCGGCAAACAACTGGCGTCGCTCCGGCAGGTCCCAGTTGCGATAGGTGGCGCGGGCGAGGCGCGCCGTCGCCGTCCACGCGCAGCCGCGCAGCACGCGGTATCCCCGTCCGAAGTGCACTTTGCTGTAGGCGTCGTAGGGCCACGCTTCGAACCCCGGGTACGGCCCGAACGTGTCGAGTGTCCACTCCCAAACGCCGCGCGATGCAAGTTCGAGCGCCCCCGCGCGCGCGGCGCACTCCCACTGGGCTTCGCTCGGCAGTTGGGCCCCGAAAAACCGCGCCAACGCGTCGGCCTCATGGGCGCAGAGCTGCTCCGCGGGCTCATCGAGTTTCACGGGGACGCGCAAGCCGAAGCGCTCGCGGGTGAAGGTGCCGTCGGACTCGCGCCGCCACTTGTGCGGTGCCTTGCACTCAAGCGCGGCCAAAAACCGAGCACCCGCCGGGCTCCACCACACAGGATCGCGGTATCCACCCGCGTCTACGAACGCGATCAGCCGCCGGTTGCTGAGCGGCCAGCGTTCGATCTCGAAGCCCTGGACATGCTGCGTGTGCGGCGGCGACTCGTTGTCGTAGCCCGAGCGCGCGGGTGCGCCCAGCGAGCGCGGCCCGGGCGCGAACGACACACGCTCACGTGCCGCGTCACCCGCGGGCATCTGCGCGGGCTGCGCGGCGCCAACGTCCACCGCACATCCCACGAGCTGCGCCCATTGAATCAAGATCTCCGCGTGCTGGTCGTTGTGCGCTGCCACCATGCGCCACACCCAGCCCCCTTGCACGAGCGGATCGCGCGCGTCGAATCGCCCGTCCCTCAAAATGCCAAGCGCGGCCGAATGCACCTGTTTCAAGCGCGCGAACATAGCCGCGCGCGCCTCCAGCTCCGACTCGCGCTCACCGCGCGGGTGCGCTTCGGGATCGTAGCGCTCCGCGCGGTCGAGCGGCGCCACGGGCGCGGCTCCAAGCCGCACCAGCAACCACTCCTGCGTGAACTGCGCCACGTGGCCGAAGTCCCACACCGGTGGGCCAAGGGGCGCAGCGGGCCGTGCAACGAGTTCTGCCGGCAGTGAGCGCGCGATGGCTACGAAGCGTGTGAAGGCCGCATCGAGATCCGCGGCGGTCGCCCCGGACGGCACGGGAGCCGCAGCGGCGATACCCACGCCGCCGTCCGCAGCGCCGTCCGCAGCGCCGTCCGCAGCGCCGTCCGCAGCGCCGTCAACAGCGCCGTCAACAGCGCCGTCAACAGCGCCGTCAACAGCGCCGTCCGCAGCGCGGCCATTCGCTGCGGACTCAGCCACAGGGCCCCTCCAGGCCGGACGTGAACGCACCCATCACAGAGGTCTCTTCGCATCCTCCGCAGCTCGAACTCATCGCCCAGGCCAACGCGTGGGCGGGCCCGCGCGCGACGGCTTCGGCGAACTCGTCGCCGGGTGCGCGCCGACGCTCGACGAAGCGCTCGCCGAAGGATTCCGCGGCGGCGAGGTCCGCGGGCTCGAGGAACTCGGGTCCAAGTCGCGCCGCGCCTTCGAGGGCCAGCGCAAAGAGCGCCCGTGCGTCCGCGTGGATTTCCGCGTCCCGCAAGCCAAACCGCGCCGCCCGCTCATACTGGTCGACGACGCGCGCGCGGCGCGGGGCAAGACGCTCGAGCGCGCCGGAGCGGGCGCGGTCGTCGTACAGCAACCCGCACAGGAACGCGACCGGCGCGGGCCGAAAGCAGTAGGGCAGCGCGTCGACCGCGCGCATCTCGAAAAACCCGCGCGCGCGCACGTCGAAGAACACGGTTGTGAGGTGGTAGTCGAGGTCGTCCGCGGTCGGAAACCCGAGTTCTCCGTGTCCATCGGCGATCCAGTCGCGGAAACGCCAACCCGGGCTGCCCGTAAGCGCGTCCTTCGGGCCGCGGCGCACGAGCATCACGTCGGCGTCGAGCACGGCTTCGGCGTACTGGCGGCCCGGCGACCACTCGGGATGGTCGACAAACGCCCGCGGCAACGCGGCCCGCGTCGGGTCGATGGTCTGCCACACCCGCGCGCGCCGCGAGGCCCAGTGGCTGCCGTCCATTTCGCCGGGGCTGGTCGTGAACAGTGCGGTGAGCGCGGGACTCAGCAAGTTGGCCAGTTGCCAGCGCTCGTCCAAGGTCGAACCCACACCCTGGTCGAGGTTCACCTGCAGGCTGCACGAGAGGCGCATCATGTACGCACCCGCGGGCCCGCGTTTGGCGAAAAAGTGCTCCATCGCGCGGTAACGCGGCGCGTCCAACTGCTGCGCCACGTCCCGCGGCGTGTGCCACGGATCGATCCCAACGGCGACGAGACGGAACAACTCCGGCTCGAACACCTGCTCAAGCTTGTGCACAACCGCGCGCAGGTCCGCGAGCGCACTCGACGCACCGGCGTGGACGCGGGTCGAGTGCTCGATCTGGCCACCGGGCTCGAAGCTGACGTTGCCTCCGCCCACGAGGTCGACCACGGGGGGATAGCGGTCGGGATCCGGGAGTAGGAGGAGGTCATCGCCGCCTCGCGCCCGCGCCAGGACCCGCGCGGCGACCCCGTCGGGGCCCTCCAGGTGGAGCCGGGCGCCCGGCGTGCCACCGGCCGCCAGGCGCACGATGAAACGCTCCTGTTCCAGGCCCACGGCTCGGGTTGCGGGCGAAGCGCGCGGGTCCGCGGGGTCCAAAAACGCCCGCGTCTCGACGCGCGCGAGGGCGCGGCCAAGGGTCAGGGCCTCGTGGGGATCGCGCGTGGGCATAGGGCGGGCTCGGTCGGGCCCACCAAACTAGGCCCGGCCGCGCGCCCCTGCTAGCCGCCGGTCCAAAAACAACGTCCCCGCGGGCCTGCGCCAACCCGGCTCCCCCCGCCGCCCGCGGCTAAAACGCAGGATCCGTCCGCCGCCTACGCCGGGCGCACTGTTCGGCCAGGTCCGCGCCCCGTCCGTCGCGGGCGCCCCGCCGCGGACCGGGAAGAACCACCGCGCAAGCCGCGCCCGATCGTCGAGCACCCCGTAGGCCGCGGGGACCCGTACCAGGCTGATGACGGTTGCAAAAAGGACGCCGAACGCGAGGCTGATGGCCATCGGGATCAGAAACTTCGCCTGCAAGCTGCGCTCCATCATCAGGTGGGTCAGGCCGACGAACGTCGCCAGGGAGGTCAAAAGGATCGGGCGGAAGCGCGCTTTTCCCGCGGCCGCCGCGGCGGCGCGCACTTTGACGTCGTCGAGCACGTCGCGGGTGCGGGCATCGGTGCGCATTTCGACCGCGATCACGCCGACGCCCGCGGAGGCGACGGACGTGATCTGTTCGATGCCGTCGACGTCCCAGATGGCCTCTTCGATCCGCACGCAGATCGACGATTCGACCTCCTCGCGTGCGGCACCCGGGTGGGGCGCGGTGACCGTCACGCGGTCCGCGCTCGACTCGGGGAACCCCTCGATCATCATGCGGCCGAGGATTGCAATCCCAATGGCCGCGATGGTCGCCATCGGGAGGTTCGCGGGCTGATCGTCGTTTGCGCTCGTGCTTGCGTCGAACTCAAGACGCGCCAAATCCGCATCCAAGAGCGGCAACCGCACTTCGACGGCGTCCACCGCAAAAAGCACGCCCAGGGGTCGCTGGCGCGCGCCAATCGCGAGCGCCTCCGCGATCAGCGCATCGAGCGCGGGATCCTTGAGTTTGCGTTACCAAGCGGTGTTGTCGTGCACCTGTGTCGGCGCGGCGCGGTCAAAACGCTCGGGCAGTTCGTCCGCGCGACGCGCCAAACCAAGCCGCCCGGCGTCGCTGTCGCCCGGAGCGCCGCATGCCACGAGGGCGAGCGCGGCAAGACACAGCGCCCCGTGCTTCAACCGCGCCCCCCGACCGCGGGTGCCCGCAGGCCCGCCGCCGTGAAAGCGACCAGTTGGTCGAGCGCGGCGCGCGGGTCGGACGCGCTCACCATGCCCGACATCAAGCGCCGCGCTTGGTCGCCGCCCGAAAGCAGCACACATTGGGCGCCGATTGCGAAGTAGAGCCGCCAGCCGAGTTCCGCCGGGGCAAGGTGCGGCAGCGCGTGGGCAAACGCGCGCAGGAACGCGGCGCGTGTGCCGTCGAACTCGCGGTCGGCTTCGATCCAGTGTTCGCCCGGCTCGCTGAACGCGCGCCCGACCAGCCGCGTGAACCAGCGGCCCGCGGGTTCGCTGGCAAGGCGCAGGGCTGGCTCCATCAGCGCGCGCAGGATGGCTTCCAGCGGGACAACCTCGCTTTCGCGTTCGAGGGCCTGGAGGCGCTCGATGCGTTCGCGATTGATCGGTCCGATGCGCCGCGCGAACACCGCCCGGAACAGGCCTTCCTTGGATCCGAAGTGGTAGCTCACCGCCGCTAAGTTGGCGTCGGCCGCGCGTGTGACCTGCCGCAGGGACGTCGCTTCGTAGTTCTGTTCCGCGAAAAGGCGCTCGGCCGCGTCCAGGAGCCTTGCCCGGGTGCGGGTGCCCGACGCCGAACCGGCCCCGCTCGCGGCGCAGGGGATCTCTGCGGAGGCAGTCGGCCGCGGGGGCACGTCGGGGCTGCCGGGAGCGGAGCGGCGGGGTCGGCGGAAGGGGGCCATGGGCGGATCAAACGATCGTTTGATTCGAACCGATTGGGCGTGGGCTTGCGAGGTTTCGGGTTTTTCCCGTCGGGTCGGACGTCTCCGTCGTCGGGGGCCGGCGCAGGTAGAGCGGCGCATGGCCGCCAGGGGGTCGCGGTCCTCCGCGGACCGGTCGAAAGGCCCTGCCGCGCGGGCTCGGTTACGTTGGTGCCATGGCACCGATCCTCCGACGGCTGATCACTGCGCTTCTTGTCCTGGGCCTCGGCGCGCCCGCCCGGGGGACCTGGTCGATCGTCGCAGTCGACCTCGCGACGGGCGAAGTGGCGATCGCGAGCGCCACCTGCCTCGCGGGCTTCAACCTCAAGGTGGCCCTACCGGTCGTTGTCGTGGGCAAGGGCGCGGGTGCGGCGCAGTCGTTCGTCGACCAAAGCGGAACCAACCGCGCGAAGATCTTCGCGGCGCTGAAGGATGGCGTGTCGCCAGCGGTGCTGCTTGGGGAGCTCGCCGCGACCGACTTCCAGCACAACTTCCGCCAGTACGGGATCGTGGACCTCGTGCCGGGCCATCTGCCGCTGACGTTCACCGGCAACGGCGCGGGGAACGCCAAAGCGGGTGTCGCGGGGCAGGTCGGTTCCGTTCGATATGCGATCCAGGGCAACTTGCTGACAGGCCAATCGGTGGTGGGAGCGGCGCGGGCGGCGCTGCTCGGTACGCCGGGTGACCTTGGCGAGCGGGTGCTTGCCGCGATGGAGGCGGCGCGCGCGCTCGGCGGGGACGGGCGTTGTTCCTGCACCAGCGGTCCCCCGACATCCTGCGGCGCGCCGCCGCCCGGCTTCACCAAGTCGGCGCACACCGCGTTTTTCATCGTGGCGCGCGCCGGCGACACGGACGGTGTGTGCAACACCACTCTCGGCTGCGCGAGCGGTGCCTACTATTTGGCGCTCAACGCGATCGGCGGACCGCAAGACCCTGATCCTGTGCTTGTTTTGTACGCGCAGTACGCTGCATGGCGCACCGGACTCGCGGGTGTGCCCGACCACCACCTTTCGACCGTCGTTGCGAGCGCGGACCGCTTGCCCGCGGACGGTCTCACGCAAACGACGGTGCGTGTCGAGCTCGTCGACATTGACGGGGTGCCGCTAGTCGTGGGGGGCGCGGTGTTGCACGTGACGGCCCTCGGAGTGCCCGCAGCGATTTCCACGCCGGTGGACGCGGGGGATGGCAGTTACCACTTCACGATCACACCCGAGAACACCGTCGGCCAGGCCGAGTTTGAAGTGCGCGTTGATTTGGGCGGGAAGAGCGTGACGCTCGCGCCCAACCTCAAAATCAAGTTTGATGCTCCCGCACCGCTTCACGCCGGATTCACGGAGGTTTCCGCTGCGGCGGGCGCGACGGTGCCGTTCACGCTCCACTTTGGGCCTACAAAAGCCGGTGACGTGTACATCGTCCTCGCGAGCGCCGCGGGAACCGCTCCCGGGGTGCCCTTCGGCGCGGGCGAACTGCCCCTCGTTTTTGATGGTGTGCTGCAGCTCGCGTTTGAGTTCGCCGGTTCCGCACTGCTTCCCGGCACCGTGGGAGTGCTCGATGGCACGGGTCGCGCCGTGGCCGCATTTGCGCCTCCCCCGGGCCTCATCAACGGATTGGTGGGAGCGACATTGAACTGGTCCGCGGTCGCCTTTGGCGCACCGGAGGTGTTTGCGCCACCGGTCGCGCTCGCCATCCTTCCCTGAGGCCACCCGCACGGACCGCGCCGCGCGGGCACTGCGTTCTCCGCCGCTCTACAGGATGCGGAAGTCGATGTCGAAACGGATGCCGTAAGGCGTAAGGGTCGTCCGTCGCATCCGCGGCGGGGTCGACCGCGGTGCAGACCGGGACGCGCTTCAGGGTGAAAGCCAATTCGGCGGTGAGTTCGGTTGCGCCGAGGTCGTCGACTTCGATGGAGAGAAAGCGGCGGTCGTCGGGGATCGCGACCCACCCGCGCAGCGTCCCCACCGGCGTCAGCCCCGGAAGATTTCTCCGGCGAGTTCCATCCGGACATGCTCGGGTGCGCCCGGAACCGGGAAGGGCGACCCGCTGCGAACCCACCCCGCGGCCCGGTAGAAATCCTCGACGGTTACCCGCGCGTGGCACCAGATGTGCGTCGCGCCCCTTGCCCGTGCGTGGTCGACCAGGGCGGCCAGCAGCGCCGCTCCGACACCCCGACCGCGCCAAGCGGGGTTGACCGCCATGGCCCGCACCCGCCACCCCGCGGCATCGGCCGAGCGCTCGATCGCGCCGGATGCGATGACTTTTCCCGCCTGGTCGAGGGCGGCCAGGTGCAGTCCGTCCGGTCCCGGGTCATCGCAGTAGCGCCCCCCTGCGGGCGCTACAAACACCAGGCGCCGCAGCGCGCGGGTGCGCGCCGGTGGGACCGGTGCGATGCGCCACGGGGGCAGCGGTGTGCTATCGGCCGGGGTTTGTTCCATCGTCTGCGCGCGAGGAGTTAGGACCCTATGGAGGAAGGCTTTTGGTTGCGAGCGCTGACGCTGCTCGTTTTTGCGGTGACGTGGTGCCTGATCGCGGCGCGGCGCCTGCGAATCATGCCGATCGGCCGCCCCGCGGGAGCCCTGGTCGGCGCCGTCGCCATGGTGGCGATCGGCGCACTGTCGCCCGAGGAAGCGTACGCCGCGCTCGACCACGACACCCTCGTGCTGCTCCTTGGCACGATGCTTATCACGGCCTACGTCGAACGCGCCGGAATGTTCGAGCGCCTGGCGCTGGGCGCGCTGCGGATCGCGCCCAGTCCACGTCGGCTCCTCGTGGCCGTTTCCCTGTTCGCGGGACTTGCCTCCGCGTTTTTTGTCAACGACACGGTCTGCCTGTTCCTGACGCCCCTGGTCGTGCTCGTTTGCCAGCGCGCGGGTTTGCCCCTTGGTCCCTTCCTCATTGCCCTCGCCACCGGCGCGAACCTGGGCAGCGCGGCGACGCTCGTCGGCAATCCGCAAAACATGATCGTCGGGAGCCTTTCGGGCATTTCATTTGCGCGTTTTGCGCTGCTCGTGGGACCTGCGGCGCTTGTCGCGCTCGCGGTCAACGGGGCGCTCTTGCACCTGTGGTACGGCCGCCGGCTGCCGCGCAACTATTTGCAGCCGTGGACCGCCCCGCCCGTGCGCGAGGGCGTCGCGATCGCGCACGTGGCGATCGTGCTCGCAGGGCTCCTCGTGGCGTTCGTCGCGGGCGTCCACCTGGGGTTTGCGGCCCTGGGCGCAGCCCTCGTGCTGATGCTGATCGATCGGCGCGAGCCCAGCGCGGCGTTGGCCCGCGTCGACTGGCCCTTGCTCGTGTTTTTTGCGTCGTTGTTCGTGGTTGTCGAGGGAGTGGTGCAAACCGGCCTTTTGGAGCGTGCCTTCGCGGCCCTTGGCCCTGCGATTCACGTCGACTCGGCGCTGGGCGTGGCGTCATTCACGGGGTTCAGCATCCTTGGCTCCAACGTGTTCTCCAACGTGCCGTTTGTGCTGCTCGCGGGCCCGTACACCGCCGCGTTGGGGCCACACGAGCTTGTTTGGACGCTACTCGCGTTCACAGCAACCGCCGCCGGAAACCTCACGCTCCTGGGATCGGTGGCGAACCTCATCGTTGCGGAGCGCGCGCGGCCCGCGCACGACCTTTCGTTCTTCGAATACCTCGCGTTTGGCCTGCCGGCGACGTTGATCGTCGTCGCGGTCGCGACACCGGTGTTGATTCTGACAGTGCGCCTGCTCGGCGCTTAAGCGACGGGTCAGCGCAGCGCGCCCCGCGCCTCGAGAACCGCAAGACACAGGGGGTGGGCGCGCAGGGCCGCGAGATCGTCCGCGCCGACGTCCAGGACCGCGAGCCCGGCGTCGAATGCGCGTTCGAGCGCGTTGCGGGCCTCAGCGCCGAGCTCGGGATCGTCCCCGTCCGCGCAGCGCACGAACGCGACGGCGGCTCCGAGCAGGTCGTCCGAATCCGCACTCGTGGCGAGTTCGCGCGCGAGCATTAGCGGCTCGGCGTCCGCCGCGCCTTCGAGATACGCGCCGGTGCGTGCGTACAGTTCACCCTGCCGCGCGCGGGCGGCAAGCTTCGGCAGCGCGGCGTGGTTCGGCGTCCGTTCGAGGCCCTCGGCGTGGCACCGCTGTGCCGTCGTGAAACCCTCGATCGCCTCCGCGAAGCGGCCCTGGCGCGCGAAAAACATCGCGAGACGCTCGTGGCTGATCCCGAGGTTGCCGCGGTAGTCGGCCACCCCGGGCGCCGCTGCAGCGATGCCCGCGAACGCCTCGACGGCCCCGCGCAACCCCGCTTCGCAGGCCTCGGACGACCCCATTTTGCCGGCCAGGTCCGCAAGTTCGCCGTGGCATCCGGCCAACGTGATGCGATAGATGACCTGACCGGGAAAGTCCGCGGCGAGACGCTCGAAGAGCGGCAGCGCCGCGTCGAGATCCGCCTTTGCGGATTCAAGGTCGCCAAGGTGCGCCTGGAGCCGACCGCGGTCGAAATGAGCCCGTGCGAAGATGTGCATGAGGCCGGGATCCCCGCTGTCGCTCGACATATCGCGCAGAAGATCGTGAACGGCGTCAAGCTCCACCAGCGCCGCGGGCGCGTCTCCCGATACCAGGAGCACATTGCCGAGCTCCATGTGCGAAAGAGCGCGCGAGCGGCGGGCCGCGACCGAATCTGCTTCGGGAGACTGCTGCTCGAGCGCGAGCGCTGCGACGAGCGCCTCGCGGGCGGGCTCGAGCGACCCCATGCGCCGGTGCAAGACCCCGAGGTTGTACTGCACGGAAGCGAGTCGCCCACGTGCGTCGGTCGCCCGCGAGTCATCGTCCGGTACATCCAAGAGCAGATCCCGCGCACGTTCGTAAGCCGCCCGGGAACGCGCGCCATCCGCCGCGCGCAGCTCCGCTCCGCCCAGGCGCGTCAGTGCTTCCACGAGGTCCAGCCGCACGGTGTCTTCGCCTGTTTCGCGCGCGACCTCTTCGACGATCGCGACCGCTGCGCGCTGGGAATCCACGGACTCGCCGATGCGCCCGAGTTGCTCCAACACACTGCCCACACGCCCGTGGGCGCGTGCGGTCTCGCGCCGCAGCGCGGGGTCACCCGCGCGTTGCTCGAGAAGTTCTGTTTGGAATGCGAGCGCCGACTCCAAGAGTTCCCGGCGCACCTCGTCCATGCGCGGCACGTTGGAAAGGCGCTCCGCACCGACCTTCGTCAGCATGGTGTCGACGGCCGCCAGCGCTTGGTCGAAGTTGTGCTCGGCGCGGTCGCGCTGCGACTCGGCCTCCGCAAGGGCGAGCGCCAGGTCTGCGTTGGCAAGTTCCGTCCGGCGGTTAGCGTCTTCGATGCGCAGTCGCGCGCCACGCTGGACCTGCGCATAAACGAGCGGCCCACCGACGATCAGGAGCAGCGCAAAGAGCGCGCCCAACGCCTGGCTCGGGTGTCGCCGCAGGTAGGCGCGGGCCTGTCGTCCTAGCCCCGGTCGGCGGGCGGCGATTGGCCGCAGTTCGAGGATCGCGACAAGATCGAGCGCGAACGCCGCGGCGGTGGGATAACGCCGCGTCCGGTCGCGCTCGAGCGCAGTGAGGCACACCGTTTCGGGATCCCACGAAAGTCCCGCGTGCAAAAGTCGTGGGGAGCTCGGGTGCGCCGCGTCGATTGCGCTGCGCACTTCGAGGTCGCTGCTCCCGTCGAACGGCAGGCGCAGGGTCAAAAGCTCGTAGTAAGTGACACCCGCGCTCCACACGTCGCTCGCCTCGTCGACGTCTTTGCCGCGGGCTATCGCTTCCGGCGACATGTAGGGCAGCGAACCCAGCGCCGAGCCCGTTTTCGTGAGCCGACTCGCACCGGCCATTGCCGCAAGGCCGAAGTCAAGCAGCACCACACGCCCCTGTGCGGTCAAGATGACATTGGCGGGCTTCACGTCGCGGTGCAGCACACCGCGCGCGTGGGCGTGTTCGAGCGCGCGCACGATCGCGAGCGCGAGGCGCGTCGCGATTTGCGGCCAGCTTCCGCTGAACAGCGAGTCGCTAAAGAGCGCAGGCGCGTCGAAACCGCGGCGCACCAGGCAAACGGAAAGGGCCTCGAACAATTGTGCGCCATCCAGTCCCTGCGGCGGTTTGCCGTGCAGCTCGCGCAGGATCTCGGCGAGGCTCGCGCCCTCGAGTGCCTCCATCGCGAAGTACGGGATGCCGTCCGCTTCGCCGACGGTGTGGATCGTGACCACGCCGGGGTGGGAGAGCCGCGCTACCGCGGTGACTTCCCGCTGGAAACGTTCGCGCGCGCCGGGGAAGTACAGGTGCTCGGGGCGGATGAGCTTGAGCGCGACACGCCGATCGAGGGCCGGCTGACGTGCGAGGTAGACGACCCCCATTCCGCCTTCGCCCAAGTTGCGTTCGATCTCGAACTCACCGATCGTCCGCGGCAGATCGCGATCCGGCGCCGCGCCACCCACGAGGCCCGCCCGGGCGAGGGCGTCGACGCGGGCGCGCAGGGCCACGGCGCTCGCGGGGTGTGCGGCACACAACGCCTCAAGGCCCGCAGGTCCCTCCTCCTCGATGCGCTCCAGGGCTTCGAAAACGAGTTCTTCGAGCGGGTCGGCCTCCGCGTATGCGGTGGTCGGATCGGATTGGTTGGAGCGGTCCATCGTGCGGAATCCTAGCAGCGAATCGCCATGGGGATGGCGCGCTACCCTAGCCCGGGTTACTCATCAGGTTTTCGAGCAGACGAGCCCAAGTCGTCGCCTGGTGGTGCTTTGCGGCCGCGGGATCCACAGTCGACCTTGAACAGGTCAACGAGGGACGCCCGTAGTCGCAAAGTGCCGCCAGAGGGCTAAAGACGGCCGGAGGCCGCCGGTTGGGCCGTCCGATCGCAAAGCTGGTGAAGAACCCGGGTTAGCCTCCTGAGCTCACGGATCCGGTCGGGGGGCTATCCGCGGATGGCCGTCACCCTTACCCCTGCCCAATGCTGGTTTTCCTCGTGTTTGCCCGCCGCGTGACCTTTCTCCGCATGTTGTGGCTGCTGCAAGCCGCATGGGCCATGGTCGCCGTTGCGTTATGGCCGATTCGCGGCGCGGGAGCGCGAGCTGCGGCTCCCTGTTTCGTCGCTGGTGGAGTGACGGGTTCAGCCGACGCGGAATCGCGGCACGGGCCCGCCGATGGGTGGAAAATCCGCGTCCGATTTGAAGACGGCGAACCCGCCGTGGGTGCGCTGCTTGAGTCTCTCAGCGACAGCGATGAACTCGACCTGCGCGCTGTTGCGGCGCGGATGCGCGCGCGAACGTTGCGGCGCGGATCGGAGCGCCATTTCCTTTATCCCAAACCCGTGCACCAAAGTGTGTGGACGTACAGCGATGGAGCGGCACGGGTTCCCGCGCTCGGCGGATCCCACGTGGTGGTCGGGCGAGCCGAGCGCGATGGCCAACGGTTCGTGGGGTCGCTCGACATCGTGCAGGCCCGTTCCAACGGCGCAATGGAGTTGGTGCTTGGCCAAGCCGGCCATCTGCGCGTGCGGGTGAAGCATTCGCACGGGCGGCCCGCGCAGGGGGTCCACGTGTGGGTACGTGGCGCCGCTTCGCGCTCCACGCCCAGTGACGCTCGCCCGCCCCGACATCCGAACGCGGCGGTGCTCTCCACGGGTCGGACCGACAGTGATAGGTAGCTGCGCGCCTCGCACGCAAACGGTGCACCCGCGGGCACGGCGCGTGGTATCAGCCGGCGCGACGGGAAGTTTGTGATAGAGGGCGCCGCGGCGCTGCTCGACAGGGATCTTGAGCTTTGGATGCGCGCGAGCAAGTTGCCGTTCCCCGAGCCGCCCGAGATTCAAAGCGTTCCGAATGAAGATGCGCGGATCGTCCTCACGCGGCCCGAGATTGTGCGCGAGGGAAAGTCCCGCGCTCCCGTTCGCTGACGAATCCCTGCTCGCGGCGGGGACGTGAGGCAACGCACCCTTGCCGAATTCCGCCCCGCGCCGCTACGCTTCGCACGGTATGGAGATCGATCTTGGCGACTACCGGGTGCGCGAATACCGCCCCGGCGATGAGGATTCGATTCTGCCTGCGTTCAACCGCGTCTTCGCGGCGATCGATCCAACCTTCGTGCCACGCACGATGGACGAGTGGCACTGGCGGACGCTCCAGAACCCCGCCGGATTGCGGATGTTCGTGGGAGTCACCGCTGCCGACGAAGTGGTCGTGCACTACGCGGGACTTCCAATCCGCATGGTGCAAAACGGCGAGCGTGTCCACTGGAACCAGATCGTCGATTCGTTCGCGGATCCAAGGGCTGGCCGTGGACTCAAAAAGCCGGGGCTCTTCGTCACCTGTTCGCAAACCTACGGACACCACTACGGCGGCCTGCAACCCAAGGACCGCGTGATGTACGGGTTGCCCGTGCGGCGTGCGTACCGCGTGGGGCAGAAGATGCTTGCTTACCACACCGTGCGCGAGCAGTTGGTGCTCGAACTGGAAGTTGAGCGCTCCGATGAGGGAAGGGTAAGTGCTCATTCGCCCGCGGGCAGCGTGCGGATCGAAGAAGTGCAGCGCTTTTCCGATGAAGTGGACACGCTGTTCGAGCGCGCCCGTCTGCCCCATGACGCCATAGCCGTGCGCGACCGTGCGTATCTGGATTGGCGCTTTGCGACGCGCCCTCGACAGATCTATCGAATGGCGCTCGCGCGCGATGTGCACGGGCGCTTAGTGGGTTACGCCGTGGTCAACGCTGGCTCGTTTGACTTGCGGGCAGGAGCGATCGTGGCCGATTGGCTCGTGGACCCGTCCCAGCCCGCGGCCGGGCATGCGCTGCGCGGCTGGCTGCTCGATTTTGCGCGCGCGCAGGCCTGCGATCGGGTGCTGATGATGTTGCCCGACACGTGCCTCGACTTCATGGCGTTCCAGGACGCCGGGTACCGCGCGCGCGAAACCTCCTACATCACCGTCGCGGGTCTGTTCCGGCGTTCATTCAGCACGTTGCCGCTCTACCGCGGTTGGTATTACACCCAGGCGGACTTCGACCTCATTTGAGGTTGCGCACATGGACGGCCTGGAGTTGCGAGCGGTGCGCGGCGAGGACGAACCCTACCTTGGGGCGTTTGCGCAGGCGTTCGCGCCCGGGGATGTCGTGCGCTCCGCGATTGAACGCTGGGGGCATTTTGCCACACCGCACCCGTCGGGATTGCGGGTGGTGGTGGCCAAGGCGGTCGCGGACGCCCGCGGGCCGGAACGGCTCGCGGCGATCGTCATGGCGCGCCCGGTGCCCGCGCGCATCGACGAGGACGGGCGCGTGTTTGCGGAGGTCATCGCCGCCGCCGTGCATCCGCTCGATCGAATCGGTGTGCGCGGCCCGCGCGTTCTCGCGGCGCTCGGAGCTGCGTACCTTGCGGAACACTCCGCTCCCGAGCGCGACGTGATCACCTTCGGCTTTGGCGGCGAGTCCGCATGGCGCAGCTTGCGTTTTGGTCCCGGCGTGGAACTGATTCGACGTCAACCGCTGCTGGTGTTCGACGTGAACCAGGGCACCGCCGCGCTCCCCTCCGGCGTGTTTTCCCTTCACGCATTTGGCGACAACGCCGCGGCCTTGTTCGAGCGTTGTGCCATCGATTGGCGTGCATGCGCCGTGCGGGACGCAACCACGTTGGCCTGGCGTTTTCCCGCGGACGGTGGTTATGTGCGCCTTGTGGTGGGCGACGCAGAGGGAACTCTCGACGCCGCCCTCGTAACCGCACGCGGGGCACCGGGTACGCTGCGTGTGCTGGACTGGCTGGTGCCAAGCGACGCCGTCGGCGCACAGTCGCTCCTTGTGCAAGCGCTGATCACCACAGCCCGCACGAGCGGCCTCGCACGGATTGAACTCGCCCTCCCGCCGTGGTCACCGGCATTCAACACGCTCCAAAACCATGGCTTCAAGGTGCACGCGAGCGACCGCATCGTGTTCGCCCGCAGCGCACACCCCCGCTTGGACACCTGGTGGCTGCGCGACCACTGGTGGTTCCAACCCTTCGACCAAGCCCGCCCGCGCTCCCCAACCGAGCCGCCCGAAGGCCCGCTCGGATCTTGGCCAGTCACTGCAGACCCTTGCCCATGAACTCCACGACTCCGACCATCGGTAGGCGGGACCGAACTCGTGCTTCCGGAGTCCTACTTGGAGTCGTTTTTGGATTCGAGGCGTGCGGTCACTCGCTTGCGAATCTACGCCCAGTCGTCCGCGGTCCATTCGGTGGGCGGGCCTGACGCTAGCCCTTCGAGGAGCAGCTTCTCGGGCCGCTCGTATGCGGCTCGTTGCTCGAGGTCTTTGCGGATGAGTTCCTGGACGTATTCGCTTGCCGAGGGCTAGACGGAACTCGGGACACGCTCGTCAACGAACCTCCGTCGATTCTCGGGGAGCGACACGAAAATCGAGGTGCTGGAACGGTCGTTGATATCCATGTTCAGCAATGCACTCGGATGGGCCGGGCCCGGCACGGTCTGCCATAGGAGGTGACTCCCCTTCGGCTGCAAACGCTCGAACGGGAAGGCGGCGGACACCGGGTCGACTTTAGCGGGCACTCGGGGCGGCGCTTTGCGCGTAGCCGGTCAGTTCGGCGTACCCGGCGCCTGAGATGGCGTTGCCGGCGTTGTCGGTGCCGCTCACGGTCACGGCGCCCTCCCAGTACACCACCGACACGTCCAGTTCCTGGTCGGGGATCAGGGGCGTTACGGTCAGGTCGTAGGAGCGGGTGCCGTCGGGGGTGCGTGCTTCGATCTGCCAGCCGCTCGGGTACACCGCGCCGGTGCGCGGGCTCGTCCACGTGCGCTGCGGATCGATGTCGTAGTGCTCGCGCCCGAGGTGAGTTTTTGTGCCATCGGGCGCGATCCACGCACCGTGGCTCGCCGGATCGACGTCGGTGCCACCGTCGCGTTCGAGCCGCATCTGATAAACCATCAGGTCGGTGCCGTCGTTCAACTGGAGCGCAAACCAGTCCCAGCCCACTTGGCCGGGCTCGAGCAAACTCGTGCTCCATTCGCGGTCTAGCCACGCGTTCCCGGACACCTCGACCTGAGTACCCGCGACCTCGATCGTGCCGGTCGCCGCAAGCCGCGTGAGCGCGTAGTAGTAGCTTGCGCTGCCCGGGAGCGCCCCCTTCTGGCTCAAGCCGCGATCACCCTGGAGCACGAGGGGTTTCTGAGCTTCGAGGCGCAACTGGATCGCGAAGTTGCCCTCGCGCGCGCGCAGGCTGAGCGTTGGCGCGAGCGGATCGCCGCCCGCACCTTCCAGCCGCCATCCGTCGACCCACACCGCGAGGGGATCGAGGCTGGATCCCGCCAAACCGGCGGCGCCGCGCCCGAAGCGCTCGAACGCATGCATCTCGCCGGTCCGGCCATCGGTGAGCGCGAAGTGCGCCATCCACACCTGCGTCGCTGCAAATCGACTGGTGCGCGGCACCGGATCGGCGCGCAAACCGCTGCGAAAGATCGTGAAGTGGAAGCCGTAGGGCTCGCCGTCGGGCCCGGTTAGGTTGCCGGTTGTGTACCACCACTCCGTGCGGAAGTCCGCGTGCTCGGCGTGGTCTTCGGGAAAGCGGAACTCCCGGGGTCCAAGAGCACGCGCAAAACCCATCGGCGAGCCGCCGAGTGCTTCGCCGAGCGACAGGGGCTCGGCTTTTGGAAGCTCGTGAGGCGTGCGTCCGCAGGCGCTGAGCGCGAAGAGGACGACGAAGCTTAGTGCCAGAGCGCGCATCGCATTTAATCCTGCCGCAGAGCGCGGCTGGGTTCGAGGCGGTTAGCCATCCAGGCGGGCAAAAGCGAGCCGAGCCAGCCGACGGAACCGGCCAATCCGAGGCTCGTGAACACAACGGTCGGGCCAAACTCGAAGGCGAGGAGCGTCCATCCGAAGCTGCGCGCGTTGACGACGTCGATCATCACGAATGCCACGAGGGCACCGACCGGCAGTGCGATCAAACCCGCGACCAAACCAAGCATCAGCGCCTGCGCGCCAAGCAATCCGTACAACTGCCCGGGTGTCAGACCCAACGCCCGCAGCACCGCGATCTCGCGCGCTCGGTCGAGGGCCAGAGCCATCAGCGCCGAGACAAGTCCCACGAGCGCAACAAGCAGCGTCACGAACCGCAGCACGCGCGTGACGGCAAACGTGCGGTCGAAAACGACGAGCGTTTCGGTGCGCAGGCCCGCATTAGACCGCATGACGACATTGAGGCCGGCGGGCAGGGTGGCGCGCAGTTCGGGCAGCGCGGCGTCGGGATCGCGGCCCTTTGTCAGCCATAAGCCCAGCGAACTGATGGACGTGTCACCGCTCGCGCGTTGGTAGCGCGACAGGTCGACGATTGCGTTGCCTCGATCGCTGCCGTAGTCGTGCACGACCGCGGCAATGGGGAGCGCGAGGCGGCCGCCGGCGAGGTCGAGTTCGAGCACGTCGCCGGGCTCCAGCACGAGGTGGTGCGCGAGGGGTTCGGTGACAAAAAATGCTTCGCCCCGCTCCAACGCTTCAACGTCGCCCGCGGACCCCCCCGATTGGAACTGGAACACCGCCGCGCCTTCGATTGCCGTGTCGAGGGCGACAAGCTGCACGGGTCCGCGGGGACTCGGTGCGGTGGCCGTGCGGTAGCGCACCACGCGATCGACGTCGGGCGCGGCAAGAAGCGCGTTGATCGCTGCGCCTGGGAACACACTCGCTGCGCGCGTGCGCACGAGCGTGGGCGTCGACGCGTACACGTCCGCGGTGAATGCGCTGTCGAGCCACGTGATGACGCTGGTGCGGAAGCTCGCGATCAACACACCGACGGCAATGGATGTGGAGAGCGCGACAACGAGCGCCGCGAGCGCGACGGACGTGCGCGAGAGCGAACGCGAACTGCCGCGTGCGGCGAGGGCGCCGGGTGCTCCGAAAAGGCGCGCAGCGGGCCGCTCGGACAGCGCGAGGAGGCCGGCGGCGATCGGCGGAACGAGTAGGGCAGCGCCAACGATCAGCCCGAAGAGTCCGCCGAACGCCAGCGGAAGGCGTGTCCCCGCGGTCGCGAGCAAAACCGATCCGGCGATGGCGAGGAGCGTTCCAGCCGCCCCATAACGCACGAGTCCACGCCGCGCACGCTGTTCGACCTGCGAACGCCGACGCGCCCCGCGGGGATCCGCGCGCGACGCCTCCAGCGCCGGCGCTAGTGCGCCGACCATCGTCGTGGCGAGACCGAGCGCGATCGCGCCAACAAGCAGTTGCGGCGCAAACTCGATCTCGCGCACCTGCAAGGCGAAATAAAGGTCGTTGATCGTGCGTGTGACGAGCCGCACCAGTCCCACACCGAGCGCCCAGCCCCCCGCGACCCCGACCGCGCTACCCAGAAGCCCAAGGAGCGCGGCTTCACCCAGGACCACAAAAACCACCTGCGCGCGCGTTGCACCCAGGCAGCGCAGCGTCGCCAACGAAGCCGCTCGGCGGACGACTGAAAATAGCGCCGCGTTGTAGACAAGGAACAGGCCGACAACGAGGCTCAACAGGCTCAACGCTTGCAGGTTGAGTCGAAAGCCGCGAGTCATCGCGGCCAGGGCGCCGGCGCGCGCGCCCGATTCTTCGATCTCTGCATCGGCGGGCAGGAATCGGCGCAGGGCCGCCAGGAAGCGCTCTTCCTCGGCGGCGTCCGTGCCATCGAGCAGTAGGTCGATGCGCGAAAGCTGACCTTCGAGGCCGAGCAGCTCCTGCGCGGTCGCAATGTCGGTCACCATTAAGTCGGTCGTCAGACGCGCTTGGAGGGGGTCGGTCGGCGCGAGCAAACCTGCAAGTCGTGCGACGGGCCGTGTGGCGCCAACGGCGATCGGAAGGGTGTCACCGACAGCGTATCCAAGGCGTGTAGCCGTATCCGCGGCGAGCCACACCGAGCCCGGCTCGGCAAAAAACGCGGCGAGATCGATGCCCAGACCGGCCGCGCCGAGGTACTCCCTGAATGGCGCGTCGCAGAACGGGTCGACGCCGATGAGGCGCAACACTTCGCCGGGTCGGTCGAGCAACGGAACGTGTTCTTCGAGGATCGGCGCGCTCGGTCGCACACCGAGTTCGATGCGCACGCGGGCGAACGTCGAATCGTGGAGGCCGCCGGGACCCGCGACGATGGCGTGTGTGGCGCGGCCGCCCGCGGCGCGCGCGGACAACTCCATCGCGCGCAGGCTGGCGCTCGACGCAAGTTGGATGGCGAGCGCGACCGCGACTCCCAGGGCCACACCCACGACGGCGAGCGCGGATTGCAGCGGGTGTCGGCGCAGCTCGCGCAAAGCCGAGCGCACGAGGACGGGCCTCATCGCCAAACTCTCGCGGACGGGGGACAGGACATCGCCGCGGTGCCGATCAGGAGACGTTCACGGCCGCGCCCGAGGCGGCGCTCGGCGCCCGATCGAGCGGTTGCAACAACCCGCCCACGAGTTCGTATGCGCAGTCCTGCGCAGCCGCCGCCTCGCGGCTGTGTGTCGCGACGAGCAGCGTGGCACCCCGTTCTTTGACGAGCTTCGCCAACAGACGCAGGACCGTGTCGGCGTTGTCGCGGTCGAGGTTGCCGGTGGGCTCGTCGGCGAGAATGACGGCCGGTTCGTGGACGAGTGCACGCGCAAGCGCGACACGCTGCTGCTCGCCCCCCGAAAGGCGGTCGGGGAACGTGTCGGCGCGCTCGAGCAACCCGACTTCTGCGAGCAAACCGCGTGCGCGTTCGCGATC
>JBBRWC010000046.1:0-31022 GCA_038246255.1 Planctomycetota bacterium
CGAACGGCGGCGCGGCGCCGATCGCGGTGGCGCGCGTTGGACGGCCCGGTGCACGCCACTCGATCGCGCCAGGTCGCGGTTGGAGGGAGCGCGCGATGTCCGCAACCGACCTCAGTGCGCGTGCGAGGCGCCCGGTTTCAACGTCGCCGTCGGCCACCAGCGCCGCGCCTGCATCCACTTCGACCACGAGGACGGATGCGTGCGCCACCTCCGCGCGCCGCGGGGCCGCGAGGGCCACAATGGCGAGCAGCACGCCGCCGAGCGCTGCCACAAGGTGCGCGGGGGCGCGCCGTCCCCGGCGGCCGTCGCCCGGATTCAGCGTCGCGGCGAGCGCGCGCCAGATCTCGAGCGCGCCGCTGTGGCGCTCCTTCACCGCCGGTAGCCGGCGTCCCCACCACCACAGCGCGGGCAGGACGAGCAGCACGAGGAGCGCTGCAGGGCGCGCGAACTCGACTCCAAACACCACCGCGGTCATGGTTCGAACAGCCGCCGCAGGCGGTCCTCGAAGGGCACGCGGCTCGACGCGGCATCGTGGCGCGCACCGCGCCGCGCCGCGCTTTGACGCCACCGCTCGAGCCAGTGCGAAAGTTCGAGGTCGTAGCGGCCGGCGGCGCGCGCATCAAGGTCGAGCATCACGCGCGCGCCGTCCTCCGGGTCGGCGATCTCCACCTCACCCTCCGCACCCGGCGCGATTTCGAAATCGGCGAGGACTTGGATCAGGACGAGCGCTCGTCCAGCGCGGCCAAGCGCACACCAGCGCAGGGGATCCGCGCCAAAAAAATCTCCGATGGCGAAGACGCGCGCGGAGCGGTGGACTTCACGCCGCGCGAGCGCTGCGTCGAGCCCCGCGCGCCCCGCGGCGCGGCGGCCCTCGAGCGCGGTGCGCACCGCGGCGATGTGGGGCGGCGCCGCGCACCGCACGGGCGCGGCCCCGTCGTCCCCAACGACGAGGACCTCGGCGCCAAGCGCCACACCGAGCGCCGCAAGCCCCAGCGCCGCTTCCGACGCCGCCTGCAACTTCGTCGGGTCGCCGATGCCCATGGACGCACTGCGGTCCACCAGCACGAGCCACGTCTCGCCCGCTTCGCGCCGCGCAACCCGCACAAACGCTCGGTCGGAGCGCGCCAACAATCCCCAGTCGATGCCCCGGGGGTCATCGCCTTCGCGGTAGGGGCGCAGGCCGTCGAACGCCGCGTCCGCCCCCGGGCGGGGCGCACGACCGCCGCCTTCGCGCCGGCGCAAACCCGCCGCGGTGCGCAGCGCAAAACGCTCCGCGCGGCCCATGATCGCGCGGTCGAATACGACCGCAGGCCCAAACGATCCCTCCGCGGTCGGGGCGCGCCGTTGGCCGCCGCGCGCTCGCCGGTCCAACGGCGATTCCAAGGGATCAGCCCGCGCCGAGGCGCTTCACGACGAGCAGCGTGATGTCGTCCTCGGCCTTGCCGCCGCCGTGGGCGAGCGCCGCCTCCGCGAGATCGAGCGCTGTCTCGCGCGCGCTGCGGCCCAGTTCCTGGGAGCGGCGCACGAGTTCCACCAGCCCGTCCTCGCCCAGGAAACCCTCCGGCCGATCGGGAGCGCGCGCCTCCAGCAGCCCGTCGGACACCGCGATCAGCAGGTCCCCGGGCTCCAATCGGACCAGGTCGTCCGCGGTGTAGCGCTCGTCGGGCACCATGCCCAGGGCCGGCCCGTGCCGCGGCAGTGCGACACAGCGTTTTTCACGCGCGCGCCAGTGCAGCGCGGCGGGGTGGCCCGCGTTCAACGTGCGCAGGGATCCGTCCGGCGAAAGCAAACCGAGGAAAAGCGTGAGGAAACGCCCGTCTTCGATGCGCTCGCACAGGTCTTGATTGAGCAGCGTGACGACGTCGCCCGGATCCTCGACGAGCCGCAGGTACGAGCGCAGTCCGGCCTGGGCGGACGCCGTGATGAGCGCCGGTCCGATGCCGTGGCCCGTGACGTCCCCGACGACGAGGGCGATGCGGCCGCCACGCGCTCTGACGACGTCGTAGAAGTCGCCCGCGGTGCCCTCGGCCGCGCGGTACCAACCGGCGGTCTCGTAACCCGGAAGCGAGAGTGTGGCCGCCGGCATCAGGTCCCGCTGGATCGCGCTCGCAAGATCGACGTTCTGCTGCAAGCGCACTTTCTCAAGGCTGTCAAGGTGCAGCTTCGCGTTGATCAGCGCGATCGAAATGTGTTGGGCGAGCGCGGCGAACAATCCCAGGTCGCGGCGCGAAAAATGGCGTGTCGCTGCGCGCGAATCGACGTAGAGGACGCCTTGCGGCTTGCCCGCCTGCCCCTGGCGCGCGAGCGGCACACACATCACCGCGCGCAGCTTGAGGTCGAACACCGAACGCCCAAGCTCGAGCGCTTCGGAGTCCGATTGCACCGTGGTGCGAACCGGCTCGAGCTGATCGAAGGCGCGGCGGGCGATCGACGTGGAAAAACGCAGGTCGTCGTCGATCGTTCGGCGGTCCTTAGAGCGCGCCACACGCACGAGCAGCACCCCATCCGGCCCGTCGAGCAGCAGTAGGCCGCGCTCGGCGCCGGTCAGCTCGATCGAGCGGTCGACGATGTCGACGAGCAGGGATTCCAGGTCGCGGGCCTCGGAAACCTGCGCAATGGCTTCCAGCAGGATCTGGACGGTCCGTCGATCGATGCCGCTGTCGCCGGTCAGGAACTGGGTCGAGCCGACCTCGGCGCTGTCGCCCTGGAGCTCGCCGTCCTGCGGCCCGCTGCGAGCTTTTCCGCCCCCCTTGCCCTTGCGGAAGAACATACGGGGCAGTGTACCGCGCGGCCGACGGGCAAAGGTGCGCCGCGCGGTTGGGGCCGGTGGCCGGGGAGTCAAAAAGGGCTCGACCCCGGCGCGCCGGACCATCATCATGGTGCCCCTTGGGAGCGCCGCCCATCCTGCGGTGCCCCAGCCCGCGGTGCCCAGCACCGACGCCCGAGCCGCGCGCGTCCCCTCCCAGCCATGCAAATCACAGCCGAACCCCGCGACGCCTACACCGTGCTGCACCTGCGCGGCGAATTCGACACCTATTACTGCCCGTTGCTCCAGCAGGAAGTCAACGCGCTCCTGCATGCGAAGGACGTGCGTGTTGTCCTCAACCTGCGGCTCGTCAAGTTCATCAACTCGACAGCGCTCGGCGCGATCATCAAGGCGTCAAAGTCGCTGCAGCAGGCCGGTGGCCGCCTCGCGATCTCCCGCCCGTCGCCGTTCGTGAAGGAGATCCTTGAGAAGGTCGGCCTCGACCGCGTCGTCCCGATCTTCGGCAGCGACGAGGCGGCCGGAGCCGCGGTCGCCGCGCCGACCCAAAAAGCGAACGCGGACCCCGCCGCGGCGTTCGAGGACGACGAGTCGAGCGTCCTGTTCGGTCTGCTCGACGAGGAACGCCTGCAGCACTTCATTGCCGACCGTCAAAAGCGCGCGACGAACCCGCTCCACGGCCACGCGTTCGGCACCAACTGGCGCGGAATCGGCCGCATGCTCGCCCTCGACACCGAAGGGCTGCGTTTTGGCTGGAGCGGCGGCAACACCGGGCTGACTCCGTTTGAAATGGGCCAACTGCTCGCCCTCGGGACCGAGCTGCGCGTCAAGTTCCGCTTGCCCCTCTTGAAGAAGGGCCACTGCGAAGCGGTGGTTGCGGTGACCGAACTCGAGGAACGCGAGGACGGCGTCAAGGTCGCCGCCAGCTTCAACGAGGTTGACGACGAAACGCGCAAGGCCGTCGTGCAGTACGCCGAGGACATGGCGTACCTGAAGCGCGAGCTGCGCTCTGCCACTGAAGGCTGAGGGCTCTGCCACTGAAGGCTGAGGGCTCTGCCACTGAAGGCTGAAGGCTCTGGGAGGGAAAGCGGACGTACGGCCGGGGGCGCCCCCCGGTTGGTCCGTCAAGCGGGCTGGCGAGTCCGGAAGGTGTGGGGCGCCGAAAGCGGTGTGCCGCGTTCGGACTCCAACTCGCACAACAGTGCGAGCATGGCCGCCGCCACCTGGGACCAGTCGTGGCGCTCAACGGCGCGCTCACGGGCGGAACGAGCCCAGCGCGCCCGCGCGTCGGGTGCGGATGCCGCCCCGAGAAGTGCGTCGCGCCAGGCGGCGGCGTCGCCCGCGCGCACAAGCCGACCGTCGACACCGTCGCGCACAAGGTGCGCGAGGCGCGGCCGATCGGCGACGAGTACGGCGAGCCCGCACGCGAGCGCGCGCACGACCTGCACGCCGCTTGAGCGGTCGCCCTCGTCGGGCGCGGCGAACAGCGTGCTGGCCGCCATCAAACCCGCGAGATCTGACGGGCTCTGCCACGGCAAGAGGTGCACGGCCGCGCTCACACCCAAGCGGTCCGCGGTGGCGACCAGGCGGCGCTCAAGTGGCCCTTCGCCGACGATCACGAGCGACCAATCCGGGCGCTGGCCAACCGTGCGGGCGAAGGCCGCCAGCAACACATCGAGGCCGCGTCCCGCTTCGAGCGGCCCCACCGCGAGCAGAAGGCGACCGCTCAGGCGGTGACGCGCAACCGCGCGGGATGGCAGGCCGGGCGCGAACGCGCGGGTGTCGACACCCGTCGGCACGAGTGCCACGCGCCCTGGCAAGAATCCCCGGGCGAGGGCGCGTGCTTCGCCCAGGGGATCGAGCGCCGCGAGCCGCCCGCAGGCGGCGCGTACCGAGCGCCCCCACAGGCGATTGCCAAGTCCGTCGAGGAAACGCTCATGCAATCGGCGGGCGCCGGTCCAGCCCGGCTCCACGAGCAGCAGCGGCCGCCCGTCGCGCCGCGCGAGACGGGCTCCCAGCCAGGCCGCGGGCGAAAAAGGGTCGTAGGCGATGCGGGCGTCGGCGTCGAAGGGCGGGGACGCCGGGTCGATCGGATGGCCATCGGCGTCGGTGACCGCGTTGCGCGTGAGCACGCCGGCCGCCACTGGCTCGACCCGCGTTTCGACACCCAGGGCACCCAGCGCCGCGGCGAGGGACGCCGGATGGTCGCTGCGGCGCGCGCGCGGGTGAAGCGCGTCGACCAGCAGGGAGACGTGGCGCGGACGCGGGGCGGCGTCGCGCTCAGGATGGGGGGCAGAATCGGGCACGGGCGGGGACGGCGTTGGAACTTGCTTCCGGCTCATCGAATCGCGGTTCCGCTGGGCTCAAGCCTGATCGGGAACTGCCGACAACGGGGATCCAGCGAGGTTAACAGCATGCACCACAAACCCGAGCGCCACGACATCCTCCCCGGAACCGAGCCCCCGAAACGGGGCCTTTTCATCGATCGCTGGGGGACGTTGCTCGAGCCGCCGCCGGGCGACCGTCCAAGGGGCCCCGAGGACGTGCGGTTCCTCGCGGGCACGGTCGACGCGCTCCACCGCGCCCACTGCGCTGGCTGGAACCTGTACCTGATCGGCAACGAGGATGCGGTGGCCTTCGGGCAGCTCGCGCTGCGCGACTGGCAACGCCTTGAATCCGCCCTGATTGGCGAGCTCGAAGCCAACGGGGTGCCGATCCGCCACAACTACGCGGCGATCCACCACCCGCGCGGCGTTGCGGGCCAGCGCGGTGACTCCGTGTACCGCTTGCCCAACACGGGCGCCTTCTACCACGCACAACACCACGACGGCGTCAGCCTGCGCGACAGTTGGGTTATCGGCGACAGCACCGTCGAACACGCCGCTGCCTGGCGCGCAGGTGTGCGCCGCGCCGCGGTGCGCTCTGGGCTCGGGCTCGGCGACCGTCAGTTCGAGGTCGACGTCGACCTCGTCGCATCGGACCTGTCCGACGCCATCGGCAGCCTCCTGCGCGGGCGCTGGCAGCTGGCAGCCTGAGCGCCGCGGTCAGCGCAGGCGCTCGGGCACGCGGATGCGTCGCCCCTGCGCCAGTTCGAACGTGTAGCGGCCGCCCAAGTCCAGCTCGACCGGCAGACCCGCGCGGTGCTGGAAGTCGACGATGCCACCGGGGCGGCCATCCAGTCGGAACGCGCTTTGGCGCGGCCGCAGCACCTGCCCACGGGGCAGTTCGATCCAGGGACCCGCGCGGCGGCCCTCGAACTCGACCACCCCCACCGTCCCGAGGCGCAGGCGAACCTCCGCAGCTTCGCGCCGCACCCCCACGGTGGCCGGGCCGGTCCAGCGCACGGACCCCGCGCCGAGCAAACCGAGCTGCAAAACCCCGCGCACGTTCAGCTCCAGTTCGAAGTCCCCGTGGACATCGAGCGGGCCGTCCCCCGGCAGGACCAGCCGGTCCCGGCCGCCCTGGCGCAGCCACGCAAAGCCGGAGCGCACTTCAAGTCGAAGCCCAACGGCCGCGGGGGGGGTGTCGTCGCTGGCCTTCTTCGTGGAAGGTGTGTCGGCGAGCGCGTTGGCTGGGAACGGCGCGAGCCCGGCCACGAAAGTCACGGCGCACAGGGCCCAGACCGCGGCCCCGCCCACAAACCGGCGTGCACGCGGCGACGGGGTTTCGGTGCGGACGCGAAAACGCATGTCCGGTCCATCGACCGACCGTGGCCGCCATCTCAAGCCCGGCCGGGAGCGCGGGCCTCCAGGCCCGCCTTGGAGCGAGCGACAGGGCGGAGAATCGGCATCAGCCGCCAATCGAGCGCATCGGGATCGCCCCCTCGCGCTGCAGGTCGTAGATCGGCGGTTTGGCGTCCGCGGCGCGTTGGAAGAGCTCGACCACCGTCGCCTCGACTACGGCGGTCTCGCGGCCCGAGCGCAGCACCCCCAAAAGGTCCACTTCGCCGCCCGTGAGCAGGCACGAGCGGATAGTCCCCTCCGCCGTCAACCTCAGCCGGATGCAGCGATCGCAGAACGGGTTGCTCATCGCGTGGATAAAACCGATCACCGCGGTCCCGATGCGGAAGCGCTCGGCCGGGCCGCCGTCCTGGCGCGTGGGCAAAGGCTCGAGGCCACGCTCTTCACCCAGCCGGCGCAGCACGTCCCGCGGATCGACGTGCCAAAGCCCGATGCGCTCAGCGCTCATCGGCATGTGCTCGATGAAACGAACTTCGACGTTTTCGCGCGCGGCGAAGTCGACGAACGGCTCCACTTCGTCGTCGTTGATGCCCCCCATCAGCACAACGTTGAGCTTGATCCGCGGGATATTGGCCGCGTGGGCCGCGCGAATGCCTGCGAGGACGTCCGCAAGCTTGCCGCCGCCCGTCAGCTTCGCGAAACGCTCGGAGTGCAAGCTGTCGCAACTGATGTTGACGGTGGTGAGGCCCGCCGACGCGAGCTCCGCGGCGCGGCGTTCGAGCAGCAGACCGTTCGTCGTCAGCGCCACTTCGCGAATGCCTGGCAAGGCGGTGATGCGGCGCACCACTTCACCCAAGTCGCGGCGCAGGGTAGGTTCACCGCCCGTCAGGCGCACCTTGCGGAAGCCCAGGCGGCGGGATGCGATTTCGAGCAGGCACTCGACCTCGTGCGGCGACATGGACGTCACCGGTTCCTCGGGCAGCGTGCAGTACGTGCACTTGAGCTGGCAGAGGTTGGTCAGCGACACCCGCAGGTACGTGACGCGGCGTCCAAAACGATCGATCATGGGTTGCGGCGCGCAAAAAAGCGCTGGAGCAAGGTTGCGCGCAGGCGGTCGCGTTGGGGCGCGTCCATCAGCGCGGCGACCGGGGAATCGTCCGACAGGGCTTGCACGTGCCCCTTTTGGATCTGAACGCTCAGCGCGTTCAACTCCTCAAGCGCAAAATCGTCGACGCTGCCAAGCGCCACACCGAGGCGCACCGTGGAAAGGTGTCCGAGCGCGGCGTCGGTGCTGATCGTCTGCGTATTGCACAAAAGGCCCAGCGCGTGGCTGATGCGATCGTCCAACTCCGCACGACGATCCTCGAGCAGCGCAGTGCGCAACTGGCGCTCGAAGCGGATGATGTCG
The DNA here is from genome assembly GCA_038246255.1 of Planctomycetota bacterium. GTDB lineage: Bacteria > Planctomycetota > UBA1135 > UBA1135 > RI-242. Next base: position 7,853 of record JBBRWC010000046.1, read on the forward strand.
GGAACGAGCGTTTCGAGGTCGCCAACGAGTTCACTCTCATTGCGGCCCAACGTGACCTGGTTTGAAATCTGGTAGAGGTCGCCGCTCGCGCGCGAACCCTCGCCGTACTGGCCGCGGACCGCAAGACCGGTGCGCTGGGCGGCGTTGAACACCTTTTCGAGTTCGCTGCGCACAAGCCCGAGGGCGGGCAGGTGCAGCATGACCGACGCGCGCAATCCGGTGCCGACGTTGGTCGGACAGGCCGTTAGGTATCCGAGCCGCTCGTCGACGGCAAAATCGAGGCGCGCCTCGAGTGCGAGGTCGAGCGCACGCACCCGATCAAACGCCAAGCCAAGATCAAAACCCGGCGCGATGCCGCCGAGCCGCAGGTGGTCCTCTTCCCCCACCATCGCGAGCGCGGTTTCCCCGCGCGCAAACGCGACGGCGCGGCCGGGCGGGGATGCGCGACGCTCTTCCACCGGCGCGAGTTCGCGGCTGACGAGGTGCCGCTCGCGCAGCAGCAGGCGTTCGAGGTCGCTGGCACCGGCAAGATCGATCCAAACGGTTTCCTGACCGTCGATCGGATCGGCTTCGAGCGCCTTGCGCACCCGCGCGGCGAGTTCTTTTGCCTGCTTCTCGGCCAGGCGGGTGCCAAACGCAAATCCCGTGATGTTGCGCGCGAGGCGCGCCCGGCACGACACCACCACGTCGCTTTCCGGCCCGCGCGCGAGCAACCATGTCCCGACGCGGGACGCAAAATCGTGGGGATCGAGAGTCGGATTGTTCACGGGTGCGAGCGCCGATCCTACCCTCAAAAGAGCCAGGTTCGGTCGCCCTTGCCCTACGCGGGCGGTCCGCTGCCCGGGGACGGGCTGTCCAAATGCACAAGCGTTGCCTCGAGCAAACCCAGCTCACCCAGGGCGCAGCGCAACTCGGCAATCTCGTCGGCGAGGCGCCCAATCTCGGCGCGCGCTTCGACGAGGTTCGAGGGCCCGGGCAGCTCCGACACGGGGTCCTCCAACGGGGCCGCGGCGGCGCTTTCATCCGCCCCCGCGGGCGCGGCGCACACATCCAGCCGCTCCACCGCCTCCGCGAGGCCATCGAGCGCAGCCTCCAAGCCGTTGCGCTCCGCTCGGACGCGGGCGAGGTCCGCGCGCAACTCGGTGCGCTCGACCTCGAGCGCCCGCGCGCGCGCGAGCAGCCGCGCCCGATCCTCCGCGCGCCCAGCCTGCTCGGCAAACAGCGCCTGGCGCTTTTCGAGCTCCGCCCGCCCCAGGGCCTCGATCGCCTGCTGCGCGCCAAACAGCGCTCCGCCGCAGCGCTCCAGTTCCGCGCGCTGCGCGTCCACACGCACGGACAACTCGGCGTTTTGATCCACGAGCCGCAACCGCTCGACGTCCCACTCCGCGGGCAACGCATCGGGCACGGCCCGTGGCGTCGCGAAGTCCGAGAGTTCGGGCAACGGCGCTGCGTGGAGCGCCGCGATCAGCGCGTGGCGGTACACGGGCGCTTCGCAGTCGCCATCGAAGAACTGTGCGTTGTAGAACGCGTGGAAACGCGCCGCGACGGGTTCCCGTACAGCGTCCGCGTCAAGGTGCAGGTCGGCGCAAACGTGCGCAAGCCAGCGGTGAACGTTGCCGTGCCCAAGGCTTGCAACGACAGCGCCGAGTTTGACGAGCCGCGCTTCCACTTCCGCGCGTTTGGGCAGCGGATGGCTCGCGCTCTTGCCGCCGCCGCGGTAGTCGTCGAACAAACGGCGTGCGCGGGTCACATGCACGCTCGCAAGTGGGCCGATCAGAATCAGGTGCCGGCGCGCGACACGGGCGCACTCGCCCATCAACGTCGCGCGGCGCGCACGCGGCACGTCTTGGAGCGTGTCGCACGCCACGACCACATCGAAACTGCCATCTAAGAACGGCAGCGCGGCCCCATCACCGCGCACGTCGGTGGTGTCCTGCGCCACAAGATCGAGCGCCACAACGCGGTCCTTGGGAACGAAGCGCCCAAGGAGCGCCGCTCCCGCCCCAACATCCAACACGCTGAGCGGTTTGCGCCCACGACGCAACCGCCCGAGCAACTGCGCCGCGAGGCGGTGCCGCTGGTAAACGTCGAACGGCAGTTCGAGGATCGGGTCCATCGGGCCGGGGGCGCCGTTCCGCGCCCCGCCCGCTCAACCCGACAAACGGGCGGGTTGGGAACGAATGGATCGGCGATCGGGTAGTCTTCGGCGTCGTTGGACCACGATCTTCACCGCAAGCCGCAATTGCGTGGGATGGGTGCGCGGGCTTCCCGCCCGCCACGGAGCGCAGCGGCCGCGCTCGGCCGCATTGTTGTCGATGTCGAGGCGCCCGTCGGTCGTGTAGCGCTGGAACGCATCCCAGTTGGACTCGGCGTAGCGGATCCCCCGGTGTCAGGGTAGTTGCCCCCGGTTTTCCACGATCTGCGCGTCAAGCTTGACGAGCGCTCGCGCAAGCCCGACCAGGAATGGGTGCGAGTCATGCTGCTGCTGAAGTCGCACGACCTCGAGGCGCTCACCCGTGCTGTAGAGCAGTCCCTCGCACGTGGAGCTGCAAGCTTAGAGACCATCAAGATGCTGCTTGAGCAGTCGCACGAGCGGCCGCTCGACACCGCGCCGCCTTCGATCGAGCGCGCGGACCTGCTGGAGCGTGCGCGAGCTGTTCCGCTGCGAGTTCATCGATCGGCGTGCCAATGTCGTGCTCGTCGGTGAGATCGGCACGGGCAAGACCCACTTGGCGAGCGCTCTGGTCGTCGCGAGCTGTCAAAAGCTGATCCGCGCGCGCTTCTTCACTGCGGCGGAGCTTGTGAACACGCTGGCCGATGCCAAGTCGCAGGGCAAACTTGCGCGCAAGCTCGAGCAGCTCGCGCACTTTGAAGTCGTGTGCACCGACGAGTTGGGCTACGTGCCTTTCGACAAGCACGGCGCCGACCTGCTCTTCAATTTCATCGCCCGCATGTACGAACGCCGCAGCTTAATCGTCACCACCAACTTGCCTTTCGCGAAATGGGGCGAGGTCTTCTACGACGCGACGGCCGCCGCCGCGGTCATCGACCGGATCGTGCACCACGCCACGATCGTCAAAACCGCTGGCGAGAGCTACCGCCTCAAGGACAAACGCGCCGAGGCCCGCGCGAGAACGAGCGGCGTCTGAAGATGGGCAAGCCGATCCACGCTGGCGCGCGCCTCCGAGCCTCGCTCACCGCGGTCGATTTTCGCGCCCCCCGCGGGGGGCGACCCTTGGGGCTGCGCCCCAGCAGGTCAGATCAGCTCGCGTCGCCACGGCGACACGAGCGGAAAGAACAGGGGGCTCCGCCCCCTGGTCCCCCCCCGGTGTTGCATTCCACGGGGGTCCCTTTTCAGGCCGCCGCAAAGGTCCCTTTTATGTTGCCGCCAGCAGAAGCGCTCCAGGTCCCAGACCGTGTCGAACAGCATCACCTTGGGCGCGCCGAGCTGCTCGATCCTCTCCCGCGTGTCGTCATCGGGATCGGAATCCCCGAGGGCGATCACGAACTCATTCACCAGGGGCCTGGCCGAGCGGATCGACTCGATGATCGGGTAGTGCAGCTTGGCGCCGTTGCGCAGGAACGTGAAGCCGCTGATCTTCACGGCGCTCGTCATGCCCAGAGCCCGCGCACGTGGTCCTTGTGAACCCGCCCCTCGGGCCCGAAGGCAGCGGGGTGGGTGATCGCGGCCAGGATCTCGGCGCTCTCCACCAGCCTGGGGCCGGGCCGGTTGAAGAACGCGTTGCCGTCGGCCACGTGCACGCGGCGCGACGCCGTCGCGGGCCAGGGCATGGACTCCACCAGGGCGCGCAGGCCGTCGATCTCGCGCAGGGTGCGCTCAAGGTCGAAGCCGCAGGGCTTCACCAGCACCACGTCCGGGCGCAGCTCCCGCAGGGCCGCCTCGTCCAGGGTCGGAGCGTGGTCCCCGGGGCGTGTCACGAGGGCCTCGCCGCCCGCGATCATCACGAGCTCCGGCATCCACGTGCCGCCGATCATCACGGGGTCCATCCACTCGATGGTCAGCACCCGCGGCCTCGGCGCGCCGCTGGCGGCCACCGCGGCGTCCGCTCGCTCCCGCAGCCGATCGCAGCGCGCGCGCCGCTCCGCGGCCAGGGCCCGGCCGATGTCCTCGCGGCCGATGGCCGCGGCGACGCGCTCCACATCGCCGAACACCCCGTGGGCGCCATCGAGATCGTCGAGGCGCGTGGGGCTCAGGCTCACGAGCCGCACACCCTCCCCCGCGATGCTCGCCAGGGCGCGCTCCACGTCCTTGACGGACACGGCGCACACGTCGCACAGGTCCTGGGTCAGCACCACGTCGGGGCGGGCGGCGGCGAGGCCCTCGGCGTCCACGTCGTAGACCGCTAGGGCGTCCTTCAGCACCCGGCGCACGTCGCGGTCGATGTCGGCGGAGAGCTGGTGCACGTTGATCTTCGAAGAGGTCAGCACCGGCCGATCCCGGATGACAGGCGGGAAGTCGCACTCATGGCTGATGCCCACCAGTTCGGTTGAGGCTCCGAGGGCGCAGGCGATCTCCGTCGAGGAGGGGAGCAAGCTGACGATACGCATGGGCGACGAGGGTACATGGGCCAGGACCGGGGCCGATGCCGGAAGGACCGCGGGCCGTGGGCGCGCGAGCGGCCGCGCAGCGCGGACGTGAGGGCCCCCGGAGGACGCGGTCCGCCGCATTTTTTCGGTGCACCAGGGCTCCCCGAGCGGTCGTGGGGGATAGGAGCTCCAAGCGGATGACCCTTCGCAGAGGGAAGCGGTTCGGGCCGATTCCCCGTAGGTCTCGAGCCCACGGACGAGTGGATCCGGTCCCTCGGAGCCCCGTCCCGCTGCTCTGCGCTGCCCCAGTAGCCCCTTGGAGGATGTCCGGCGCACTGGGCACGGGACCCTGGGCGTGGCGCCACCCGGCCGCGCTCCGCCTGGATGCGCGCAGCTCGCTCGCACTAGGGACTACCAGGCGAACTCGGGCTCTGGCGGCGCTCTGGCGGGAGCGATCGCCGGGGCGTTGCTGGGCAGCTCGAGGTGGCCCTAGGATCCTGCGCACGACGAGTCCGTCGGCAATCATGGCGATCAGGCTGCGCGCACCTCCGCAGTGGGGACACGTGAGGACGTCGACGGCGAAAACTCGGGCGTAGTCGCTCGGCCCAACCGAGCCTGCGGGTTCTGGCTGAGCTCGGGAGCGCGGCGTGGAAGTCGCAAGAGCGCGAGCAGACGCCGTTGCGCTCCGTCGAACCATGGTGCGACTCGGTCGGTTCGCGCGGCCCGGGCACGATGCGTTCGCGCCACTGCGCCGCGGGCGCACGCACGCCGTGGTACGTCCGCAGGTGCGCGCGCGGCCTGGGCACGAGCGCGGCGAGTCGCTCGAGAAAGACCAACGGCTCGAAGACGATCGCGCTGGTGGCGTTTGGCGGTTACCTGCCGGCGGCGCACATCGCGAAGGAGCGGGGCGATCACGACGTTTCTGCGGCGGGATTGAAGCAGTCTATTTGGTTGGTCAGCCCCCGCCTGTGGGCGAATGGGGGCCGCGGAGCGCTCGGCTCCGGCCGCTGATCCATTGAGTCGGCGGCGATTCTAAGCGCGAGCTGCGATTCTGCTCGCGGCCGTCATCCAAAGATCTTTCCATGGATGACAGGACGGCATCGACATACGGACCCGGCGCAGGCTTTCAGTGACCGTCGCGCCGATTTTGAGCAGGCGCAGCCGCAGGGTCGCGACCATTCCTCGTTCCAGTTCCGTCCCTTGAAGGACCGCACGCAGCTCTTGAAAGAGGATGTACGCGATGGACGTGAAGATGACGCGGACTCGGTTGGCGAGGAAGCTCGTGCAGCTCGTGCGATCGATCTCGAGGTCGTTCTTCAGCTCCTTGATCCGGTTTTCGCTGTCACCGCGCTGGCAGTCGATGCGCCACGCGGTCTGCGGCTCATGGGGCATGTTCGTGATCACAAAGCGCGTGTTGTCGCGCGCACTCTTTCCCGACGCGTGGACGACTTCGGCCTTGAAGATCACGCGGCGCTTTGGCGCCCAAGAGAGTGGCGCCCGTGTCCGAGGTCCGCTGAGTGGCGTCGAACTGGCACACGACGGTCGTCGGCCAGAGGTCTTCGAAAAGGAACGCCTCGGAGGTATGCTGGGGCATGCGGGTTGTGGTTCGTGTTTGACGTGGAAGAGTTCGCTAAACCCCTCTACGGCGCTACGTCCGCACCCGCGCCTACTTCTCTTGAATAATCCGGGCTAGGAACCCGTTTCGATCGGCTGCGGAGTCAGCACATATTCAGTCTGAGCTGCGCGGCGGATCGCGCCTGTCGCCACACCGTCGACGATGAAAACGCTGACGATGCCCCAGTCGAGCAGTACGCCAAGAAGCGTCGTTGCGTCAAATCTCGTGGTGATCGCTGCGGTCGCGGGATGGAAGCCTTCCTTCTCCGCGCGGAGCACGGTGCGACCGAGCTCCTTTTTTGCGATGACGGTCGTCGCCGAGAGTCCGCGGCCAATCTCGCGCTCGTTCGCAAAGAAAATAGTGTTTTCTTCGTGACTTTGGACGTGAATCGTGTCGGTGGTGCCGTTGAACATGGCAGCGCACCCGGAGAGCATCGATACGGCCACGGCCAGAGTCGCGACTCGAACACTTTGACAAAGCCACCGGGAGCGGGCGGGGTGATTCATCGGCATTTCAGACCATTGCAGACCGGGGGGGAGAGTTTTGAAGGGGGGGCACCCGCCGGGTAGGAAGGAGTTGTTTAACGACCCTTTCCCCTGGAGATGACCCCCCGATGAAGAGAAAATCTAGCCTCAAGACCGCCGCCCGTCACCCCCGTCGCCGCCGTTCCCAGAGGGAGGCTTCGGCGCCCGCGTGCCATCCGCTGGCCTTTGCGGCGCAGGCGACCGTTCGGGACGCGCTCCTCTGCGCGATCCAGGGCGCGGTAAGCGAAATGGCTCAGGATCTGGTCCGGGCGGAACTCGAGAAGCTGGTCGGGACGCCTTGGTCCCGCAAGCCCGGCACGAGCCTGCGCCGGGGTGGGAACGCGCCGTCCCGCATTTTCCTGGGCGGCGAGCCCCACGAGTTCGAGCGGCCCCGTGTCCGCGACGCGAAGCTCGGCACTGAAGTCCAGCTCGAAACGATGCTCGCATCTGGAGCGCGCGATGCGCTCGACGACGACGTGAAGCGTCTTTTGGTACGCGGCATCTCGAAACGGCATCTCGAAACGGTAGTACGACCCAGCTCTCGATCGGCTTGCCGACGGACTGGACCTGCAGCGATCGGCCGTCAGTGCGGCCTTCCAGCGCGCCAGCGCTAAGGACCTGGATGCGCTCAACGGGCGATCGCTTCAAGACACCGGCGGCTGCGCGCACCCTGGAGCATGTCGGATTACAGCGTGTCGCGAGCGGCGCTCAAGGCCTTCGTTCGCTGGCTCGGCACCTTGAATGACCGCGCGGCGAAGAGCCTGGACGAGGGCTTTGAAGAGACGCTGACGGTCCACCGCCTGGGGCTGACTGCAGCGCTTCGCGCGACGCTGTCGACGACCAACCCCATCGAATCCGCCTTCAACCGGGTGAAGGCCCTCGCAGCGCGAGTGAAGCGCTGGCGCGACGCAAAAATGGTCATACGCTGGACCGCCAGCGGCCGCGCGCTGGCTGAGGGAAGCTTCCGTCGCATCAAAGGCTACGCCGACTTGCGCATCTTGATGACAGCATTGGCCCACACCCCCTCGCACTCGCCGGAAACCGCTGCTTGAATGCCCGCCTGCCAGGTTTGCCCCCCTTCGAAACTCACAAGGGCGCGGACATCCTCGCGAGCTACTTGGGCCCGGTTAGGCCGATTCTTTTCAACCGCTCAAAGGATGAGCTTGCCGAGCGCCGACTGGATCAGGCCAACGGCGAACTCCGACGTCGTGTTGCGCACGTCGAGGATCGGGTTGACCTCGGTCAGCTCGAGGGAGAGCAGCTTGCCCGTGTCCGCGACGTTTTCCATCACGAGATGCGACTCGCGGAAGTCGGTGCCGCCCGGCACGATCGTGCCCGTACCCGGCGCCACGGACGGATCGCAGCCGTCCACATCGAAGGACAGGTGGAAACCGACGGTTCCCTCGCAGGCGATCGCGAGCGCTTCTTCCATGACCCGCTGCATGCCCATCATGTCGATCTCGCGCATGGTGTAGATGCGGACGCCGCTCGAGCGGATCAGGTCCTTTTCGTGTTTGTCGAGCTCGTGCACGCCCACCAGGACTGCATTGCGCGGCGAAACCATCGGCACGCGGCCCGCGAGTTCGGTCAACAGGCCCGGACCGTGACCGAGGATGCACGCAAGCGGCATTCCGTGGACGTTCCCCGACGGGCTCGTCTGCGGTGTGTTCATGTCGCCGTGGGCATCAAACCAGATCAGGCCGATGCGACCGCCGTCGGCTCCGTAGTGCCGCGCGAGGCCCGCAACCGTCCCACATGCAACCGCGTGGTCACCGCCGACAACCAGCGGGAAGCGGCCGCGGCGCAGCACGGACTCCACCCGGTTCGATAGGTCGCGGCAGTGCTCCGCGATCTCCTCCACGAAGCGGGCGCGCGGGTCCTTTGGCGCAGCGGACGAAACGCTCGGCACCGCAACGTCGCCGGTGTCCTCGAAATCGAGCCCGAGGGCGCGGACACGTTGTTCGAGGCCAGCGAGCCGCAGCCCGATCGGGCCGAGGGAAGCACCCGGGTGGGCGCCGCCGAGCCCGAGGGGGGCTCCGATAAGGGACACTTTTCGGTCGAGGATCATGGCACGGGTTCCAGCACGATCGGGGCGCCCCGGGACACCCCGAGGAGGCGGGCGGCGTCGCCGTCGCGCACGGCGACTTCGACCCAACCGCTCGAGTTGAGCAGCGCGAGGGGGGCACCCTTCGCCGCGTCCGCATAGGTATCGACCAGCGGAGCGTAAACCTCACCCACCCGAACCTGGAATTGCGCGCGCGGAGCTTTGGCTAATTCCCCGCGCAGGCGCTCGAGCCCGTCCGCGTCGAGGTTGCTGATCAGGTTTCCGAACCGATCGACCCGCCGGATCTGCCCGCGGACCCGGCCCGCGCCGAGGGGTTGCGGCGCGGTCATCGGCAGCACCTGCCACTTTTCCGCCCGTAGCCCTACCGAACTGGGGTCGCAGCCGTCCACAAGCGCCGCCGCAACGGGCGCAAACACATCGCGCCCGTGGAACGTTCGGCTGGGGGGTGTCAGGCCAAAACGGGCGGGATCGACGCGCCAAACCCGGGCCCCGGCCCCGAGGACCGGTGTCAGGAGTCCGTTGTCCGGCGCAAGGAACAGGTGGCCTCCGTCCAGGGCGGCAAGGATCGCGCGCGACGAGCCGACCCCCGGGTCGACCACGGCGACGTGCACGGTCCCCGCCGGGAACCACGGGCGCGCCTCCGCGAGGTGCAGCGCCGCGTCCTCGACGTCCTGCGCCGCGATGGCGTGGGTCAAGTCGATCGCGGCCCGCAGGCGGCGCGAGCGCCCCCACAATACGCCCTTCATCACTCCCACGAAGGTGTCGCTAGTGCCGAAGTCCGTCAGCAGCGTGACGAGTCCGCAGGGCTCGAACCCAACGATCTGCGCCGCCCGCGGGGCGTCCGATCGGCCTTCCAGCTCGTCCTTCACGGCGTTCAGTAGGTGCGCGAGCTCAGCGCACCCAGATACGCGCCTTGCAGGGCGGGATCGGAGGAAGCGCGCCGCCGCGCGAGCACCTCGACCTGTTGCGGGCCACCCCAACTCCCGATGGCAAACCCGATGCGCCGCAGGTCGCGACCGCTCGCCCAGGACGGCGCGGAGTCGAGCTCTTCGTGAAGCGCGTGCACACCACCCTGGCTCGCCAAAAGGTGGCCCGCGAGCACCGAGCGGTGCCACGGAGCACGCCACAGGGCGGCACGCAGGAACAGCATCCCCGACGGTTCGCCCGAGCTGAGCAGAGCCTGCGCGACAGCCACGTCGAACCCGCGGTCGACCGAGCGCGGGAACAGGCTGCGCAACAGCGCAACCTCCTCCTGGGTCGGGTTGTCGGCGAGAATCCGCGCGGCGCGGGCGGCGTGGATTCCCGCCTCACCGCGCTCGAGGGCGACCCGCACGATCTCGCGCGGCCCAAGCCGACCGGGCAGGCACAGCTCGATCGCCGCGCGCAATTGCAGTTCACCTTCGAGTTCGGACAGGTGATCCGCGAGCAGCGCCCGCACCCGCGGCGCGCGGCGCGCACGTAGCATTTCTTCGACGAGCGGCGAAGTCGCAAGGTCGTCGGATTCGAGCGCCGCGCGGGCGTCATCCGTCGCACGTCGCTCGCCCGCCCGCAGGCGACCCACCCACGCGGCCGCCTGCACGGTCGGGTCGCTGTCCGCGAGCATTCGCCCGAGCTCCGCGTCCCGATCCTCCTCCTCCGAAGTGCCCAGGGCCCGGACCGCAAATGCGCGCACATCGGCATCCGGAGATGCAAGGTCGGGCGCGAGCGCCTCCCAACCGGCCGCGACGCCGATCTCGGTGAGCATCGCGGCCGCCGGACGTCGGAACTCCTCCACGTCGAGGGCGAGTTCGAGGAAGGGTCCGTCGGCCGGCGCAGGTCCGCGGCGCTCGATCGCGTCCAGCGCGCGCTCCCAGTAGCTCGCGTCGGGAGGTGTGAACAGGCCGCGCGCGAGGATGCGCTCAAGCTCTGCCGGCAGCACGTCGAGGCACGCGGCAAATACCGCGGGCGACGGGCGCTCAAGGAGCAGCGACGCGAGGTGGTCGCGCACGCCCGGATGGCGCACGAGGGAGAGGCTCGGCAACACGACGTCGTCGACAAAACCCTCGTCGGTGGCGAGCTGACGCAGTTGCAGACCGCGCCAACTCTGGCCATCGATCAATCCGTAGTCCCGCGCGGCGCGCTAGCGCAGGTCCAGGTAATCGTCGATCAACTCCGCGTTCGCGAGCGCACTTTGGTCCGCGGGGTCGCGCGCAAAGGTGCCGACGGCCATGACCTGTGCGGCGAGTTCGGGGCGCGCTTCGAGCAACTCGGCTCCAAACGAGGCGAGGCGCGGGGAACGCGCCAGCACCAGCCCGAAAAAAGCGGCCGACGCGACTTCCTGTTCCGCTGTCAGCGCGAGATCGACGAGCAGACCGTCGGACGATCCGAGCGTTCCGAGTGCGAGCAACGCCGCGCGCCGCTCCACCAGGGGACCAAGGCGCGCAATCGATTCGAGCCGCGTGCGCTCCGCCGACGCCTTTGCGGCGCCCAGTGCGTAGAGGGCTGCGGCGCGCGCGGGGCCGTCCTCCGACGGACCCCGCGCGCCTTCGCCGTCGAGGAGTTCGACCGCAGCCCGCGCGCCCCGTTCGTGGAAACTGAGCGTGCGATTGAGCGCAACACGCTCGTCCCAGCCCGCGGGGCCCTCCGGCGGGGGCGCGGGCCGCAACCGCGGCGCAGCCGAGCGTGTGTTCACCGTGCTTTGCAGAGCTTCGTGCCCGGCTGCCTGTGCAGCATCCTGCCCGGGTGCGTGAACAGTCCCCGCGCCTGCGTCTTGCACGGCTCCGCGGCCGACGCTTGCCAACACGGTCGACAGCACCGCCGCACGGGCGAGGGCGCATAACCCGCGGCGCGCGGGCGCGGTCCGGGTTCCGAAGCCGTCGCGCGGCTCGGACGAAGGGTGCGAGGGTGCCACGGGACCATTGTGAGCGCGCCGGGGGGTGCGCGTCCACGCAAAGGGGTCACACCGCAGTCACCGGACCCGACCGCGGTCCCTGCGCTCAGCCGCAAAAACGACGCCGATCAGGGGAATGCGAGTCGCAGCACGACCTCGAGCACGCCGGGCCGCAGGGGCAGCAGTTCGAGCCGCGCCAATCGGCCGTCGCCCGCCGCACCCGTCACCGAGCCGTTCCAACCCGCGGGCAGCGTCATTTCGAAGCGGCCGTCCGCGCCCGACACGGCGCGCACGTCGCCCGCGTGGATCTCGACACCCGCCAGGCGCTCGCCGGTCGCCGCGTCGAGAACGCTGCCGCGCACACGCGCGGGCGCCGCGAAGGCATAGGCCGCGGGGATCGGCCGCGGCGTGTTTTGCGCGCCGCGCGCCGCGGACGCATTTTCGGGCGACGCCGACCCCGCGGCGGAGTCGGCGCCTGGTCCGCGGCAGCCCGGCACGAGGCTGAGAAGGATTCCAACGGCGACGGCAGCTCGCTTCATTCGGGCTCTCCCAGGAGGGCGACGAGCTCGTCGCGCTGGGCGTCGCGCAGGGCGGGGGTCGACGCCTCCATGTTGAGGCGCAGGAGCGGCTCGGTGTTCGACGGCCGCACGTTGAACCACCACCACGGCTCGCTCGAAAGGTCGCCGAACTCGACCGTGATGCCGTCGAGCTCGTCCTGGCGCCCGGCGGAGTACTTGGAGCGCAACTCCGCGATTGCAGCGTCCTTGTCGGCAACGTGAAAGTTGATTTCGCCCGTGGAGTGGTACCGGCGCAGGCTGGCCACGATGTCGCTGAACGGGCGATCGCGGTATTCGGGAGTGTCGAGAACACTGAGCGCCGTGACCATCGCGATGACCCCTGAGTCCGTCGTGAAATTGTCGGCGAAGTAAAAGTGCCCGGACAGCTCCCCGCCAAACACCGCGCCGCGCGCGCGCATGGTCGCTTTGATGAAGCTGTGCCCGACGCGGTCGCGGATCGGCACACCGCCCGCACGTTGGATTTCCTCGCGCACGACCCAACTCGAGCGCAGGTCGTAAACGATGGGCGCGCCCGGGCGGCGCTCCAGGAACCAACGCGACAGCAGCGCCGTCATCAGGTCCGCGCCGACGGTGCGGCCCTGTTCATCGACAAAACAGCAGCGGTCCGCATCGCCGTCGAAGCTGACACCCAGGCGCGCTTTTTTCGCGCGCACGAGGTCCTGCACCCAGCGCAGATTTTCCTCCTTGAGCGGATTGGCTTCGTGCACGGGGAACGTGCCGTCGAGCTCCATCAGGATGGCATGTGCGCGAATGAGCGGCAGGCGCTCGAGGATCGCGGGCAGCGTGTACGCGGCCATGCCATTGGACGCGTCGATGGCGAGCGAAACGGGGTTCTGCGCGAGCGCAAAACGCGCAACGTGGTCGGCGTAGGCGCCCAGCAGGTCGACGGGCTGCTCGGTGCCGCGGCGCGCTGCAGGCGCGGGGTAGGCTTCGGCGCACATGCGCTCGACGTCGCGAATGCCGTTCGCCGCCGAGATCGGAGTCGCGCCGCGCCCGCACAGCTTCATCCCATTATACTCCGCCGGGTTGTGGCTCGCAGTCACGCACAAACCGCCATCGCAGTCCAGCGAGCCGATGGCGTAATACGTCATCGGCGTCGATGCGAGTCCCAGCCGAATCACATCGCAACCCGCGTCCCGCATGCCCGCGCTGACCGCGTCCGCGACAGCGGGCGAGTGGGAGCGCATGTCCTGTCCGACGACGAGGCGCTTCGCTTTCAGGAAACGGGCGAAGGAGTTGCCGATCTTGCGCGCAAGGTCAGAGTCCAGTTCTTGCGGATACAGACCGCGGATGTCGTAGGCCGTGTAGATTCCCATAGGGGGGGCGAAGGGGTCGGGCGTGTGGAGTCGGCGGAGTTCAGGCGACGAGCAGCGCGCGCGCCACGCGGCCGGCGCGCTCGACGTCGCCGGGGCCGACGTCGAGGTGGGTGACGAAGCGGAGATGGTCCGGACCGAGCGCGAGGACGCGCACGCCCCGCTCGGCCAAGGCGGTCGAAAGTTGCGCGGCGCCAAAGCGCGGGTGGCGCACCCGCACGAGGACAAGGTTCGTCTCGACGTCCTCCGGGTGGATTTCGAGGCCGTCGATCGCCCCCAGCATGCGCGCGAGGTCACGCGCGAGCGCGTGGTCGTCGGCCAGCCGCGCCAGATTGTCGTGCAGCGCCATAAGGCCGGCGGCACCGAGGATGCCCGATTGGCGCATCCAACCGCCAAAACGCTTGCGCAGCGTGCGCGCGCGTTGGAGAAACGCCGCGTTGCCGCAGATGAGTGACCCGACGGGCGCACCGAGGCCCTTGCTGAGGCATAGCGACACGGAATCCACGTGGGCCGTCCATTCGCTCGCGGCAATGCCGCTCGCCACCACGGCGTTGGCGAGCCGCGCGCCGTCGAGGTGCACCGCGAGCCCGCCCTCCCGCGCCACCTTGGCCGCGGACGCAAACGCCGCCAGCGGCACGACGCGCCCGCCCGAACCCATGTGCGTCTGCTCGAGACACAACAGGGCGCTGCGCGGGCAGTGCACAAAATCCGGCCGAATCACACGTCGAACCGCGTCGGCGTCGAGCGCGCCCTTGACGCCGGGGAGCGTCACGCTCTGAACGCCGTGGAGCGCTCCCAACGCCCCCGATTCAAAACGCAAAATGTGCGCGTCCGCCTCGAGGATGACTTCGTCGCCGGGGCGTGTGTGCACACCCACCGCGATCTGGTTGGCCATCGTGCCCGACGGCACAAACAGCGTGCCTTCGACGCCGAGCCAACGCGCACCCGCCGCCTCGAGTGCGCTGACAGTCGGGTCGCCGTCGAGGACGTCGTCGCCGACTTCGGCCTCCGCCATCGCGCGGCGCATCGCCGCGGACGGACGGGTGACGGTGTCGGAGCGAAAATCGCTGACAGGTCCCACGTGGACGGCCGCGGGAGCGTTCAACGGCCGGCGACCACCGGCTCGAGGACAGCGTGGCAGCGCTCGAGCGCGCGTTTGATGTTTTCGGCGCTGTTGGCGTAGGAAAAACGCACATAACCCTCGCCGTAGCGGCCGAAGCTCGAGCCCGCGATGGTCGAAACCCCCGCTTCGTCGAGCAGCTTGTTCTGCACGGCGATCGCCGGCAGGCCCGTGCCCTTGACGTTCGCGAACGCGTAGAAGGCGCCCTTGGGCATCACGCACGACACACCGGGCAATTTATTCAGCCCTGCGACGATCAATCGGCGGCGCTCGTCGAAGGCTTTCATCATGCGGTCGACCGCATCCTGCGGGCCGCGCAGGGCTTCGATGCCCGCGACCTGCACCGGGGCGCTCGAGCACGAGTTCGAGTTGATCTGCAAGCGCTCGGCGTGTTTGATCATCGATTTCGGCCACAGGCCCCAACCCAAACGCCAACCTGTCATCGAAAACGTTTTGCTCCAACCGTCGAGGATGATCAAACGCTCGCGCAGGCTCTCGAACTCGAGCAAGCTCGCGTGTTCGAGCCCGTCGTACGTCATGCGGCCGTAGATCTCGTCCGAAAGCACGGCCACGTGCGGGTGTTTTTCGAGGCCCTTCGCAAGACGCGCGAGGGCTGCCCGCGATACCACACCGCCAGTCGGGTTGGCCGGTGTGTTGACGATCAAAAGGCGTGTCGCTGGCGTGATCTGTGCGAGCACCGTATCGGGGTCGAAGCTGAACCCGTTTTCCTCGAGCAAAGGGATCGGCACGGGCTTCGCGCCGGCGAAGCGGATCATCGATTCGTAAATCGGAAATCCGGGGTTCGGGTAGAGCACCTCGGCGCCGGGCTCCGCGAACATCAGGATCGCGAAGAACATCGTCGGTTTGCCACCCGGCACGATCATCACTTGGTCGGGATCGACCGCGACCTTGCGGCGCAGGAGGATGTCGTCGGCGACGGCCGCGCGCAGCTCGGGAAGGCCCTTCGCCGGGGTGTAGAAGTGATAACCGTCGGCCAGCGCCTTGCGCCCTGCTTCGACGATGTTGTCCGGGGTGCGGAAATCCGGCGAGCCGATCCCCAGGTTGACGATGTCCTTGCCGGCGGCTTCGAGCGCCTTTGCCCGGGCAAGCACCTCGAACGCGGATTCGGTGCCAAGCTGACCCATGCGCTGCGCGAACAGCGGAGCGGGGGTCGGGGGAACGGCGCGGGGGGAGTTTTCGGCGGACACGGGCGGGTACGCGGGGCTGGGGTGGAGCCGGGGTTGGGGAGCCCAGGCGCGGGTCAGGATCGGGCGCAGGCCCCCGGGACGAGCGGGGGCGGACGAGGATAAGCGAGACCGCGCCTCGGCGGCCACAGCGCGGCCACAGCGCGGCCACAGCGCGGCCACAGCGCTCCGCGGGCGCTAACCTGCGCGCGGCACGGCACTTGCCTTTGCGATGCGGCTGAACCCGCTGCGCGGCGTTCCACCTCCCGGCCCCACTCTCCGTCCAGCTCGCCCCCACCATCATGCAGAACCCCGATAGTCCGCTTTCCCACGCCCCGATTCCGCCGCGCCGCTCGAGCTCGCCCGCGTCCGGGGTGGCTCGCGGCCCCTTCCGGGCGCGCATGGCCGGACTGCTGTTGACGGCAGTGGCTTTCGCCGCGGCGTGCGGCGGAGCGGACCACGACCTCGTGGTTTACACGTCCATGAACCAGGTCCACTCGGAACCGGTGATCCGGCGTTTCGAGGCCGAAACGGGCCTGCGCGTCCGCGTCGAGTACGACACCGAGGCCAACAAGACTGTCGGGCTCACGCGGCGATTGCGCGAGGAGGCAAAGGGGGGTGTCCACCGCTGCGACGTGTTCTGGAACAACGAGATCGCGAATACGGTCATGCTCGCCCAGGAGGGGCTTTACCAGAGCTACCGCTCCCCCGCTGCGCAGGGTATCGACGAACGCTGGTTCGGGCCCGACGACCTCTACACAGGCTTCGCGGGACGCGGCCGCGTGATCATCGCGAATACGGACCGCGTGGATCCGGCGACGCTGTCGGGCATCGAGGACCTGTTCGATCCCCAGCACGCGGGCCGCGCCGCGTTCGTGCGGCCGCTCACCGGCACGACCCTGACACACCTGACGGTCGTGTACACGGTGTTCGGCGATGAAGCCGGTCGCGCGCTCGCGCAGCGCATCGCCGACGCATCGAACGCCGGCCAATTGCGGCTGTACCCGGGCAACATGGTGCTCGCGCGCGCCGTTGCGCGGGGCGAAGCCGCTTTTGGCTTCACGGACGTCAACGACTACAACGTAGTGCGCGCCGAAGGAGCCCCCGTCGCGCAGGTGGTTCCCGACCAGGGTGAGGGTGCAATGGGCCTCATCCTTTTGCCCAATACCATTGGGATCCTGAAGGGATCGAAAAACACGGACAACGCGCGGCGCTTCGTCGACTTCATGGTGTCGGCCCAAAACGAGCGGTACCTCGCCGAGCACAACGCCCAGTCGCCCTTCCACCCGGATGTTCCGCGTCCGGGGCACGTGCTCGACCCCGCGCAGTTGAAGCTCATGGAGATCGACTTTGAAGCGGTGGGGCGCAAACTCACCGACGTGCTCGCGCAAATGCAGGAGATCTTCGTCGATTGAATCGCGCGCTGGTGCTGGGTGCCCTGGCGCTGTTTGGCGTCGCGGCGCTCCTGCCGCTGTGCGCGATGGTGCTGCGCATCGAATCCGCGGACCTCGCTCGAGTCTTCGAACCGCGCGTGCACGCGCTCTTCGGGCGCACGCTCGCGCTCGGGCTCGGCGCCGCCGGACTCGCGTTTATCCTCGGTTTGCCGTTTGGCTACGCCGTGGCGCGAACGGACGTGCCCGGAGCCCGCTGGCTGCGCACCCTCGGAATCATCCCCATCCTCGTGCCGCCGCTGTTCCTCGCGATGACGTGGACCGTGCTGGTCGAGTGGCGCGGACTTGTGGCGAGCGTTTTTGTACTCGGCCTCGCAGGTTTCCCGCTCGTCGCGATCTTCGCGGCGCGCGCCGCCGAGCGTGTGGACCGACGCCTGGTCGAGGCCGCACGGCTCGCCGGCGGAGCCCCCGCCGCCCTGCGGATCGACTTCGCAATGATGCTGCCTCCGGCCCTCGCGGGCGCCTGCCTCGCGTTCGTGTTCGCGGTCAACGACTTCGCGGTCCCGAACTACGTGTCCTTCGTCGGCCCGAAATTCAACGTGTACGCCGACGACATCTTCGCGAGCTGGAACCAACTGGGGCAACCCGGCCTGGCCGTCGCCAAATCATTGCCGCTGATCGCGCTCAACCTGCTCGCCCTCGTCCCCGCCCTGATTTTGCGCAAGCGCGGGGCCTTCGCGACGCTCGCAAGTGGGTTCCAAGAACCCGCCCGGTGGAACCTGGGAACGTGGCGCGCGCCGGTCCTCCTCGGGCTCCTTGGTGTGCTCGCACTTTCGGCCTTCGTGCCCATCGGTCGCCTCGTTTACGAGGCGGGGGGTGGCCCGCGAAACTTCACCGATGCGCGTGTGGCACAGGTGGTCGGGAGCGATGCCGGTGATTTGGGCGAAGGAGCGCAGGCCGAAACAACCGCCGCACATGTGGGATTGCTCGAGCGCGTTCAAGCCGCGCCCGTACTCGTCGCGGGCTTCCTGCGCAATGGCCGCGCGGCCTTTCGCACCGCTTTCGACCGCGCGCGGGACGACCTCGTGCGCAGTTACCGGCACGCCGCGTCGGCGGCGCTGCTTGCCGTTTTTTTTGGGCTCGTGCTCGGCCACGCCATCGAGCGGTCCCGCTCGCGCGCCCTTGGCCGCGCCCTCGAGTTTGCCGTGCTCCTGCCGCTCGCCGCACCGGCCACTCTGTTTGGCATCGGCGCGATCGTGCTGTGGGCGCGGCCGCAGACGCAGGGCCTCTACCAAGGGGAATGGATGCCGACCCTTCTGTTTGCGGGGCGCTTGGCGGCGTTTGCGGTCCTGATCACGTCGGGGGCCGTCGCTGCCCTCGCGCGGCCCCTTGAGGATGCGGCCGCCGTCGCGGGTGTTGGGCCCGCCCGGCGCCTCTTCACCGTCGTCGCGCCGCTCGTCCAGGGGTCGCTGGTGGGCGCCTTTGCCCTCGTGTTCGCGTTTGCGATGCGCGAACTCGACTCGGCCATCCTCGTGCCCGCCGCCAACCGCACGGCGATCGTCCGGGTTTACAACGGCGTGCACTTCGGGCGCGACGACTTCGTTGCCGCGCTTGCGCTCGTGCTGGTCCTTTCGGTGCTCCTTCCGGGTCTTTTGTGGAGTGCGTTCTCGAAGCGGCGTATGGAGGTTTTGCCATGAGCGCAGCGATGGAGATGCAAGGGGTGCGCGTCGAACTCGGGGGCGCCGTCGTGCTCGCGGGTGCGGCCCTGCGGCTCGAGCAGGGTGAGCACGTCTTGCTCGTAGGACCCTCGGGATCGGGCAAGAGCACGCTCCTGCGCGTCGCTGCTGGCCTCATGCGTCCGGCCGCGGGGCGCGTGTGGCTCCACGGCGCCCTTGCGACGGACGGGACACGCCTTTTGATGCCGCCCGAGCGGCGCGGTATCGGTTACCTCTTCCAGGGCGGCGCGCTGTGGCCCCATCTGTCGGCGCACGGCAACCTCGAGTTTGTGTTGCGCGCCGCCCACGTGCCGCGCCGCGAGCGCCGGGGACGGGCGGACGAGATGCTGGAGTGGGTCGGGCTCGAGGGATTCGGCGGACGCCCCACCGGGACACTGTCGGGCGGTGAGGCCCAACGCCTAGCCCTCGCCCGGGCCCTCGTCGCCCGCCCGCCGCTGGTGCTTTTGGACGAGCCCCTCGGCCCGCTCGATCGCGCCCTGCGCAGCGCGCTCCTCGAGCGCCTGGAGCTGCTCCAGCGCCGCCTGGGCTTCACCGCGCTCCATGTGACCCACGACCCGGACGAAGCGGCGTCGATCGCGAGCCGCATGCTCGCGCTCGAGGCGGGATCCGTGGTCGAATCCTCCCAACACGGGTTGATCCCATGAATCCCTTTCGAATCGCACTTGGCGTCCTGGCGATCGGTGTCGTCGCGTGGCTCGGTTTCGAACTCGCGGGCGGCCCGTCGCGGGACGGCGGGACAAGCTCGACCCCCATGACCTTCGCGACCAGCGCGGACTGCCGCCAGTGCCACGCCGAGGTCTACGACGAATGGGCGATGTCCGAGCACGCCAACGCGTGGACGGGCCCGGAAGTGCGCTTGCTGTCCATGGACTTTGCGAACCAGGATTGCATCGACTGCCACGCGCCGAGCCCCGTTTTCCAATCGGGCATCGGCGAGCGGGTCCGGCCGCGCAACGTGCGGCAGGTCGAAGGGGTCGATTGCATCACGTGCCACCTCCTGCCGGACGGCGGGGTCGCCGGCACACGCTCCGATCCGCGCGCCGCCTGCCGGCCCGTCGCGCGCGCGGAGCTCTCCAGCGCTGAACACTGCGCTGGTTGCCACAACCAACACGGCACCGTGGACCAGTGGCGCGCATCGCGTTTTGCCGCGCAGGGTGTCGGCTGCATCGATTGCCACATGCCCCACCGCGGCGGCGATCCGTCGCGCGGTCGCAGCCACGCAAGCCCGGGCGGCACGGACATCGAGCTCGTGCGCGGAGCGATTGCGCTGCGCGGGGGAGCCCAGGACGGTGTGTGGTACGTCGAGGTCGAAAACATTGGTGCGGGCCACAGCTTCCCCACGGATGAGCGCAGCCGCGCCGCGGACCTCTTCTGGCGCCCGCAGGCAGCACAGGACGACGCACCGCTCCCGTGGCGGCACCTCGCGCGTCTGCGCGATCCCTACCGCACCGAGGTCGACGTGCCGACGACACTGCTCGCCGCGCACGAGACACGCAGGTACGAGGTCCGCAGCGGCCCCTCCGACCCGCACCGCCACACCCTCGCGCCGGTCGGCGACCCGGTGCAAGGCCCGATCGAAGTGGCGCTCTTCTACAAACGCTCGCCCTACTACGCAGACCCTGCCGCGCCCGATCCCGAGCGTGAAGCGCGGTTGGTCCACCGCATCGTTCTCGCGCCGTGACACCGCGCACTTCGCATTCGTTCGGGCGGTGGCTGGGAGCGATCCTATGCCTGCTCGCGGGTGCCGCTGCGTGCACGCCCGAGCCCGAGTCCGAGCCTGAGCGATCGGCGCCGGTGCTCGCGCCCGTCGCCCTGGATGCGATCGCGCTGATCGAAGCGCGCCTCGCCGACGCCCGCGCCACGGCGCTGCCGTCGTCGACCCCGCCCATCCCGCCCGCCGAACTCGTGCGCCGGATGGAAGGCCTCATGGGTTTTGCCACCGGCTCCGGGGGTCGAGCACGCGACGCGGGTGTCACCGACCTCGTCGACAGTCCCGCCGAAGCCAGCGCGTGGTTGCGCGCCCGGGCGCTCGACGAGGACGCGCGGGAAGCCGAGCGTTACCTGTGCCTCGAGGTGCTCGAGCGCCGTGGCGGGCAGGACGACGCGGAGGCGCTGATGGCGATCGCCGAGCGCGCGCGACCCGCCGGCCTGCGGGCGGGGGCCTACTGGCGCTTGGGCCGCATGGGTGAGGACGCGGTGCTCGCGCGCCTCACGCTGCGCCTCAAGTACGAAACCGACTGGGAGGCCGTGTTGTGGCTCGGCTGGGCGCTGTGTCAGCACGGCATCTACAGCGGGCTTGACGGGGTGCTCGCCGTGGCGAACTCCGCACCCGACCGCGACTTGGCGGAGCGCGCCACCGCCGAAGCTCAGGCGCTCGCCGACGAGATCGGCGCGGGCGACGCGTACCAACTCGCGAACGGGTGGTGGCGCGGTGAACTGCCGGCGGGTGCGGTGCCGCGCGTGCGCTCCCTCGAATACCAGCTCGAACTGTGGCGCTGGATCGCGCGTTTCGACGAGTTCCAACTGCGCGGTGTCGACGACGCCCGCTTCCTCCTCGCGCGCCTCGACGGTGTCGCCGCTGATGTGCTGGGTGCGGCGCTCTTCGATGCCAGTCCCTACGTGCGTCTGGGGGCGGTGCAGTGCCTCGAGCGGATGGGGCCGCGCGCGCACAGCGCTGGTCCGCTGTTGCTCGAGCACCTGGACGATCCGGAGCTGGGGCCCTGGGTCGCATCCGCGCTCGGGCGCATCCAGTACCCGCCGGCCAAGGAGGCCCTCGAACAGCGACTGCAGCCGGGCACGGCACCCGCGCTCGAGGTCGCCGCCGCCCGCGCGCTGGGCCATTTGGGCCTCGCCGAAGCGGTGCCCGCGCTGCTCGCCGCTCTCAAGAACGTGGATGCGGGTCAACGCCCGGAGCTGCACCAGGCCATCGCGGAGAGCCTGGTGTGGTGCGGGGCGCCCGCGTTTGCCCTTGAGGCCTTGGTCGCGGCACTGACCGACCCGCGGCTTGAGCCATCAACGTCGTCCGCGGCCCTGCGCCACCATTTGGCGCGCCAGGCAGCTGCGTCCGTGCCGGGCGCACAGGACGTGCTGACGGAGTTCGACGCGCTCAACGCCCAACGCCCGCCCGCTGCGGCCCCCGGATCCGCGGCACCCACCCGCGGCGGCGCGGCACCGCGCGAAATCGAGGCCGCCCGTGCGGCGCTCCTGCGCAACTACTTCGATTCTGCAAACCCGCTGGACAGCGCGCCCGTCACCAAGTGACCAGGCGACCCGTCAGCGCGGCCCACACGACCGCCATCCACGCCACGAGGTTCGCGAGGAACAACCGGTCGCCGCCCAGGAACAGTCGCGTGGGGTTGCCACCCTTGTCGCTCGTGTGCAGCAGCAGCAGGTAACGCGCCACGCCGAACACGACGAACGGCACGCTGAACACGAGTCCGTTGCCCGATCCGAACTTCGCACCCGTGTCCGCGTCGAGGGTGTACATCGTGTAGCACACCACCGTGACCGCCGAGAGCAGCGTCACCATCTGGTCGAGGAATCCCACGTCATAGGACAGGAGGCTCGCGCGGTGCGCACCCCCGTTTTCGCCGAGCAGCGCGAGTTCGGCGCGGCGCTTGCCGAGGGCCAGCAGCAGCGCGAGGAACAGCGTGCAGAGCAGCAGCCAGTGCGACACCGGCGCGTGCGCCGCAAGACCGCCCGCGACCACCCGCAACAAGAATCCCGCGGCGATGCAAAATGCATCGACGAGCACGACATGTTTGAGCCGCGCGCTGTAGGCGAGGTTCAGCACGACGTAGGCGATCAGTGCGGCGAGCACCGGCGCGGGCTCACCCCCCGCCAACGCACCCAGCACCATCGCCCCCGCGGCGCACGCGGCCGCCATCCACCACGCCGTCGCAATCGCAACTTTGCCCGCAGGAATAGGCCGCAGGCGCTTGAGCGGGTGGCGCCGATCGTTTTCGACGTCGAGGATGTCGTTGACGAGGTAGATCGCGCTCGCCCCCAAGCAGAACGCAAAAAACGCCGCGACCACCCGCCCGATCGTCGCGCCGTCCACCACGACCTCTTGGGTGCGATCCCACAGCGCAAACGCGAGCGCCGCGAGCACGAAGAGGTTTTTCGACCACTGGTGCGGTCGCAGGGCGACAAGATGGGGGGGCAGCATTCGCGGAGAGAGCGGCGTCGGATTCGGGGGGGAGGGCCCAGCTCCCGCAGGGGAAGCAC
>JBBRWC010000047.1:0-30514 GCA_038246255.1 Planctomycetota bacterium
AGTCGACCTTGAACAGGTCAACGAGGACGCCCGTGGTCGCAAAGTGCCGCCAGAGGGCGAAAGGCTGCCGCAGGCCGCCGGTGCCGCCGTTCGCGGCCGCCGTTCGCGGCCACCGTTCGCGGCCACCGTTCGCGGCCACCGGTCGCGGCCACCGCCGGAGAAAATGGTCGGGGCGAGAGGATTTGAACCTCCGACCTCTGCAACCCCATTGCAGCGCGCTAGCCAGGCTGCGCCACGCCCCGACCCAAGGGCGGGCCGTTGTAGCGGGTCGCGGGAGCGCCGTCAACGATCCTCGGTGGCAACCGGCTTCGGCGGGAGTGGGGCGGCCGAGCTTGAGCGCGGGCCGCGGGCGCCCGACAATCCCACCATGCCCCGGATGAACCGCAGCCTGCGTCCGTGGCGCGCCAGCGCCCGCCGGCGGCACCGCACGTGGATGCTCGCCATGGGGCTGGCGAGCGTGGGCTGGGGTTTTTGGTGGCTGGAGCTCGCCCTGTGGCGGTTCGTCCCGCAACACGCACCCAGTCTGACCGTCGTCGGCACCGCCGCGGGGATCTTCGCCGTCGCGGGCACGATCGCCGCCGTCCTCACCCTGCGCGGTCGCAACCGTGTCTGGATCGCGATCGCCTGTGTGCCACTCTTTGCGAACCTCGCGCTGCTGTTCGTGCCGTTCCTGCTGCCCGAGGGGATGGGCCAGGCGCGCTGACGAGCTTGCCGCAGCTCAATCGAGTCCGATGCGCGGCGACGCCATCAACATCCACGCGCCGGTCACCGTGGTGACGAGGGTCAGGAAAAGCACGAGGAACGCCGCGGCGCGGTGCCACGGACGGACGCCCGGGCGGCGCAGCGTCGCCACACCCGTTGCAAGCGGCAACAGGTAACAGGCGGTCGTGATCTTCGCGAGCCCCAAGTGGAACGGCGTGATCCATCCCGCGGCTTCAAGGTCGTAGTACTGGCCGAGTTCTTTGGCGTACCAAATCGCCGTCGCAAGGCCCGCCAACGCCGCCCCGACCAGCGTGAAGTGCCAACCGCGCCGACGCGCGAACCCCGTGAACACGACGCCCACGAGCAGCAGGACGGTGATCAGAAGGAAGAGTGGGAAGCCGATTTGGGGGGTCATCGCGAGTGTTGGGCGAACAACCCTGCCATCTCGGCCGATGGTGCCCGGGACATGAGGTCCGCGACCGCGGTGGCCGGATCCTTTCCTTCGAACAGGATCGCGTGGACTTGTTCGGCGATGGGCATCAACGCGGCGCGGCCCTCGGACTCGGGACCGAACAGCGCGCGCGTCGTCGCCACCCCCTCCGCAACCGCACTCATGCTCTGCAGGATCGACTCGAGGCTTTCCCCGCGGCCCAGGCGCTCACCCACCGACCGGTTGCGGGAGTGGCGCGAGAAGCAGGTGGTCACGAGGTCCCCAAGGCCCGCCAGGCCAAAAAACGTCTCGGGCCGAGCGCCCATAGCCACGCCCAAACGCGCCATTTCCACGAGTCCGCGCGTCACGAGGGCCGACTTCGCGTTGTCGCCGAGCGCCAGCCCGTCGCCCACACCCGCCGCCACGGCGATGACGTTCTTCAGCGCGCCCGCGAGCTCGGCGCCGAGCGCATCGCCGGACGTGTAGATGCGCAGGTTCGCGCCTCCGAAGAGACGCTGCACGAGGTTCGCGAGGTCGGCATCGGCGCTGGCCGCGAGCAGGGATGCTGGCAGGCCGCGCGCCACCTCCTCCGCGTGGCTCGGGCCGGTCAAAACACACAGGGGGCGCGCCCCCATCTCGTCCACGAGAATTTCCGTGGGACGGCGCAGGGTTTCGATTTCAAGGCCCTTCGTCGCGCTGACGATCGGCGTCCGGCCATCGATCGCATCCTCAAATCGCCGCGCAACGGAACGCAGGTGCTGCGTCGGAACAACGGACACAACGAGCTGCACACCGCGCGCCGCTTCGAACGGATCGGCCGACAGTTCGAGCGCGTCGGGAAGTGGCACACCGGGCAAATAACGCTCGTTCGCGCGGGTGCGCGTCATTTCGGCGGAGCGCTCGCCAAACGCGCTCCACAACACGGTCGGCACCCCCCCCGCGACGAGTTGCAGCGCAAGTGCGGTGCCCCAGGCACCGTCGCCGATCACGAGGACACGCTCGGATGTTGTTTTCATCGGTGACGCGTTTCCTGTGCCGACGACTCGGGTGTTTCCGCGGCGGGCGCACGCGTTTTAGAGCCCGTCCGGGGCTCGGTACCCGCCAAAATCCGCAGCAGGTTCACGCGGTGGCGCCACAGGACAAGCGCAGCGAGCGCAGCCGTGCCCCACACAACCTCGGCGCCGTACAGGCCGCCGTCCATGCGCTGCCAAGCCACGATCGGGAACGTGACCGCCATCGCCATCGACGCCACCGAAACGATGCGCACGGTGGTGATGGAGAGGATCCACGCAAGGCCGCCGATCACGAAGATCAGGGGGTCGATCGCAACGATCGCGCCGCAGCCGGTTGCCACCGCTTTGCCACCGCGAAAGCCCAAATACACCGGGAACACGTGCCCGATGACCGCGGCCGCTCCACACAGGACTTCGAGCGAAAGGTTGCCATCCCCCCCCGCCACACCGCGTGCGTACTGCGCAAATGCGGGCGCAAACACTGCCGGCCCGATCCAGCCCTTGCCAAAGTCGAGCGCAAACGCGAGCAGGCCAAGCGGGCGCCCAAGGACACGCATCGCGTTGGTCGCGCCGATGTTGCCGCTGCCGTGGCGGCGCAGGTCAACCCCCTTGATCGCACGCGCGAGCACCCAACCGAAGGGCACCGCGCCGGCGAGGTAGGACACGAGCAACGCGGCCCATTCCGCGCCCACGGGCACGTCGAACGGACCAAAGGAGAGTGCGGCGAGAGCCATGGGAAAGAGCCTAACAGAGCGGGCTCAGGGCTTGCGCACGCCTTCCACCAACCAGACGTGCCACGACCCGCGTTGGAAGCGGCGCAACTCGTAGCGCGCTTCGATGCCGTCCGCGGCCGCCTTCAGATACGGCGCAAACGGGGTGTGCCGGACACGCGGCCAGTCGGCGAGGTAGGTCGTGTCGATCACGACCGGATGGGGCCCGAGCAAAACCTCCAGCGACGCCGTCGCGCCGTCGGCGTCTGCGGGGGTCGCACCACCCGCACCGGCCATCGCCAGCGCCTGGCCCACACCTGTTTCGCGCAGGGTCGGAAACCACAGCCGAATCGACGGCGCGTAACCGGTGAACGAAACCAGCCACCCTTGGAAGGGCGCTTGGGCGCCCGCAGCCGCAAAAACCTCTTCCACGAGGGCCACGCGGTCGGCCAGTTGATAACCCTGGTCCCACGCCGTGACGCGGCGCACGCCCAAAACACCCTGTACCGCAATCAACAGCAAAGCGAGGCCCCACACGGGCATCGTCGGCCGCGCGGGTGCGATCCGCGCGAGCGGCCAAATCAACAGGCCAAGTGTGGCGAGGAAGTAGGCGCCCGATTCAACCACGCCCCACAGCGCGATCACCATCCACGGCAGCACGACCAGCGCCGCAAGGACCGCGCATTCGAGCGCGGGCGGGCGCGCGCGCACGATCCCGAGCAAGCCCAGCGGCAGCACGAGCGCGAGCGGCCAGACCACGAGCCAAACGACGTCCAAACCTGACGCGGTCACACCCGCCGCCGCTCCCTGGGCGAGGTCCATCGATCCTTGCAGTTCGAGCCGCGGATCGAACACACCGAAGCGGTAAAGCGCCGCCGCGCCCATCGCGGCCACGAGGGCGAGAAAAAGCGCGGGACCGACACCGAAGATCAAGCCGGGCCACGTGAACGGGCGCCCCGAGTTGCGCGCGCCGACACCGCACATCAGCACCACACCCAAACCGAGCAACGCTCCCGTTTGGTGTGTGCCGTAGAGCAGCACCATCGCCAGGGCGGCGATCAAAAGCGACAGCGCGCGGTTTCTCCAGGGAGCGCACAACACCGCAAGCAGCGCAAACGGCGCCACACCCGCATGCAAGCCGTGGACCTCGACCGCCGTCGCGAAAAACGTGTACGCGGGGGCGAGGCCGACGAGCGCGGCTCCCGCGGCGGCCCCCAAACGCGGCGCGCCGAGCGCGCGCATCAAAAGATAGTTGCCCCCAACACCCAACGCGGCCGGCAGGTTGCTCGCGAGCTGGAGCGGCAGCACGAACGCACCCTCGGGCACCAACGCGCACAGGAGCTTCGCAAACGGCAGGTAGAGCACGTGGTGGAACGTGCCCCCCCCACCGATCCAGGCGAAGTTCACGAGGCCCGGGCCGTCGCCGTAGAAGCGCTCCTGGCGAAGGCCCACAAAAAGCGCGGCAAACGCGGCCGCCAGCAAAAAAGCCGGGAGGATGTCGCCGCGATCGAGCCCCGAACTGCCCCCCGAGCGGCCGTCGGCGGCGGCACCCCGCGGCTGCGATCCCTCGGCGGTGGCACCCATCGCGGCAGAGTCTACGCGCCGCGAAGGACCGGTGGAGCTACCCTCTGCTCCCCATGCGCACCGTCGGCGTTGATACGGGTGGCACCTTCACCGACCTCGTGCTCGTCGCGGGCGCGGACGTCACGGTGCACAAGCGGCCGTCGACACCCGGCGACCCGGGCGCCGCCGTCGCGGCGGGACTCGCGCACCTGTGCGGGGATGGCGGACCGCGCCCGCGGGTCGTGCACGGGACGACAGTCGCGCTCAACGCGCTTCTGACCGGTCGGCTGGCGCGAACCGCGTTTGTGACCAACGCGGGGTTTGCCGACATCCTCGAAATCGGACGGGGCGAGCGCGCCGACCTCTACGCCCTCGAGCCGCAAAAGCCGCGGCCCCTTGCGCCCCCCGAGCTGTGTTTCGAAGTGCCGCAGCGCACCTGGCCGGACCCGCACACGGGCGCGCCGATCGCGGTGCGTGTGCCGAGCGCTGCCGAGCTCGAACGGCTGCGCGACGCCGTCGCGGCCGCGCGCCCGGAATCCATCGCCATCGGACTGCTCCACGCTTACGCCGATCCGCGGATCGAGCGTCGTGTCGCCGAAGCCCTTGCACCGCTCGGTATCCCGATGACTCTTTCGGCGGAGCTTCTGCCTGAGCACCGCGAAGTCGAGCGATTCACAACCGCTCTCGTCAATGCCGCGCTCTTGCCGCTGATGGAGCGTTACATCGCGGGCCTGGAAGCGCGTTTGGGCGGGGCGCGGCTGCATCTCCTGCGCTCGAGCGGCGGTCTCGTCGCCGCGGCGCGTGCGGCGCGTGAACCGGTGCGCATCGTTTTGTCGGGGCCGGCGGGTGGCGTCATCGGAGCGACCCGCGCGGCCGCGGACCTCGGCTTCGGGCGTGTGTTGACGCTGGATCTTGGCGGCACGAGCACCGACGTCGCGTTCGGCCGTGCGGGCGGCGCTGGGGACAGCGAAGAAGGCCCCGAGGGTTTTGCCGTGGAGCTTCCGCGCGTCGCGGGGCACACCCTGCTCATGCCCTCGCTCGACGTGCACACCATCGGCTGTGGCGGCGGTTCCCTCGCGCGTGCGGGCGCGGGTGGAGCGCTCGAAGTTGGCCCCGACAGTGCGGGCGCCGATCCGGGCCCCGCGTGCCACGGCAAGGGCACGGAGCCGACGTTGACGGACGCGCACCTCGTGCTCGGGCACCTCACTGCGGGCGCGTTCCTCGGGGGAGCGTTCGAGCTCGACCACGGCGCCGCCCTGCGCGCCTTCGAAGGGCTCGCGCAACGCCTCGGACTGCGCCGCGCCACTGGGCCGATCGAAGCGGCGCGCGCGGTCGTCGAAACGGCGCGTGCTGCGATGCGCCGGGCGGCGATGGTGATGAGCTCCCAACGCGGGCTCGATCCCGCGCAACTTCCGCTCGTTGCGTTTGGCGGTGGCGGTGGGCTGCACGCCGCCGCGTTGGCCGAGCGCCTCGGCGCACACCGCGCCGTCGTGCCGCGGCACCCAGGAGCGCTCAGTGCGCTCGGCATGGCATTCGCCGATCCCGAGGCGGACGCAGTGGTGAGCGTGCTCGAACCGCTTGCGCGTTGGAGTGCAGGGCGACTCAAAGCGGCGTTCGACGACCTCGTGCGCGGCGCGCGCGCGGAACTCGCCGCCGAGGGCGAGCGGCGACGCCTCGACGTCGTGCGCGAACTCGACCTGCGTTACCGCGGTCAGTCGTTTGAACTGCGCCTGGGCGCCGGGCGCGATCCCGCGTCGGCATTCCACGGGGCGCACGCGAAGCTCTTTGGATACGCGCTGGCCGAGCGCGAAGTTGAACTTGTCGCGCTGCGTGTCCGCGTTCGCGCGCGCGGCCCCCGTGCTGCCGCGGCGACGGCCCCCCGGTCGCGCACCGCACCGGCCGCGGCACAGGTCGGGGTCGCGCGGGCGGATTTTGGTTCTGGAAGCGTGTCTACACCCCGCTGGAACCGGGACCTTTTGCCCGCCGGCGCGCGGGTGAACGGACCGGCCCGGATCGAGGAGTACTCGGGCACCACCCTCGTCCCCCCGGGGTGGCGCGCCCGGGTGGCAGCCGGCGGGCACCTGCTGCTCGAGCGATCCTGAGCCACGCTCCACGCTTCGCCGGTGCTACGGCATGCCGCCGCGAGCCGGTGCGCGCGCTTGCAATGAAGGGGGTCGGATCTAGGATAGGGGCTCGTTCGGGCGCCCACGCGGTGCCCCCCCGCGACGACCTCCCGCGCTCCAATCGCCATGACTTACGTGATCGCCGAGCCCTGCATCGGGACCAAGGACACCGCCTGCGTCGAGGTGTGCCCGGTGGACTGCATCCACCCGACCAAGAACGCAGCGGACTTCGCCCAGCACACGATGCTGTACATCAACCCCGACGAGTGCATCGACTGCGGCGCCTGCACGCCCGAATGCCCAGTCGAGGCGATCTTCGACGAGAACGACCTCCCCGAGAAGTGGGAGAGCTACAAGGCGCTCAACGCCAAGTGGTTCCAAGAGAACCGCTGAAAACACAGCGAAGGGCCTCGGATCGAGACCCTTCGCAACACTCTCGCGCCACTGCGCGCGCGGGGGATCAGAACGCGTAGGACACGCCGAGATACGCCGTGATGCCGGGTGCGTCGAAGCCCGAGCCGTGCGCCCGGTAGTTCTTGTCCAACAGGTTCTGCAGGCCGAAGCGCCAGCGCCCCGAGCCGCGGGTTCCCCCAAGCGGCCCCTCGGTCATCATGTCCACACGCGCCCAGCCGGGTGTCCCGTCGGGATCGATGCGCAGATCCCCGATGTCGTCCGGGTGCAGTTGGTCCTGCTCGGCGGCGAACACGAGTTCGATCCCCGCGCGGTCGAGCCAGTCCCAGCGCGGGTCGTTAGGCGAGTAAAACGGCCCGATCGCGCCGAACAGCGGCGGAATGCGCCGCGCTTCGACCCCATCAAGCGGTGCCTCGCCCGTGCCCTCGTCGATCGTGTCGTCGTACTGGCGTCCGCGCACCCACGACACGCGGGCGTCCACCGACCAGGGCGAATCGACCGCACCCACGCGAACGGAACCCGCCGCGTCGACGCCCCACAGAAGGACACGACCTTGGTTCTCGCGCCGGTACGTCGTGGTGCCCAGGGTCGCCGAGGCGTCGGGGTCGAACACCCTTCCAACCGCATCGTCGATATGGTTCACGAAGGCCGCCACCCCGCCGCTCCAACGCTCGTACCGCGCGTCCATGCCGATTTCGAAGAACAGGCTTTGCTCGGGATCGAGGTCCGGGTTCGGCAACTCGACACCGCCGAAAAAATCCCCCACCGCGGCAAGTTGCTGCAGGTTGGGCGCACGGTAGCCACGGGCGAGGGTCGTCGAAAAGCGCCAGTTTTCGGACAGGTCGCGCGCGGCCTGGATGCTCGCGACAAACGCACCGAAGGAACCGTCCCCACCGTCGTCGTCGGGCAGTGCCCCGATGGGGATCTCGAACGGATCGAACGTGAAGTCCACGAAGGCGCCGCGCACACCCGCCGTGAAATCCCATCCGCCAATGTCGAACCACTCGTTTTGGCCGAAGGCACCGGCGGTGAAATAGCGCGAATCGGGCGCAAACGACCCGTTGAACTTGGTTTCGACACCCGTGGTCAGGTTGCGGCGAACCTGGCCCGCATCGACCCAGTCGTTCGACAGGTCGAGACCAAACGACAGCACTTGGTTCTGCGAATGCGCGCGGCGCCAGTCGAGTCCCAGCGAAAGAGCTAGCACGTCATCGCTTTCGATGCGCAGCGTGTTGGGCGATCCGACGGTGATGCGTTCGCGGCGCTCGTCGCTGGTGCGCAGGCCGAGGCGCGCTTGGAACTCGTCGGCGAAGTCGCCCTTCTCGCGGTCGGAGAACGTCAACTGGATCTGCGAAGAAAGCTGCGGATCGAAGTGGCGGCGCAGGTCCGACGGAGCCGTGGGCGCGCCGCCGACGGTCGTCGGGAAACCTTCGATGAGCGCGTCCGTGCGCGGCACGTCGTTGTTCTGCCAAAAGCGCGAGCTGAAGCGCAGGTTGCGCTTGTGCCCAAGATCCCATTCTGCGCTGCCAAACGCGCCAAAACCGTCGTAACCAGTGAACTCCTGCGTTTCACCATCGCCCGCACGCAGGTCGTCGAAGGTCTGGTAACTGCCGATGCCGAGCGCGCCAAAACCTTCGCTCGCGCCCGCGCCAAACAGCGCAACACGGCCGCCCTCGACGCTCGAAATGGCGGTGCCGTCGGCACCTACTGCGGGGCCGCTCGAGCCCGGCGCGCGCCGCTTCGTCCAGATCAAAATCGCGCCACCGAGCGCATCCGAGCCCCACAACACCGATGCGGGGCCGCGGATGACCTCGACACGGTCCACGATCGCGGGATCGATCGAGTTGAGCGATTGGTTCGGCCCGGTGCGCGTGCTGGCGTCGTTGAGGCGAATGCCGTCGACGACGATCAATACCTGGTGGCCGACGAGGCCGCGAATGATGGGCGCGCCACCGCCGAGGTTTGTTTCCTGGACCCAAACACCCGCGGCGCGCTCGATCTGGCGCGGTAGTGAGCGTTCGCCGGTGCGCGCGAGTTCCTCCGCCGTGATGACGACGTGGCCGAGTCGCGATGCGGTCGCGGTGCGCGCGGAGCGCGGCGCGGTGATCTCGACGTCGGGCAGGGGCGTGGCGCCGTCCTGGGCACCCGCGGTGGATGCAAGAAGGACAAGCGCCGCCGCGGTAGGGCGCAAGAACCGCGGCAAACGCGGTGAAGAAGGGTTGTGCATGGGATGCGAGGTCGCACGCCGGCGCCATAGCCGTGTGCGCTGGCGCCCTAAACGCAAGCCCCCGTCGCGCGGTTCACGCAGCCGAGGCGCGAAATTTGGGGGTGCGTATCCACCGCGTGCGCGCCGGTGCGCGCTTGCCGTCATCGATCCCCACGCCGTCCGCCCACCGTGGGTTCGACGGCCTTCTCGACCCGCGGGATCACTGCCACCGCAGAGGAGGTTGGAGCGGCTGAAGGGACTTGAACCCTCGACATCAACCTTGGCAAGGTTGCGCTCTACCACTGAGCTACAGCCGCATACGCCGCACCGCGCGGGTTGAGGGGCGCCTTGCGGCGCCACGCACCCCGTTCGGACCGGGCCCCCGCGCCGCTGGCACCCACCCGCCGGACCGAAGCCCGACCTGGGGGGCGCTTTTGCGCCTGCGAGGGGCGCCTACTCTAGCAGCCCGCGCGGGTCGATCAAGCCCCCACCCGCAGTCGAAGCGCTGGAAGTGCGCGCCCCCGCGCTCTGGATGCGGAGCGCGACGTATCGCCCCGCCGCACCGGCGGCGACCGCAAGCGTTTGGCCCGTCGCGAGGCCCGCCGCGAGGTACGCGGCGAAGCGACAGCCCGACCCGCGGATGCCGGCGCCGGGGAGTCGCGGGTGCGCAAGCCACGTCACCCGGTCGTTTCCCGCGCCGTCCGCGGCGAACAGGAGATCCGCGACCGGATCCTCGCCGCCGTGGCCGCCCTTGAGCACGACGGCCCGCGCGCCACGCGCAATCAACCGCCGCGCGGCTTCGATCCGCGCCGCGGGATGCGCCGCGAGCTCGCGGGCATCGAGCCCCGTCAACTCCGCGGCCTCGGGCACGTTGGGAGTGAGCACCACCCCGGCCGCCAGCAGGTCGTCCAAGAGCGCCCCCACCGCCGCGGGCCCGAGAAACCGCTCGCCACCGGACGCCGCGAGCACCGGATCCACCACCACCGGAACGCCGCCGTCGCGCAAGCGCCGCGCAAGCGCCGCCACCACGCGGAGGGCGCGCGCGTCAACGATCAGCCCGACCTTGAGCGCTCCGGGCACGCCACCGGGCATGGACGCCCGCGCGCCGCGCACCTCGCGCACAAACGTGCGCAGTGGCCGCGGCGCAAACGACACCACCTTTCCCGCGCGCTGGTCCGTGGACGTGGCGACGACGAGCGCGGCGCGCGCACCCGCCGCTTCCACCGCTTCCCGATCGGCGAGCACACCCGCGCCGCCACTCGGGTCGTGGCCTGCGATCACAAGGACCGTCGCGGTCGCCCGCGGCGCAGCGCTCCCGCCGCCCGCGTTCACGTCAGGCAGCGGCCGAGTCGGGACTCTTCGTCGAGCTCCTTGTCGGGATCGACGATGGACAGCGCGCGGGCACGCATACGGCGCTCGAGCCGGCGGATGCCCAGTTGTTCACCGTCTTCGAGGCTGACTCGGCCACCCGCGACACGGCCATGGCCGCCGAAGGACCCTTCGTCTTCCAGCAGCCGCGCGAGCAGCGTGTAGGCGTCCGTGCCCGGCTGCGTGCGCAACGAAACGTAGTACTGCCCCTCGTACGCCCCGCCGACGAGCGCCCAACGGCAACCCTCCATGCGCAGGAAAAAGTCGGCCATCTCCGCCACGGATTCGGGATTGTGCACACGACCGAGCAGTGCGAGCACGGCCGGGCCGTAGCGCCGCGCGAGCCGCAGGGAACGCTGCAGTTCCTTGTAGTAATCCTGGGGTAGCCGCGGGCGCTGGACACGCGCGAGCAGTTCGCGGTCCGACCGTCGAAACAACTCAAGGTACGCCTCTTCGTCGAGCGGGCGCACGTTGTGGGAGAGGTCGCCCGTGTCGAAGCGCACGCCGCAGAACAGCGCCGTCGCGGTGGCGCGGTCGATCTCGACCCGCGCGTCGCGCAGGTACTCGTAGATCAAGCTCGACGTCGCGCCCAAATCGATCCGCACGTCGCGGTGGCGCACCGGGGGTCCCTCGGCATCCTTCGGCGGGATGTGGTGGTCGAACACCGCGAGAAGCTCGGTGTCATCGGGCACGATCGTGTGGCCGAACGTCGGTTGGGTGTCGACGAGCAGCGCGCCGCGGAAGACGCTGGTGTCGAGCTTGCTGTAGTCCTCGAACACCAGGCCGAGCTCGCGCACCATCGCCACGTTTTCGGCGCGATGGATGCGCCCAACGGTCGAAATCTGCGCGTCGATGCCAAACGCCTTCGCGAGCAGGTGGCGCACACCAACGCAGGCGCCGAGGGCATCGGGGTCCGGGCTCTTGTGCGTCAGCACGAGGCACCGGGCGCCGGGTTCGCGCGCGATCGGCTCGAGCACCGACGCAAGGTGCGCAAAGGCGTCGGGGGAGCGCGGCGGGCAATCGGAGCTGCGCGGGGCGCTCGCGGAGGCGGCGCTTGCTGGAACGGGCCGGGTCGAAGCCATGGTGTCTTGTAAGCCGCGGGGGGTCGAAGGTGCAGCGGATGCGGCCGAGCGGCGCCCCCGTGGCCGGCAAACCCTTCCAGCGATCGACCGGTCAGGCCCGCCGCTGGAGGGGGACCAAGGTTAACCGCGGGGTGGACCCGTAGGGAGCCCCGCAAATGCGGGTCCGCGGTGCGCCGCGCCCCCCGCCCTCGCCGTTCGAGCCTCCCGCCGTGCGGTCTGGGTGAGGCCCCGGCGACGATTCGTGCAGCGAACTTACCGCACCGTCCCCCAACCCCACTCCCGCGGGTGTCCGAGCCCGGCGCGGGTCGGGATTCCCCGCGCGAAAGTCGGGGTGGTCAAAAACCCATCCCCAAAAGGAACTGAACGCTCGAGAGGATCTCGGGTCGCCCGTGCCGGCTCGAAAGCTCCAGCACCTTGAGCGCGTCCTTGGGCGTGAACTCGACCACCATCTGAAAGTCCACTTCGCCAAGGCCGATCGGCATCGCTGTCTCGTCGTCCGCCGCGTCCTGCAAGTGGATACCGCGCATGCGGCGGCCGTAGGTCTCGAGCCAGCGCTCCTGTTTCGGCAAGCCCTGCTTCTCGCGCATGTGCACACGCCCGACGTCGTGCCAATAACTCACACGGAGCCGCGCGAGGTCGTCCAGCACCCAGCCCATCGCGTCGAAACCGAGCAAGTCGTCGATGTAGCGCCCGGGTTCGACCGCAAAGGCGAGGTCGGGAAACTCGGTCATCAACTCGTGGAGTGCGCGGCACAGGTTGACGAGCTGCGGCTGCCCCGCACGCTGGACACGTTGGACGTAAAGACCCACTTCCTCGCGCAATTCGGGACCCACGCCGTCCTTGAGCGCACGCGCCTCGAAGCTGCGGGCCTCGGCGCGCAGCGCCCTGTCCTCGATCGAACTGCCGCGCAGCACGACCGTGGGACAGCCCCACATCTTCGCGAGCCGCGCGTGGCGGCGCACCGAGTTCACAGCGCGCTCGGCGACCGTCTCGTCGAGGCTCGCCAGGCGGGTGACGGGCAACTCGCGGTCCGCGCTGTCGCGACAGCCCGCGACCATCGAAACAATCTCGACACCGGTCTCGCGCTGGGCCTCGTCCGTGCCGTCCATCGCGGCCGGTGCATCCGACAACCCCAACTCGATGCGCCGAAATCCCATGCCCACGGCGGCGAAGACCTGGTCCTGCACGTGCCCGAGGCGCGTGCCGAAGCAAGATGTGGAGAGCGCGTAGGGGTTGGGGATACCGGGCGCGGTCACGGGCGTCGCGGAAAGGGGCCGGGGAGCGGCGGTGGCCGTTCGCCCCGGGGGGAGTGCGGGGGCGGGGCCGCCGCACTGGGGTCCGCAAAAACTACCCTTCGACAGGGGGGCGGGGCGAGCCGAAGCGAACCCGTCGAACCGAACCCGCCGCCGCGGGCCGGATTGTTTGCACGATGTAGCGCAACTCAGACGCGCAGCTCATCCGCCCCCGGCTCCAGGTCCTTCCACCGCAGGAGGACCGGTTCGACCTCCTCGGCAAGGAACTCGTCGACCTGCTCGGGCGCGCGGCCCACGTAGCGGGTGGGATCCAGGATCTGGTCGAGCCGCCCGGCCACGGCCCCGAACGCGGGGTCTTTGGCGAGCCGCTGGACGAGGGGGTTGGGCTCGCCCGCGTGGATGGCCTCGCTGGCCGCGCGCGCGTGCAGGCGCAGGGCCTCGTGCACGTCCTGGCGATCGGCACCCGCTTTAACCGCCTCCATCATCAACGCTTCCGAGGCCAGGAAGGGCAGCTCCTCGCCGAGGTTTTTTGCCACGACCGCGGGGTGCACGACGAGACCGCGGGCCACGTTGAGGTAGAGGCCGAACGTCGCGTCGGTGGCGAGGAACATCTCCGCGAGCACGAGGCGTCGGTTCGCGGAATCGTCCAGCGTGCGCTCGAACCACTGCTGCGCGGCCGTCTGCGCGAGATTGTCGAGGTTCGACATCACGAAGCGGGCGAGCGCACACATGCGCTCGGCGCGCATGGGGTTGCGCTTCCACGGCATCGCCGAAGAGCCGATTTGGCGTGTTTCGAACGGTTCCTCGAGTTCGCGCCGGCCCGCGGAAAGGCGCAGGTCGACGGCGAACTTGTGCGCCGATTGCGCGAGCGACGAAAGTACCTGACACACGCGAAAATCGAGCTGGCGCGGGTAGGTCTGGCCCGTGACACCGAAGGCGCGCTCGAAACCGAACGCCGCGGTGACCCGCCGGTCGAGTTCCCGCACCTTTTGGTGGTCGCCGTCGAACAGCTCGAGGAAGGACGCCTGCGTGCCCGTCGTGCCCTTCACGCCGCGGAAGCGGATCGAACGCTCGGCGTGGTCGAGGTCCTCGAGATCGTGCACAAGGTCTTGGATCCAAAGGCATGCCCGCTTGCCCACCGTCGTCGCCTGGGCCGGCTGATAATGGGTGAGCCCGAGCACCGGCATGGCGCGGGTGCGGCGTGCAAAATCGACCAGCGCGCGGACAACGCCGATCACCTGGGCGCGCACGAGCCGCAGGGCGTCGCGCAGGATCAAAAGGTCGCCGTTGTCGGTGACGTAACAACTGGTTGCACCCAGGTGCAGCACGCCGCGCGCCAGCGGTGCCGCTTCGCCCCAGGTGTGCACGTGGGCCATGACGTCGTGGCGCAGTTCCCGTTCGAGTGCGCGCGCGCGCTCGAAATCGATTGGCGCTTTGGTGCGCTCGAGTTCCTCGATCTGCGCCGCGCTGATGTCAAGCCCGAGGTCGCGCTCCGCCCGCGCCAGGGCGATCCAAAGCTCGCGCCACAGGCCAACGCGGTGCTCTTCACCGAACAGGCGACGCATGGCCGCGCTCGCATAACGGGTGCCAAGGGGACTTTGGTAGCTGGACTCCGGGCTCTGCAAGGGATGCCTCCGTGCGCGGCCCTGGGTACAAAATCAGCCCCGCGCGGGCCGCGAGTGTAGCGGCTCAGCGGCGCCCGTCACGGCGTGCTCTTTAGCGTCGCGATCAGCGCGGCGAGCGCGACGGCAGTCAGCCCCACGAGCGCGACGCGGACCATCCGGCGGGCCTGGGCCGCGCGGTCCGCGAGGGGTTCGCCGGCCGCACGAGCAGCCCACAGGACCGCAGCCGCCGCGGCCATGTTGGTGGCGACGTCACGCACCGATGCAGCGCGCCCCGGCGAATGGCTTTGGTGCCATTCGTCGAGGACACTCCAGATCCCGACGAGGGCAAGGACGGCTCCCATCGCGCGCGGGCTCATACGGGCCCAGGGGAACGGATGGGCACGCCGCGGCAGGCTCGCCACCCACAGCACCGCGAGCGTTCCGAAAAGTGGCCCGTGGAAGAGGTTCGCAAAGTACGACCAGCCCGGACTGTCCCCACCGGGGCCGCGGGGGGCGCTCGAAAGCCAGTAGATCGCGCCCATCCACGCGATCGCCAAGCAGGCAGCCGCAAGACGCGGCACGCGGAGCAACAGGCCTCCGAGTGACTGCAGCGCGCGCGTGGCCGGGTCGCAGCGCGGCGCGCTTGCCCGCGTTTTGCCGCTCGGGTCGAAGACCGGCGGTCCGACCCCTTGCTGCGCGGCGCTCCCCCGCCCAGGCCCGGCGTTCATTCCGCGAGGCCGTGGCGCCGCAGGACGGTGACGCACAACCCGCGCCCGTCTTTGCTCCGAGTGACGCTCAGTTCGTCCACCATCTGGCGCATGAGGAAAAAGCCCCGGCCGCGCTCGTCCTCGAGCGCCGCTTCGAGCGCGTGCGGTGCGAGGAACTTCGAAAGCTCGTTCGGGTCGCCGCCACCCTGATCGTTGACTTCGAGGCGCCAATAATCGCGGCCGAGCTCGAGCGTCAGGCTCATGCGCGCGTCGGCGTCCTTGACCTCCATCGCGGCGCCACCCCCACCGTGGTCGACGGCGTTCGACAGCAGCTCCGACGCAACCAAGGCCAGGTGATCGACTTCGTCCTCGTCCAACCCGTCGAGCCGTGCGAAGTGGCGCGCCATCTGGCGTCCGACGCGCGCGGACGCGTGCGCCGCGGCGAGCCGCAGCTCGAGGATCCGCGGCGGTCCGGAACCGGGCTGCGGCAACTTCACTCGAGGCCCCCCGCGATCGGCTCGAGGTAGAAGGACAGGTCAAGCGAAGGTGCCGAATGGGTGAGCGCGCCGATGGACAAACGGTCGACGCCGCTTTCTGCAAACGCCTCGGCGCTGGTGGCGTCGATCCCGCCGGACGCCTCGAACTCGACGCTGCGGCCGCGCTCCGCCGCCAACGCGCGCAACCCGGGCAGGACCTGGGCGAGACGCTGCGGCGTGAAGTTGTCGAGCAGCAGCACGTCGGCGCCTCCGCGCACCGCTTCTTCGGCTTCCGCGAGGTCCCGCGCTTCGGCAGTGATCGCAAGGTGCGGGCCCGCACGCTCGCGCAGCCGCGCCAATACCGCCGACAGGGGCAATCCCGCGAGGTCGAGGTGGTTGTTTTTCACCATCGCCTCGTCGAATAGACCGTAGCGGTGGTTTTCGCCGCCGCCGCAGCGCACGGCGTAGCGGTCGAAGCGGCGCCGCCCCGGGGTCGTCTTGCGTGTGTCCAGCACACGCGCGCGACCTTTCACGAGGTCGACAAAACGCGCGGTCGCGCTGGCGATGCCCGAGAGACGCTGGATGACGTTGAGCGCAGTGCGTTCACCCACGAGCAGTGCCCGCGCCTGGCCTTCGATGCGGAGCAGTTCGCGTCCCGGCGCGAGACGCTCGCCGTCGGCGGCCAACCACTCGACTCGCACGGCCGGATCGAGGAGTTCAAACACTCGCGCGAACATCGGGAGACCGGCGAGAACCCCGGTAGACTTCGCAACCAGGCGCCCGCGGGCGCGTGCTTCCTTGGGCACGACGTTGGAGCTCGTCACGTCCCGGTCCGGATCCACTTCGCCCCCTAAGTCTTCCGCGAGCGCGGCGAGCAGGAGCGGATCCATCTCCCGCGGCGGCAAGGGCTCGGGCGGGCCCACGCGGCGCAAGGAGCGGGCGGTTCGCGCGGGGGCGCTGTCGCTCGGGACGCCCGGGATCATCGCGGCAAGTGTAGCAACGGCCCCCCACGCGCCGCCGCGCCCCCGCCATCGGCCTGTGTCCGCAGGTACTCGAACACCGCCGCCTGTGTGCTGCGGCCGATCCCCGGCAACTCGTGCCAGCGTTCGACCGGGAAGTCGCCCGCGCGGCGCCAGCGTTCGACGGCGATCTCCCGCGCGCGGCGGTCGCCGATGCCGGGCAAGACCCGCAGGGCCCGCGGGCCTCCGTCGGCAGCACTCGGACCGCGGGTTCCGGCGGCGCGCTCCCCCACCCCGCGCCTCCCGCCCGAGCCGTCCCCTGTGACCGACCTGTCATTCCGGTGCGGCGGGTCGCGGGTTGCTCCCGCAACCGGTCGCAGCACTGGGCTAGGTATGGCAGCGGGCGCAACCCCCCGGTGCAGCGTTTGCGGCCCGCAGAACCCGTCGCTCGCCCAGCGGCCAAGGAGCAGCACGCACAACACGGCGAGGAGCGCCGACGGCAGCGCCCCCGATCGACCCTCCGCGTTCCATCCGCCCACAGCCACCGGAAACAAAGACGCTGGCGTGGCCCAGCGGTTGCGCAAAATCTCCGCGCGCGACCGACCGGGCGAAGTGGCAAACTCGCGAACCGTCGCCCATGGAACCCACCGGCAGCCCATTCGGTCACCCGCTCCACGCTCCGACCCCATCCGCGCTTGGCCCCGGGGCCACCGCGGGGGGGGGCTATCCCGTTCGACCCGCGGGACTTGGCCAAGTGCCTCGGACGGCGCCCGCCGGCCTGCGCTTGAGCCTCGTAGCTCCGGTCCACGACGAAGAGGAGAACCTGGGCCCGCTCTACGCGCGGATTGCCGAGGTTTTTGGCCCCGGTACGGATTGGGAACTCGTCCTCGTCGACGACGGGAGCCGCGACCGCTCAGCGGAACACATGGCGGAGCTCACGCGCAAGGATCCCCGCGTGCGTGGTGTGTACTTCTCCGCCAACCGCGGACAGACGACGGCCATCGCGGCCGGGCTTGCGGCCGCACGCGCGGGCCTCGTCGCCACCCTCGACGCGGACCTCCAAAACGATCCGATCGACCTGCCGGCGATGGTCGAAATGCTCGAGCGCGAACGTGTCGACGCGGTGGTCGGTTACCGCATGCGCCGGCGCGACACGTGGGTGCGCCGCCTGAGCTCGCGCATCGCAAACCGCATCCGCAACGGCATCAGCGGCGACTCGATCCGCGACACCGGATGCTCGCTCAAGGTGTTCCGCGCCGAGGCGATTCGCGCGGTGCCGCTCTTTGAAGGCATGCACCGCTTTTTGCCGACGCTCCTGCGCTACCACGGTTTCCGCGTGCTTGAGCACGGCGTGTCGCACCACCCGCGCCGCGCTGGCGTGAGCAAGTACGGCATCAGCAACCGCGCGCTGCGCGCCCTCAAGGACCTGATTGCGGTGCGCTGGATGCGCGGCCGCATCGTGCGCTGGCCCGACGTGCGCTTCGATGCCGTCGAGGCCACTGCGGCGGGCGCTGCCGATCGCGACGCCGCGCAGGCGGGAGCCGCAGCTCGGCCGGCGGGGGGACCGCGCCCGTGAACCTGTGGGAAGCGATCGGCTGGACGGGGAACGCGGCGTTTTTCTCGCGCTTCCTCGTCCAGTGGTGGGCGTCGGAGCGCGCCCGGCGCTCGGTCGTGCCGGTTAGCTTTTGGTGGCTGTCCCTCATCGGCACGTTGACGCTCGGGGTCTACACCTTCGAGCGCGGCGAGCCGATCCTCCTGTTTTCATTCGCGATCAACGGCGCGATCTACCTGCGCAACTTATGGCTCATGGTTGGCCACCGGAGCAAACGCCGCATGCATCCGGCTCTCGCGACGGGGTTTGGCGCTTCGATCGCCATCGCGCTGCTCACAAGCGGCGATTTCCGTCTGCGCGACGGGTTCGACGACACGCTGTTTTGGAACGTGGTCGGCACCGTGGGAACCGCCATATGGTCCCTGCGCTTCCTCGTGCAGTGGTGGGCATCGGAGCGCGCCGGTCACAGCGTTTTCACGCGCGGTTTCTGGATCCTATCCCTCATCGGGAACGTCCTTCTGCTGGCTTATGCGCTGCACCTTGGAAATCCGATCTACATCCTGGGCTTCGTGCCCGGCCCGATCGTGCAGGTGCGCAATCTGGTGCTCGAGCGCCGGGCGCGGCGCGTGATGCTTCACCCGGTCCGCGCGCCTGAGCACCGCGCGAGGGCACCCAGGGCCGTCGACCCCGCGCCGCGCCTCGAAGCAACCGCGCGGCCTGAACCAGACCCGCGGCACGCCCATCCCTGAAAGGTCGGCTGCGCCGCGCGCTTCACTCGCCGAACGCTTCCAATTCTTCGGGCGAAATCAGGCCACGGGGACGCGAGCGCGCACCGACCGCAGAGCGCCGCGCGCCAGAGGGTTGGTCCGCCGCGCGGGGCTCGGGGGCGAGGTCGACCGTGCGCAGCATCGGATCGTCGAGCCGCGCCAGGTACTCCGCGACCGTGTCGTCGAGGAAAAGGTCGAGGTCGCGCGGTGTACGCCAGCGGCGCGAAGGCCGCCCCGCGACCGTGAGCCGCACTCCGCCATCGCTGTCGACTTCCAGCGACGCGAGCGGGCGCTCGCCAATGCGCCAGCGCAGGCCGTGGCGCTCCTGCTCCACTGCGAGTCCTTCGTCGAGCCGCTCGAGCCGCGTGAGGAGCTCTTCGACCTGCTGGCGACGCTCCGGCGCGAGCGTGGTGAGCCACTCCTCGAGCGTCGGTGCGGCAACCTGCACCGCGGCGCCAAATCCACCCAGCGGCGCGAGGAACACGAGTTCTCCCGAATGGCTGCGCAATCGGCGCAGCTCGTACGCCTCCACGCCCGCGCCCACGAGGCCGTCGAGGCGGCGGCGCAGGCGTTCGTCGAACTCCGGCGCAACGAGGGCGATGCGCGGCTCGAGGTCGGCGCGGGCGCGGCTCGCCCCGAGGTGCTTGAGCAGCGGCGCGAGGTGCCGTCGCGCAAAATCCCGGGCGTCCAGTGCGCGCAGCACCGCCGTGTGGCCCTCGCCACGCACGCGGATGACCAGCGTCAATCGCCCTTCGCCGTCCAGGCCGACGTAGTGGATGCGATGGAGCCGCTCGAACTCGAGGTCCGAATCGAGCAGCTCGAAACCCGGAAAAACCTCCGCAAGCCCCGCGAGCAACGGCGCCTCGAGCGCGGGTTCGTCGAGCTCGTCCGCCGCGGAGCGGGAGCCGTCGGATTCATCGGGGGGCAAGGGAGCCATGGGGTGGGGAGCGGGCCGCCGTGTGGCCGGGAAGAGGAGTCTAGCGACCGCCCACGAATTGGGTTTTCCTTCGGGCCCGGGTGGGCAGGTGGAGCGTGACAAATGACAGTGTGCACAGGAGCGCGCGCGGGGCGAGCGGCGGAAGTGCTTCGCGGGTGTGGGACGGGAGAAACCCGCAGGAACCTTCAGCGCGGGCGGCGGCGCGATAGCACGAGGTTTGCTCCCTGCAGGCCAGCGGGCAGTCCCAGCGCGGCCACTCCTGGCGCCGGCAGCCCCGACGTGGACGCGAGCCGCGCGAGCAGCTCCCGGCCGAGGGTGGCGCGGGCCGTGCGCCGCGCCACGAGCGGGGTGGCGACACCCTGCTGCCATGCGAGGGCGAGGGCGAGGGCGTCGGTGGCGTCCAAGGGGGCTCCGTTGCGGGCAAGACCGAGCCGCAGCGCGACGAGGTCGGCCACACGCTCCTTCGTCGCTGCCCCGTGGCCGGCGATGGCGCGTTTGGCCTGCGCCGGCGAGAGTTCCTCGACCGCCGCGCCCGAACGCGAGGCGGCCGCCAGCACGATCCCCCGGCACTCGCCGAGCCGCAAGGCGCTCTGCAGGTTGCGGCCGGCAAACGCGCGCTCGACGACGACGGTGTGGGGGCGCAGTTCTTCGAGCAGCGCCGCGATCTCGTTCGCCATGCGCGCGAGGCGCTCGTGCACGGGGCGCCGCTCGTTGACACGCACGACCCCGGCTCCGACCAGCGCCGGAGCGCGCAGCGTGCCGCGGATCGCACCAAACCCGAGGACGCGCGTGCCCGGGTCGATGCCGAGGATGAGGGCCCCGTCGGGAGCGCTCACGCTGCCCCCCGGTCGCGCGATCGAAGGCGGTGCTGGAAGCCGTCCACGCGCTGAGCCTACGCTGGAGCCGGCCCCAGCGCCCCCCCTCCCGTGGCCACCTTGCCCCCCCACTCCCAGGATCAACCACCGCGCGGCCGCCCGCAGGCCGGCGCCATCCTCGTGGCCGCGGGCGCGTCGGTG
The DNA here is from genome assembly GCA_038246255.1 of Planctomycetota bacterium. Taxonomy (GTDB): domain Bacteria; phylum Planctomycetota; class UBA1135; order UBA1135; genus RI-242. The sequence continues at coordinate 20,880 of JBBRWC010000047.1, forward strand.
CGGTTTGGCGGCGGCGAGCCCACGCGGGTGCGCAAACCTCTGTTGGAAGTGGCGGGACGGCTTTTGATCGAGCACACGGCCGAGGCCTTCCGCGCCGCTTCGTCGGTCGCGGAGATTGTCGTCGTGGCCCACCCGGGCGACGTCGAGCAGCTCGAGCGCCTCGCGGCGACGAGCCCGTCGATGGAAAAGGTGGTCGCTGTCGTCGCCGGCGGAGCGCAGCGCACGGACTCGGTTCGCATCGGCACCCGCTGGTGCCGTTTCGACCTCGATGTCCTGTGTGTGCACGACGCCGCGCGGCCCCTCGTGCGTCCCGACCTGATCGATCGGTGCATCGAGCGTGCGCACGCCACCGGCGCCGCCCTCGTCGCCCGCGCCGTGGTCGACACACTCCACCGCATCGCACCGAAGGGCCAGGGTCTGGAACGGGTGGAGCGCACCGGCCTGTGGGCCGCCCAAACACCGCAGTGTTTCCGCGCGCGCCCGTTCCGCGAACTGCTCGCGCGCGCCCAAGCCGACGGCTTCACACCGACCGACGACGCCGCACTTTGGCAGCGCTACATCGGCATGCCCGAGTTCGTGGAAGGCGACGCGGCAAACCTCAAACTGACGACCCCCGGCGACCTCGAGCTGATCGAGGCTTTGCTCAGTTGGCGCGCCACGCGCGGCAAAATCCTTTGATGAACGATTTCCGCGTGGGCCTTGGCTTCGACGTGCACCGCCTCGTGCCGGGGCGGCCCTGCGTGCTGGGTGGCGTCCTGTTCGAGCATCCGAACGGCCCCGCGGGGCACTCCGACGGGGACGCGGTGCTGCACGCCCTGTGCGACGCGCTCCTTGGCGCAGCGGGGCTCGACGATCTGGGCACGCTGTATCCCGACACCGATCCGCGCTGGAAGGGAGTGGACAGCGCGGATCTCTTGCGCGACGTGGTGGCGCGTGTGACCGCGGACGGTTGGCGCATCGGCAACGTCGACCTGGTGATCGCGACCGAAGGCCCGCGGATCGCTCCGCGCCGCGCCGCCATGCGCACTCGTCTTGCAGAGCTGCTCGCGATCCCGCCGGAGCGTGTCAACGTGAAGGGCAAAACCCTCGAGGGTCTAGGCGCGCTCGCGGGCGGCGCGGGAGTCGCCGTGCAAGCGGTCTGCGCGATCTTGCGAGACGAGCCCGCACGCTGAATCCGCGCGGCACAGCACCGCCGTTCACCCCGGCCCGGGGTGGCCCTGCAGCGAATGGAGCCGTGCGTACGTCCCCGCGCGTCCCATCAACTCGTCGTGCGTACCGAGCTCGACGATACGGCCACCCTCGAGCACCGCGATCCGATCGGCGTTGCGCACGGTGGACAGGCGGTGGGCGATGACGATCACCGTGCGGTTTTGCATCAGGCGATCGAGGGCGTCTTGCACGGCGCGCTCGGACTCCGAATCCAACGCGCTGGTTGCTTCGTCCAAAAGCAGGAGTGGCGCGCCCTTCAGCAGCGCGCGCGCGATCGCGATGCGTTGGCGCTGTCCGCCGGACAGGCGCGAGCCCGCGTCGGCGACGTCCGTGCGGTAACCGTCCGGCAGCGCGGCGATGAAATCGTGGATCGATGCCGTGCGCGCCGCGGCTTCGACCTCCGCATCGCTCGCATCGGGTTTGCCGTAGCGGATGTTGTCGGCGATCGACGCGTGGAACAGGAACGGCACCTGACCGACCATCGCGTACTGCGCGGTCCACTGGTCGAGGTCGAGTTGTTTCAAGTCCACCCCGTCCACCGTAAGGGCGCCGGCCGTCGGGTCGATGAAGCGCGCTACGAGGTCGATCAGCGTGCTCTTGCCGGAACCCGAGGGCCCGACGATCGCCAGTTTTTCGCCCGGACGAACGTGCAGGTCCACCGCATCGAGCGCCGCAGTGTCGCCACCGTCGTAGTTGAACGAAACCCCTTCGAGCCGGACCCCCGACCCAAGGCCCCCGATTGCAACGGGATGCTCGGCCAGCGGCAAATCGACCTTTTCGTCGAGCTGCGCCTGCAGCCGGTACGACGCCCCCATCGACTCCTGGAGCCGCGTGAGGCCACTGGTCGCGCGGCGCAAGTGGTTGTAAGCCTGCGCAACGCCGATCACGAACATCGCGACCTTGTCGCCGGTCGGGAACTGGTCGGTCGTGATCGCGATGTAGCCGATGGCGAGCAACAGGGCCCCGAGCCCCAAGTTCGACACGAGTGTCGTCGACGCGCGGGTGGCGGCGATCGCGCGCACCATTTTCATCGACGTCTTCAGGTAGTGGTCGTTGAGGCGGCGGTAGCTCTCAAGTTCGCGCTCTTCGGCGCGGAACGCCTTGACGGTGCGGACTCCGGAGAACATCTGCGTCAGGGCCTGCACCGACGCGCCAAGACTGGTCAAGCTCGTGCGCGACCCCTTGCGCACCCGCCGTGAAAGAATGGCGACGGGCAGAGCAAGCACCAGGAGGGCCCCCACCAGCATGAGGGTCAATTGGGGGGCCGCGTAAACCGCGATGGCGAGTCCGGAAAGCGACTGGGCGGGCTCCTGGATCAGGTCCTTCAGCCCGACATCGATAGCGTTCAGCGTGTTCTGCACGTCCGCGCTGATGCGGGAAAGCAGGTCCCCGAAACGCCGCTGTCCGTGGTAGCGCACCGAAAGCCCCATCAGGTGGCGGGCGATGCGCTGGCGCAGGTCGATCACCATACGGTAAGCGACCCAGCGCGAGAGCATGACGAACAGGTACTGCGCAAACGCCCCGAAAAGGCCCGCGCCGACGAGCAGCGCAACGGTGGCGTACACCACTGCGAGGCGCGCTTCGTCGACCGTCGGATCGACCGGCGCGAAGTTCGTGCTCAGGCCGTGGACGAAGTCGCTCACCCATTGCAGCCCGCCGGTGCCCGCCGGTTTTTCGTCGGGGTACATCGCGGGCCACAGGGGCTCGAGCAATGCGATCGGCAGGTTTTGGCTGATCGCCGCGGCGCTCCCAAGACCCGCCGCTAGCGCTAGCACACCGAGCCGCGGCATGATGTGCGGGCGCAGGAGGCGCCAGAAGGTTCGTGCGTTGCGGGTCACGGCGCCGGGGAGCATAGCGGCCCCCGCGTGGACTCCGAAATGCAGCGCGCCCGCCGCGGCAGAGGTTGCCGGGCGAGCCCTTTATTGCAGCATCAGGACTTGGGCAGGATGCCGGCGTTCTTAGCCATCGCTTGCGCAAACGCGTTGAACCGCACGGACAACAGGTCCTGGCGAATCAAGTCCTCATAGCGGTCGCCGTCCAGTGTGACCGCTTGCTTGGCCGGCGTGCGCGATTTCACGAGGCCGATGTAGTAGCCGAAGGGGCCGCGCCACGGCCCGCCCAAACCACCTGCTTCCACATCGAAGAAGAGCGCGTCGGCAACCGAGCTGCCCTCGACGAACATCAGGAACTCGCTTTCACCGAGGGCTTGGACGAGCTCGTTGCGGTTCTTCGAACCAAAGCGCCCCTTGTCCGGGCGCGTCGGCTGTTGCGGCTGCGCCGCATTGGTGGCGACCGGCGGGTCCCAAAAATCCGAGTGCTGCTCGAGCATCGCGGTCCAGTTCTCGCCGTCGGCCTCGGCGAGTTCACCCGCAACCGCTTTGGCGCGCTCGCGCGCCGCCTGCCAACCGTTTTCTTTCCAGCGGCCGGTGGGGAAGTCGTAGGCCGAAATCAGGATCACTTCAGCGTCGACCGTCTCGAGCCCAAGCAGGCGCTGGGCGCGCGGCAGGTGCGCCTCGAGCGCTTCGCGGTCGAGGGATTCGGCCGCCATACGCTCGAACGACGTCTGCAGACGGAAGTGCTCGCGGTAGTGGTCCATCGACGGGAAGCGCTTGAACTGCCGCACGACCATTTCGAGCGTCAACATCGACCCGGCGTAGGGTGCCTCGTGCTCGGCAAACGCCGCCGCGAACGCCTCGTCGTCGAGGTATGCACCGGCGGCTTCGAGCACTGCCTTCACCACCTCGCGCTTTGCGACCCACAGGCGCGCCTTACGCACATCGTCCGCCGTCAACCGCGGCGCGATCGACGCGAACACGTCGGCGGTCATGATGTCGATGCCGTCCACGCGCAACGCTACACCCGGCGGCAGTCCGGACGCGGTGGTCTTGATGTCGGAGCCCCCCGCGAGGGTCTGCACGATCGTGTCGCGCAGCAGCTTCTTGAAGAGGGCCTGGCCCTGCTGCGCGGCCGGATCGTTGACGGTGCCCTCCGCCACACGCGTTTCGTGGGCGGTTTGGAGCTGCTGCACGAACGGTTCGCCGAACTTCGTCAGGATCGCGTCCCGCGTCAAAACCGGCCAGTCGGCGGGGTTGTCCGGCAAAAAAACCTGCGTGAAGAGCTGGTTCTGCGCAGTGAGGCTGCGAAGAGTGCCGGGCATGATCCCGTTTTGACCAAGCACGAAGTCGACCTCGAGGGTCGGGTACTGCGCCTTCACTTGCTCGCGCAGGGTCGCAACCTGCTGGTCGAGCTCGGCTTCGTTGACCCCGTATTGCGCGGGGTCGGCGCCCTCGAGCACGCGGCGGTTGATCTCGCGTTCGATGAAGATGTCCACCTTGCGCGACTCGAGTTCGTTCGAGCCGAGCGACTGCACCAGTGCAAGCTGGATCGCCGACTCGGGGATCGTCAGGCCCTGCTCAGGGGCCGTGGCGCCGACGCTCGCGCTCGCCCGCGCCAGGGCCTCGCGGCTGACGTCGATAGGGCCGCCGAGGTCGAGAACCGCCACCGCCGGGCCGGCTTTCGCGGGCGCTAGAGCGGCGGTTTCCCCCTGGGGCGCAGGCTTCGCGGGCGGGGTATCGCTGGGGGCGGTGGCCGGGCTCCCTTCGGACTGGAGCGCCGCCGGGGTGGGGCGCCCCATCGCGGCACTGGACAGCACAAGGCCAAAGGCGAGGGCGCCCGCGAAGCGGGCGAGAGTGGGTGAAAAGCGCATAGGAGGTGGTTTAGGGGCGATCGCCGGAGCCGAGAAGCCGCGGGAAAGTCGGCGGCGCTCAACGCGCGCGTGCGAAGGTCAACCCCGCGAGCTACGCGAGACAGGCTGCGCCCGTTGGCGGGGGAAGCCGAGGAGTTTAGCAGCGCCGGCCTAGCCCAAGTTATTCATCAGCTTTTCGAGCAGGCGAGCCCGAATCGTTGCCTGGTGATGCTTTGGGGGCGCGGGGCCCGGAGGCGACCTTGAACAGGTCAACGAGGACGCCCGTGGTCGCAAAGTGCCGCCAGAGGGCGAAAGGCGGCCGAAGGCCGCCGGTTGGGCCGTCCGATCGCAAAGCTGGTGAATAACCCGGGCTAGACCGCTCCCCGGGGGCTGCGGTTGCGCAGATTCAGCCCAGGACCCGCGGGGACGGTCGGCCGATTCCCGGCCGGGGGCCGGCCGCGGCCACCGGCGGTGACCAGAGGGGGGCCAGCAGCGGCTGGCAGCGGTTGGGTGGAGCCCGCGGCGACCGCGGGCGTAGGATTCCCTCCGGGGTGCGCGCAACCGCCCGGCGAACTGCCGCTATTCCCTGCCCATGGCCATGCACTACCAGCCGCGGACCATCGCTTTCCACTGCGAGCTCCTGCACCCCGCGGTGCAGCCCGACGTCGCGGCGATCCAGCGCCTGCACAACCGCCTTTTCCAGTCCGGGGAGCCCGCCTACCGCAATTTCGCGGTCACCCACGAAGGCGCCGTGCTCTCCAACCCGGTCGCGCGTCCTGGGGCCGCCTCCCACGCTGCGTTCCTCGCCGACCGCTTCCGCTTCGCCGAAGAGCACACCGCGCTGACCGTCGAGGACTTCGCGGAACGCGTCCACGCCATCGCGTCGAACGTCGTCCAGGAGGTCGGAATCCAGGTGTTCACAGCCCAGGTCGTGACCGTGCGCACGCTCGTCAATCCGCGCCACTTCCGCGACGGCCGCGGATTCCTGCGCCAGGGTCTGTTGGGCCTCGATTCCGAACCGGAGGAATTTGGCCGCCCGGCCAACGGCCTCGGGCTGCGGCTCGTGTTCCCTCCGACGCCCCAACACCCCAACGCGTTCGCGGTGCGCGTAGAGTCGATTCCGCAGGATCCCCGCTCGCTGTTCCTCGAAAACATAGGCACGTTCCCACCGCTGCCGATCGCCCGGGGACTGGATGCGGTGCGCGAGCACGTCGCCCAGACCTACGCATTCGCGGTTTCAAACGTCCTGCGATTTCTCGCGCGCTTCGATGCGCCGGAGCCCGCGGAGGAAGCTTGAGCGCGGAACGCGTCGCACGCGCCGTTTTGTTGTCAGTCCTGGGCGTTGCGGTCGGCTGCGACTTGCGCAATGAGCAGGGTCCAGCACTGCCAAGGCCGATTGGCCATCCCCCGGGAACTGCGTTCACCATCGACGGCCGCCCGGTTTTGGCCGCGGACATCGATGCGATCGCGCGGCCCATCGCGCAGCGGCACCCGGAGTACACAACGTCCCAGCACCGCCGCATGGCGCTCGTCAGCCTGGTGATCGACCGCGAAGTGCTTGGCACCGCGTTCGCGCCGGGACGCGCCGCGGCGTGGGAGGCGGCCGAGCGCGAACGGGAGCAACTCGCCACAGGCGCGGGCGATTGCCAGCCCCGGACGGTTTTTGGCGGCGAGAACGAACTCGGCCTCGCGACCTGGGCCGGCTTGTTGGAGGCTCCGCCCGAGGTCTGGACCGGCCCGTTCGAGGAAGTGGGCTCGACGGTCATCGCCCGCCGCGTCTCCAACGCCGCCGCGCGCCGCGCGATCGGCGAACGTGTCCCCCTCGAGCCGGTTAGCAACGCTTTTGGCATCGAAGCCTGCGCGTGGAACTGGGCCCCGGGCCTCGACCGCGAACACGTCGAGCGCGCCCTCGATACGAGCCGCCTCGAAATCACCGATCCGACCTACCGCGACCTCATCCCGCTCCGCCTGCGCCAACGGCTCGGAGCGGAGGCCCCCTGACCCTTTTGCCCGCCATGTGGATTCCCCTCGCCCTCGTGCTGGTCGCCGCCGCGCACTCACCATCGACCCAGGAGCCGCTTCCGCAGTCCGCGCCCGTCGCGGAGACGGTCGAGAAGTTGGAAGCCTGGCCCGTGCTCGACGCGCCCGCGCGGCGCAAGATCGATGGCATCCTGGACCGGCTCGCCGGGGCCACGACGCCCACCATGGCGGACGACGCGGCGCGGGAAGTCGCAGAGCTCGGCGCCGCGGCGGTGCCGCGCCTCATGGACAAACTCGCGAGCACTCGGACGCCCGCGGGCCGCGGGCGCATCGAACAGGCGCTGACGGAACTCGTCCACGCGCCCCACGCGCGCTTGCTGGCGGTGTATTTTGAACACGACCACACCGCCGTGCGCCGGTTCGCGCTGGGGCGCGCGGGGGCGCTTGGCGTGCGCGAACTTGGGCCTGCGGCGGAAGCCGCGCTTGAGCGCGCCCGAGTGGCGCTCGCAAAACCCACCGCAAAGGGCGCGCGTGCCGAGGAAGCCCTGTTCGCGGCGAACGCGGAACTGCAGGCCGCGGCGCTCGCCACCGCAGGTTCCGGTTCGATCGCTGGCATGGACGTCCTGCACGCGCTCGCCCAATCGGATTGGAAATCCCAAAGCACAGCGCTCCGCGCGGCACTCGCCGGCGCGCGCGGGCAGGCGGCGACCCGCGTCCTCGTCCCGCTGGTGCGCACAACCGACGGCCTGGCCCGCGTCGCCGCCCTGCGGCTCCTCGCCGCGGCCGGCGAAGGCCCGGACGCGACGGACGTCGCCCACGCCATGCTCGACATCGACGAAACACCGGTTCGTGTCGCAGCGATCAATGCGCTGCGCGCCCTCGTCGACGGCGAGGAACCCATCGACAACCTGTCCGTGTTCGAGAGCATCGAACTTGCCAAACGCTGGAGAGAGCGCCTTTGAACCGCCTTCCGCCCACGCGCGCAGCGCACAGCGCCGCGCAGCACAGCGCCGCGCTGTACCGCTCGCAAGCGCACCGCTCGCGGATCGCTGTCCGCTTGGCATTCCTCGCCGCATTCCTCGCCGTGTTCGTCGCCATCGTCCCCGATGCCGCGGCACAGCGCCGCCGCCCGAAAGACGGCCCGGCCAACGCCCCGAGCACGTGCCCCTACACGGCCGGTGAACCGGAGGCGCTCGCTGCCGCCGGAATCGTGTCCCTGGGCGGTTTCCCGTTCGCTACGACCGACACGGCCGCGATCGACAAGGCATATCCGCTGCTCGACATCCGCTGGATCGAAACCGCCCACATGCGGATTGGTTTTGGAATCGGCGAGTACTCCGTGCGCAACGACGAACGCGCGAAGATCGATGCCGAACTCGAGCAACTGCGCCGTGGGTTACCGACAGTGCCCAAGCGGCCGCGCACCCTTGAACCGTGGTTGCGCGCGCACCTCTTTGCCCAGCGTGCCGAACAGCACTACGCGCGCATTCTGGACGTCCTGCGCGTCGATCCGGCGGCATTCCCCGACGGCACGAAGCTGTGGGACACGACCGGCAAGTACATGGGCATGGGGCCCTACCTCGGCCAAAAGGGCAAGTTCGAGCTCCTGATCCTGCCGACAGGCGCAGCGGTCAAACAGTTCCTCTCTGACAACTTCGGCCTGCAGGTTGAAGGGACCCAACGCTGGAACGTGAAGGAGCGCGACGCGCTGCTGCTCGTCATTCCCGCCGAGGCGGGCAGCGCACGGCGCGACACGGGACTGCACTGCCACGTCGTGTTCAACCTGACGACGAACTTCATCGACGGTTACAAGCACTACTCCTACGAGCTTCCGGTGTGGCTGCGCGAGGGCCTCGCGCACGCGATGGAGCGCGAAATCGACCCGCGCTTCAACTCGTTCACGTACTCCGAGGGAGCCGCGGGAGAGCGGGTCACGAAAACCGACTGGCTCGCGGAGACACGCAAGCTGGTGCGCACGGCAGCGGCCCCGACGATGGCGGAGCTCGTCAACATCTCCGCCTACGGGGATCTCGAGGGACGCCACCACCTCGCGTCCTGGTCGATGACCGAGTTTCTCCTGCGCGCACATCCCGAGGCGTACGCGGCGATCCAGGACGCCCTCAACGGTCGGACGACCGCCGATGGGTTCACCGACGGCTCGAATTTGAAGGACGCGCACCGGGACGCCTTCCGCGAACATCTGGGAATGTCCTACGCGGCGTTCGATTCCGCCTGGCAAACCTGGGTGATGACCCCGGCGGCGGAGGGCCAGGGCGCGGGCACCGGCGGCGACGAACCCCCGCCCCTCGTGCCACCCTTTGGCGGCCCTCCGGTCGGCGATTGACGACCGCGGGGCGCGAGCCAGCCTCGGGCGCGGCCCCGGAGGCACGCGCGGGCGGATCCTGACCCCGGGCAACGCCGCGGGCCTCCACTTCGCGTAAAGTTAGGTCCGAAAGGGGTTTGGGTACGTCCTAGCGCCCCAAAACCACACCCCGCCCCCCCCCGGCGGCCGGGCGTCTGCCGAATTGCGCCGGCGGTCGCGTGGCGGTAACTCTCTCCCGCACGCGGGACAGCGCTAACGTCGGCCCGGCGGGTCCCCCGCCGCACCCGCGCCCCCCCCCCCCCCCCGCCGCGGCGGCGCCCCCAATCCCCCCCCCGGGGGCGCCCCCCCCCCCCCCCAAGCAGCCCCACAACACAACACCCAGCGGCAGGGAAACAGAAAAAACCACCCGCGGGGGGGCGCGGCGGCCGCCGCCCCCCC
>JBBRWC010000048.1:0-30255 GCA_038246255.1 Planctomycetota bacterium
CATGGCGGGGGGCGCGAGCTACATCGACCCGACGGTGTTTCGCCCGCCGCTCCAGTCCTGCGCCCACTGCCACAACAAGGAGCACGATCCGACGTTCATGCAGCGTGCGCCGAGCATGATCCCGCTGGTTAGTTGCCCACCCCTCGACCCGCCCGGCCGCGGTCCGCTAGGGCTGCGCGCGGCGTTGGTCGAGGGCGCGCAGGCGCTTGCGGAGCTCCCCGATCCCCCGTGGCTGCGGATCAGCGACGCGTACCAGCGGGCCGGCGACGTCAACAACGCCGTGGTCACCGCGCAGCGTGGTGTCGATGCAACGCCGGACAGCCGCGATGCCAAGCTGCGTCTCGCCCAGCGCACGCTTGAGCAGGGCCGCTTCCAGGACGCGCTCGACCTTGCGTCCGACCTGACCGGTGCAGATACGAGCGACGGCCTCGCGTGGCAAGTGCGGGCGCTCGCGCTCGTGCAAATGGGTCAGCGGGAAGATGCGCTCGCGGCAGCGCTCGAAGCACACTCGCTGCTTCCCGCGGACCTGGACAGCGCGGCGCTCGCCGCCCGCGCCTACAGGGATCTTGGCCGGCGGCTCGACGCGATCGACACCCTGCGCCGCTTCGCGGCGGACCACCCGGCGTCCGGTGCGGCGGTGCAGTCGCTGATCGAAGCGCTGCAGTGACGGTTTGGATGATCGCGTTGCGCGACGTGGCGACCTTTTTTGAGCGTCAGCGCACGCGCGAGCCCGCGCCGTCGTGATCTGCCGCGGGGGGTGCGACGTGCAGCGCGCCGGGCCCGTTTTGGAGCGCGTTGCCGCCCGCGCTCGCCGGCGCCGTTACACCGTCGTCGACGGGGGTTGTTCCCGGTGGCGCTGCGAGCAACGCGCGCATCCGGCGCGATGTGTGTGCATCGAAGAGCAGTGGGAGCGGGCGCTCGAGCGCGGATACGAGGCGTTCGGAGCGTGTGCCAGCCACCGCGTGGTGGGCGAGTTGGTGGGGCGCGAGTTGGAGGACGGCCGCGACGAGCGCGGCGTGCAGCAATAGACCGGTCAGGGCCCCGAAGAGGCCACCCGCGACCCGGTCCATCAGGCCGAGTTGCATGGCCTCGAGGAGCCGCCGGCCGAGCCGCCCTAACGCCGCCGCGACACCGAGCGCCGCGAGGAACAGCACGAGCCAAACGAGCCCGGTCAGGAACCGCGGATCGAGGTCGACGAGACGGGTTTCCAGGTCGGGTGCAAGCCTCGGCGTGAACGCGCGCGCGACGAGCACCGCGCCCGCAAGCCCGGCAAAACGCATTGCCTGCCACCATAGCCCGCGCCAAAAACCGAGGGCCGAAAGCAGCACCACGAGGATGGCGCCAATCAGGTCGATGGCGGGCACGTCCGCGGCGGTGCGCTCGAACAGGACGGCGTCGTCGTGGGCCGTTTGCGCCGACGTGTGTTCGAACGGTTCGGCCTGCGCAGAACGCTGGCCCCCCTGCGCGGAACCCTCGGCGTCTGCTGCGGCGTCCGTGGAGCCATTGATGGGGGCGGCCACAACGCAGGTGTGCATGTGCGGCGCGCCCGCCGATCCCGCTGCCGTCATCGCTCCCACGGCCCCAGTATGCCGCCCTGGCCGCCGGGCAGTGCGCGCGCGCAAGGAGCTCCGCGGGCGGGTGCCGTGTGCGGTCCGTCGGCACCGCGCGATCCCCGTGCGGATGCGCCAAACCGCGGGCGGGGCGAGCCAGGTCGCGCGCTAGGATGCGCATGGGCCACGTGGCCTTTCCCATGGAAGATCCCCATCCGATCGAACGGGGCATCGCGCTGCTGCGCGAGCTGATCCTCGAAGACCCCGCCGCACGGGCCGAGTTCGAGGCGAGCCGCGCGCCGTTTTTTGGTCCCGTCGATCCCCGCGCGAGCCAGGAAGGTCCGGCGCTGATCATGGCCGAGCGGCGCCACCTCGAATGGTTTTGCCTGGAGCGCTCGAGCGCGGCGCTCGGTGACCTGCCCTTCGAGGCGCTCATTGAACGTTGGCGCGAACGGGCGGACGCGGACGAGCGCGGCGCTATCGATAGTCTGCGGCAGGCGTTGACCGGGGTGTTCGAGGTGCGCGATGTCGACCCGGGCCGCGGCCTTTGGTTGCACGACCTTCTGGGCCTTGGCGCATTCCCCGTCGCCGAAGCGGAAGCGTCCGCGGCACTCGCAGAGGGGGACGTGCTCGCGGGCCGCATCTACCCGCTGGGGGACGCGCAGTTCCGGCTGTCACCGGCTGTCGCCGTCTTTCGCAATCCCGCGCTGCTCGAAGCGTTGCGGCGCGACCTCGCGACCCTGCGCCAGGGTCGCCGCGGCACCCTGCGCATCGCCCAAGGTGAAATCGAACGGATGTTTTTCCACGCGCAGCGTGCGTTGCTCAAGGATGCGCGTTTAGGTGCCGCGGGGGATGGCGAAGTCGAGCTCGAGGATGTGGGGCGTGCGCCGGATCCGGCCGCCCCGCGCGCCCTGCGGCAGCTGCTCGTCGACAGCGGCATGGCCGCGGCGGCGGTCGATCGTGCGATGGCGGAGCTTGCGGCGATGGCCGTGGCCGGGGAGCCAGGGCGCGCAGAGGGGCACACCCTGATCCGCGGCCTGCTCGCCGAAGCCGCCTTCGCGTCCGACGCGGATCTTCGGCGGTTGACGGAGCTCGCCCACGAGGCGTTTGCGGCGCTGGCGGACCAGGCGCGACGGCTCGCTGTGCGCGTCGAGGACGATGCGCGCGGTGCGGCTTCCGCCGCCGCCGACGCGGCCGCGGAGTTGGGCTCGGCGACCCGGCTTTCCGGCCGGCCGAACTCGCGCACAAAACGAGCACGCGCCGGTGGCGGGGTTGGATCCACTCAGACCGGCGGCAGCCAGCGCGCGGAGGGCTCGGAGGGTGCTGCGGATGTGGCCGGGGCGCTGGCCAACTTCGACGCGGCGCGGGCGAAGGGCGCCGACCTCGATCAGGTGTTCGCGCAGCTCGAGCGCGACCTCGGCCTCGACGACGATTCCGATGAAGACCCCGGCCAAGCCCCGGATTTTCCCGGCGTGCTGGGGGCCATTGTGCAGGAATTCCTGTGGGAAGTGGGGCTGGTCGAAGGTGAAGGTGTCGCGCTCGGCCACCGCGGATTGATGCGCCTCGCCGCATTCGGCGAACAGATCGGCGTGTTCGAGAACTTCGGGCCGGAACACTTGCTTGAGTTCATCGCCCGCTGGTCGATCGAGCGCGGTCACATCCTCTCCGCGCGTCAGGCCCAGTCGCTGCTCGAATCCCTCGAGAAGTTCTGCCGCTGGATCGAAGAACAGCACCACAGCCCGTTGTGGACGATGTTCGAGCGCACCCATGCGGCGTTGTCGCTGTCGCTGCCGCGCATTGCCGCGGTCAACGACGTTATCGGGGAACCCGCGCGCGCCGCGGCACACGGCCGCACTCCCGCGGCGGTCGTGCGCGATGGCGCGGGCGAACTGGGTTTGCTCGAAGGCGCCGGCTCGTGGTCGAGCCTCGAAGGCCCGGCAAATGCCCTGGCCAAGCTCGAAGCCGGCGATTGGGTTGCGTGGCGCACCGGCAAAGTGGGCGCCGAGGTGCTGCTTGCGTACCCGCCCGAAGCGGCATCGCTCTTGCGGCCCGAATGACGCGCACACGCTTCAATTCGAGCGGTCGCGTGCCGCGCGGTCAAAACAGCGCGCGCCAGGGCATTTGGACTTCGGTGACGAGCTCCTCGTATCCGCGCACCGCGGCGGGGTTCACGAGGTAGCTTTCGCGCACCGGACCGTCGAGCGCCCAACCACGCTCGCGCATGTACGCAAACACGCCCGCATGGCTCTTGGCCACGTCGGGGTACGCACCGCCGACCCGCGCGTATGCGACGTTCGCGGGCGGCAGGACGTCGAAACCCAAGGGCGCCGCGACCGCAACCTCTGCGGCGGCGACGGGCAGCGCAAGGCGTGCGCGGCACTCCGCCGCCGGTGTGCGCGCCGGATCGTCGTAATAGAGCGCGAATGGCGGCCCCGCGATGGGCAGGCCTTGCTTTGCGGCTTGCTCGACGAGCATCGGGATCCAGCGCCCGGCCTCGCGGTAATCGCCGAGGAGCTCGAGGTAGACGTAGGGCTGCTCCATGCGCTGTTTCCAATCGACGTGGACGACGTCGTAGGGCGGGCGCGAGAGCTGGACATCGGGCGCGGTGCCAGGCGTGCGGACGTTGGGGCTGCGGGCGCTGACCCCGAGGCCGGTCGCGTGGCACGACAGGGCAACGGCCGCGGTGATCGCGACGAGGAGGGCGTTCGGGGTGCGGGGACGAAGTGAGCGCATGGCAGGTGGATCGACCGAATTGGGAATCGGCCCAAGCGGAGGGCAACGGACCATCCCGGGGGCGAAACCGCGTTCCACGATCCGTTTCTTCTACCCTTAACGTCCGATAATATCCGTTATGTCCATTATGGATCGGGGGTCTCGACGGGGTGCCCGCGCGGGTCCCGGTACTTTCCCGGCGGTCTCCCCATACACCCCAAACCCGGGCCGGATGCGCGGCGCGACCACGGCGCGCGTTAAGCTTGCGCCCGTCAATGAGCGCCAAGAAAAACTGCTTCCTCGACGGCAACCGACCCTGTGACCTCACCTGCAAGGCGGCGTTCGAAGTCGACGACCCGATCGACAACATCGACTGCTACTTCATCTGGCTCTCGTACCACTTTGGCGAGACGCTCTATGAGTTGAAGCGTGTCCTTGAGAACTTCCGCGGGTTCCCGCCCGGTCAGGAGCCGGGCCCCGGTGGCAAGAAGGGCAAAGGCATGGGGCCGCTGGGCCCGCTGGGTCCAAAGGGGCCCAAGGACTTCCCTCAAAACTGATCGCTACGCGGGGATCCGCCACGCTACGCGGGGATCCGCCAGGCGGCGCGGGGATCCGCCAGGCGGCGCGGGGATCCGCCAGGTTACGTGGGGCCCGGGGCCGCGCCCAGGGGCACATCGAGTCCGAACCCGACCAGGATCGGCCGCGGCGGGGGATGTTGATCTCCCCCACCGGATCCGGGCGGATCATCCCGCTCCGCGCGCGGGTAATCCAGTGCGGCGATCGACCCCGGTGGGATGACAAGCCGCGCGACGGCGGCGCCGCGCAGCCCCAGGCAGCGACCGATCAACACGCGCATCACCCAACCGTGGGCAACGACCGCAACCTCGGCGCCCGGGTGACTGGCCAAGAGGCCCGCGATCGCGGGTTGCAGTCGTTCGGCGACGTCGGTCAGGTTCTCACCACCGGGTGGCCGGATCCGGGCGGGGTCCGCGAGCCAACCGGCAAAAGCACCGGGTTCCTGCTGCTCGAGCTCGGCAAACGTCCGTCCGGCCCAGCTTCCTCGGCACACCTCGCGCCAGCGGCGGTCGATCTCAGGGTTACCCGCGGGCTGGCGACCAGCCCGGATGCACTCGGCGCCGAAGTATGCGCGCGACAGGTCGGAGCTCACGACACGCGCGAACGGCCGATCCGCAAGACGCCGCGCCGCCTCGGCCGCCTGTTCCTTTCCGCGCTCCGACAGCGGCACGTCCAGGTCGCCGTAAATGCGCGCTTGCCACGCCGCGTCGACCTCGCCGTGGCGTACCAAATAGATGCGAGTCCAAAGGCCGGTCTCCATGTCTGAGCAAAATCCTACCCGTCGCGCGGGTGCGGCGCGGAACGGCGGCAATCCTTGTCCTACAACCTTGTTCGCCGGTGTACCGGCGAGGTGGTGAGGTGGTGCTTCGAATAAGTCCAACTGCGGGTGTGTGCGCAAGAGTCCGTCTCGACGCTCCACTCGGCTGCCGCTACAGTGCCCCGCCACAACAGTCCCGCGCGGCGCGGCCGGAGTGACCGGCGCGCTGTCGCCCGCTGGGCCCTCGGTCCGCGGATCCCCCCGGTGATGCACGCTTGGTGATGCAGACGTCCAACCGCCCGCCGTCGACCGGCGCCTCTTTGCCGCCTTCCCCGGCGGCTCCCCAGGCCATCCCGAGTCCCACGCCGCCGGCCCGCGGGGGGTGGCTCGCCCAGTTTTTCCGCTCGTCGATCGGGAAGAAGTACCTGATGGCGATCACGGGGTTGCTCCTCGTGGGATTCCTGGTCGTGCACCTTGCGGGCAACTTTTTGCTGTACGTCGGTGATGGCGCGAAGTTCACGGCTTACGCGCGCGGCCTGCACGACCTGGGACCGCTCCTGTGGCTTGCGGAGCTCGGCCTGGTCGCGCTGTTTGGTCTGCACATCGGCTTCGCCGTGCGCACGATCCTCGACAACCGCAAGGCGCGGCCCCAGCGCTACGCGGTAGCGAACTCCCGCGGCGCGAAGACGTTTGCTTCCGCGACGATGCCGCTGACCGGCGCGGTGGTGTTGTTTTTCGTGCTCGTGCACCTGTGGCACTTCCGCTTGGACGACGCCTTCAAGGGCGACGATCCCGCCGGTCTTGTGCGCGACACACTCGCGTCACCGCTCGTCGCGCTGATTTATCTAGTAGGTGTAGGTGCGCTGACCGTGCACCTGTCCCACGCCATCCAAAGTGCGCTCCAGACGCTCGGTCTTGACCACCCCAACTTCACGCCGATCCGCGCCAAACTGGGGATCGGCTTGGCGGTTGCCCTCGGACTCGGTTTTGCGTCGTTCCCCGTTTACGCCCTGATCGCCTGGGGCGGAGGAAACTCCTGATGGTTCCCCCGACAGCCGCCACCGCGGCGCCCGCGCAAGGTTCCGTGCGCCTCGCTTCGAAAGCCCCCACCGGACCCATCGAAAACCGCTGGAGCCAGCACAAGTTTGACCTCAAGCTCGTCGCTCCGGCCAACCGCCGGCGTTTCGAGGTCCTGGTGGTTGGCACAGGTCTCGCGGGTGCATCCGCCGCGGCGACCCTTGCGGAGCTTGGCTACACAGTCAAGGCGATGTGCATCCACGGCAGCCCGCGCCGTGCGCACTCGATCGCGGCCCAGGGCGGCATCAACGCCGCGAAGAACTACCAGAACGACGGCGACAGCGTCCATCGCCTGTTCTACGACACGGTCAAGGGCGGCGACTTCCGCGCGCGTGAATCGAACGTGCACCGACTCGCGGAGATCAGCACCGCGATCATCGATCAGTGTGTTGCGCAGGGTGTGCCGTTCGCCCGTGAATACGGCGGTACCCTGGCCAACCGTTCCTTTGGCGGCGCGCAGGTCAGTCGAACCTTCTATGCCCGCGGCCAAACCGGCCAGCAGCTCCTCTTGGGCGCCTACAGCGCGATGATGCGCCAGGTCGGCGAGGGCCGTCTTGGCCTGTTGCCCGACCGCGAGATGGTCGAGCTCGTCGTCATCGACGGGGTCGCGCGCGGTGTCATCGCGCGCAACCTGCGCACGGGCGTGCTCGAGCGCCACGTGGCCGACGCCGTGCTTTTGTGCACGGGTGGCTACGGCAACGTGTTTTTCCTCTCGACGAACGCGAAAAACTCGAACGTCACGGCGAGCTGGCGTGCGCATAAACGCGGCGCGTTTTTTGCAAACCCGTGTTTCACGCAGATCCACCCGACGTGCATCCCGGTGTCGGGGCACTACCAGTCGAAGCTCACGCTGATGAGCGAGAGCCTGCGCAACGACGGCCGTGTGTGGCTGCCCAAGTCCAAGGGCGAAAAACGCCGTCCCGACCAGATCCCCGACGAGGACCGCGACTACTACCTGGAGCGCCGTTATCCGAGTTTCGGCAACCTCGTGCCGCGCGACGTCGCTTCGCGTGCGGCCAAAGAGCGCTGCGACGCGGGCTTTGGCGTCGGCGACACCGGGATGAGCGTGTACCTTGACTTCCGCGACGCAATCCGCCGCGACGGCGAAGCGACGATCCGCGGCAAGTACGGCAACCTCTTCCAGATGTACGAGCGCATCACCGGCGAGGACCCGTACAAGGTCCCCATGCGGATGTACCCCGCCGTGCACTACACGATGGGTGGGTTGTGGGTCGACTACAACCTTGAGAGCACGATCCCGGGCCTCTTCGTGCTGGGTGAAGCGAACTTCTCGGACCACGGCGCAAACCGCCTTGGTGCGAGCGCGTTGATGCAGGGCCTCGCCGACGGTTATTTCGTCGTGCCGGCCACGATCGCCGCCCACCTCGCAGGGCGTGTCCTGCCGAAGGTGAACAGCGACCATGCCGCCTTTGCGGCGGCGGAGGCGGACGCCGCGAACCGTACTCGCACGTTCTTGTCCCTGCGCGGCACGCGCACGGTCGACAGTTTCCACCGCGAACTCGGGCTGCTGATGTGGGACGAGTGCGGCATGGCCCGCACCGGCGAAGGTCTTGGCCGGGCGCGTCAGCGCATCCGCGAGCTGCGCGCGGCGTTCTGGCAGGACATTCGCATCCCCGGTGACGCGGACAACATCAATCAGGAGCTCGAGAAGGCCGGCCGTGTCGCCGACTTCCTCGAATTCGCCGAGCTGTTTGCGGAAGACGCGCACGTGCGCGAGGAATCGTGCGGAGGGCACTTCCGCGAGGAGTACCAAACTCCCGAAGGTGAAGCGCTGCGCGACGACGTCAACTTCTGCCACGCCGCCGCGTGGGAGCACACGGGCGAGGGGCGGCCCTCGACCCGCCACGTGGAGCCCCTGGAATTCGAGTACGTCAAGCTGACCCAAAGGAGCTACAAGTGACGAGTCCTGCCGCGGGGGTCTCCCCCACCATGGCCGCGGGTGCCTCCGCCACCGCGACGACCGGCCACGCGCCGGACAAATCCGGACTGCGCCTCACGCTCAAGGTTTGGCGCCAGGCCGCGCGCGGAGCGCTGGGCCGGTTCGAGACGTTCGAGATGCCGGATGTGTCGCCGGACATGTCGTTCCTGGAGATGCTCGACGTCCTCAACGAGCGCCTGATCAAGGAGGGCGCCGACGCGATCGCGTTTGACCACGACTGCCGTGAGGGCATTTGTGGCTCATGCGGTTTCATGATCAACGGCCAAGCCCATGGCCCGGAACGCGAAACCACGGTGTGTCAGCTCCACATGCGGAGCTTTCGGTCCGGGCAAACGCTCGTTCTCGAACCCTGGCGCGCGACGGCGTTCCCGATCTTGAAGGACCTGTTTGTCGACCGCAGCGCGTTCGACCGCATCATCGCGGCGGGTGGGTACGTCTCGATCAACACGGGTTCGGCGCCGGAAGCGAACGCTACCCTGGTCCCGAAGGTGGCCGCGGAGCGCGCGTTCGACGCCGCCGCGTGCATCGCCTGTGGAGCGTGTGTCGCCGCGTGCCCCAACGGGTCTGCGATGCTCTATGTCGGCGCCAAGGTTTCGCACCTCGGCGCGCTGCCCCAGGGGCAAGCGGAGCGGGACAGCCGCGCGCTGTCGATGGTGGAAAGCATGGATGCCGAAGGATTCGGGAACTGCTCGAACCACTATGAATGTGTTGCGGCGTGTCCGAAGGGCATCACCGCGGACAACATTGCCCAACTCAACCGGGATTTTGCCCTTGCGACGCTGCGCAGCGGTTCCAAGCCGACCTCGACGGGGGGCGGCGCGGGCTGATCAATGGGTCGAAGAGGTCCGAGATTTTTCCTGTGACGCAGGCGGGAATTGACGTTCCGGTGGCGGAACGTGAGGCGGTGATGTCGAATCGCGGGACTTTGGGGTGGCGTCCACCGCCGGCGTTGTGACCCCCCGGCACACCCTTTGCTAGATTGAGGTTGCCCTCACGAGCGCGGCTCTGGCAGCAGCCGCGTTTGACTCCCTTCCTCCGCTGCAGGATGCATCCCACGATGAAGAAGTTGATCTTCGCAGCCGCCCTACTCGCTGGCGCAAGCCTCTGGGTTGGCAACGTGTCCGGCCACGGCGGCACGTACCGCGGTCCGGGCGACACCGTTCCCACCGGCGCTGGCGGTGGCGGCGGCGGCGGGCCCCCGTCAACCGGCGGTCCCAGTCCAGGCGGCGGTCCGACCACCGGCGGGGGCGCGGGCCCGACCTCCGGTCCGATCACGGGTGGTCCTGCCCGCGGCGGGCCTACGGGGGGCGGCCCGACGACCGGCCAATCGGGCGGATCCGTGCAAGCGGACCTCGACCTTTGGTCGTTCTGGTGGGAGTTCAACAAGGACCGTTACCTCAACCTGCAGAACAGCCTGGCGGCGGGTGGAACCACCACGGGCGATCAGAACTTCTTCCTCGGCCAAGGACAGCAGGAGCAAGCGAAGGACACGATGCGTCCTTCCCCGGACCAGATCCGCGAGACGATCGTGCCGGCTTTGGTCGGGGTCCTTGAGGCCGAATCGAACAACGACATCCTCACGGGGGCGATGATCGCGCTCGCGAAGATCGGCGATGCCGAATCCACCTCGGAGAGCCCGGACCAAAAGGAGTCCGAGTTCGCGAAGAAGATCGTGCCGTTCCTGTCGAACGGCACCCAGGAGATCGCGGAGACCGCGGCCGTCTCGCTCGGGATTCTGGCGCACCCCAGCACGATCGACCTGCTCGGCGCGCTGATGCTGGACCAAGCCGAAGGCCGCAAGGCCGTCGGCAGTACTGAAGTGGACCCGCGCACCCGCGCCTTCGCGGGATACGGTCTGGGGCTCGTGGGCTCGCGCCTTAAGCCCGAGGCCACCGCCGACCGGCTCAAGATCGTCGATTTCCTCGCGACGGCCATCCGCGGTGACCGCCTTGCGCAGCCCGACGTGGCGACAGCGGCGATGATTTCCATGGGCCTCGTCCTTTTGGAGCCGGGGGAAGCCGGTGCGGCACCCCTCGCGAAAAACGCTCTGCCCAAAAATCGGCAGGAGCAAATCCAGTTTGCGATCGAAGCCTTCAACAACGGCGATTTGAACTTCCGGATCCGCGCCCACGCCCCGACCGCCGCCGGTCGTCTGCTGCAGGGGATGGGCAAGGAGTTCGAAGCGCTTCGGATTTTGACGGGCGAGGAGTTCATCAAGGCCGTCAACTTGAGCAGTCTTCAGCCCGAACTGCGCAGCAGCGCAGCCCTGGCGTTGGGTCTGATCGGCAACCGCGGTGGCGACAAGGTGGACGCCGACATCCGCAAGGCGCTCGACAAGGCGCTGAGCGACGGCCAACACCAGGTGAAGAACTTCGCGCTGATCGCCCTCGGCAAGATCGGGGCGCGAGCGGGGTCGGACACCAAGGCCGATGGCCGCAACGAGATCGAAAAGACGTTGGCAAGCAAGCTTGCCCGCGGCACGAACCACGAACTGCACTTCGCCGCGCTGTCCTTCGGCGTCATGGCCCACGCCATGAACAACGGTACCGACACCATCTCGACCAGTTTGGTCGGCGCGCTGCTGGACAAGCTGAGCGGCGCCAAATCGCCCGATGACGTGGGCGCCCTGGCGATCGCAGCCGGAATGGTGGGCGACGCCGCCTACTACCCGGTGCTGCTCAAAAAACTGGACGAGATTTCGGCCGACGAGCCGCGCGGTTACGTCGCGGTGGCCCTTGGCTTGGCGCGGGTTAACGAGGCACGCGAGAAGATCCAAAAGATCGTCTCGGAGTCTGAGTATCGCCCCGAGCTGCTGAAGCAAGCGGCCATCGCCCTCGGCCTCCTGGGTGACCAAGAGATCGTGGACGACCTCCTGCGCATGCTGCGGGATGCCAAGGGTCTCTCCGCGCAGGCGGCGATCAGCTCGGCATTGGGTTTCATCGGCGACCGCCGTTCGGTGGACCCGCTCGTCGAGATGCTCCAGAATAAGTCGATCACGAACACTGCGCGGGGCTTTGCCGCTGTGGCGCTCGGGATCGTCGCCGACAAGGAAGATTTGCCCTGGAACTCGAAGATCGGCGAGGACCTGAACTACCGCGCGGCGACGGCCACGCTGAACGACTCGGCCGGCACGGGCATCCTCAACATCTTGTGATCTGAGAGCCGACGGTTCGACGGCGCGCGCGCCGGCGGACGGGCAGTTGGAATGAAGGGGCGTCCTCCCGATTGCGGGGGGCGCCCTCTTTTCGTTCTTTGCGTCACGGTCCAAGGTGATGGTCGAGGGCGACGGTCCAGGTGTGCGGAATCGATCGCTTTACCGCGCTTCGGTCGGCCCCGGCCGCGGCGGCGCGGTGCTTCTGCCGGGCTCCCCCACGACCTCGGCTCGCGCCGCCGTCCCATGAAACGGCTCCCCGGCGTCTGTGGGGGGCCCTGCCGAGGGGTAGGCTCGCGGGCGGAGCCACACCCTCGCATGGGACCGGATCCCGCATCCCGTTGGAACGAACTTTGCTAGTTTGCCCCCGTGGCACGAACGAGTTCCCCCCGTGGCGCCGCCCGCGCGGTCTGGCCCCCTGGCGCGGCCTGGGTTCACTGGGCGGTGTTCGTTGGCCTGCTTGTGGGGCCGCGCGCGGAGGCCACGAGCTCGCCCACTCCGCTCTTTCCCGCCGTGGCGGTGGTTCAAGCGGTCAAGGGCGCTCCATTCACTCGGCCCGCGCTGCGCCTCCAGGGCGGCGGGCCCGGCCCGGTCACCGGACCTTCCTCCGGGGGTGGGGGCAGCGGTTCGGGGGCACCTTCTGGAACGGGGCAGGGCGGTAATGGAACGGGCGGGGGTGCGCCCGCGGGTTCCAGCGCGACACCGCCGATCCCCGGGGCGACCCCCTTCGTTGCGACCCCCGGCAGCGCGGTGCTCGACGTGCCGCGCCACCCCTGGGCGATCTGGTGGGAGCTTTCGAAGGGCGAGTTCGTGCAGCCCAAGACGGCCGTGCGCCGGGATGGCGCCACCACCGGAAGCGCGGACTTCTTCCTGGGTGAGGACGACGCCGACGAGCGCCTTCCGGAAGCCCGTCGGATCGCACCCGCGCTCGTGCGCGAGCGCATCGTCCCCGCGCTGCTCGCCGAGCTCCAGCGCCCCGGTGGGCCAGACGCCACGATCGAGGCGTTGCTTGCGCTCGGGCGGCTCGCACCCGGGTTGACGCGCGCGGAGTTCGTCCCCGTTCAGGCCGCGCTTGAGTCGCGCCTGGGCGAGGGCAATCGGCCGATCGCCGAGGCCGCGACCATTGCCCTGGGCGCGACTGCGAAGGACTCCGCCGTGCCGGTCCTCGCCGCGCTGCTGTCCGACAACTCCCGCGGGCGCGAGTTGGCTGCGGGAGCCGTGCCCGAGCGCCAACGCGCGTTTGCCGCGTACGGTCTCGGCGCGATCGCGCGGACGTCCACACGGGAGGACGTGCGGCGTTTTGCCGTCGGAGCGCTCGCGCGGCAGCTCGACGAATCCGATCGCACCCACTCGGACACTCAGATCGCATGTGTGCTCGCCCTCGGGCTCGTGCCCCTGGAACAGATCGTCGTGCGCGATCCCGGCGGGGTTCCCGAGCCCACGAGCGCATCGCGTATCGCGGTCGTGCGTCGACTCGAAGAGATGCTGGGCGCGCGCCGCGGACTGCGTCTCGACGTGCGCGCCCACGTCCCGATCGCGTTTGGGCGCATGGCCGCCGACTTGCCGATGCAGCGTTTGGACGAGCTCAAGGCATGGCTCGCCGAACCGCTGCTCGCGGCGATGCCGCGGGTGCGGCGCGAGGGCGCCGAGGTCACGCGAGCCCTCGCGAGCGCGTTGGGTGCACTCGGCGACGGGGACGCGGATCCCCTCGACGTGCGGGTGCGCGAAGCCGTGATCCAACTCGCAGGGGACTCGGATGTGTTGACGCGCTACGCGGCGCTGCTCGCCCTCGGGGAAATCGCTGCGCGGCCGGGGCTTGGCAGCATGCCGGGGCGCGCACGCGACGCGCTGATGGCACCCCTATTTGGCGAGCTCGAGCGCGGTCGCGCCGCCGCCGGGCCGTTTGCGGTGACGGCCGTCGCCCTGGCGATGCGCAGCATGCGCGACCAGGGGATCACGCCACCTGCGGAATGGAGCGCCGCCCTCGCGCGCGCGCTCGAGGACGCGGGCAGCCCCGAAGAACTCGTCGCAAGCTGCGTGGCCATCGGCCTCGCGGGCGAAAACGGCCTCGTGGCGGGTGTCCTCGCGGCGTTCGACCGCAGCCCCGTCGGATGGGAGCGCTCCCAGGTCGCGCTCGCCCTCGGGCTGCTCGGTGAACCGACCGTGCGGCCCCTCCTGCGCACGTACGCCGCGGCTTCCGCCCCGCGCTCGCGCGACCTGCGCGCGGCCGCCGAGGCGCTCGTGATGAGCGGAGACCATGCGTTTGCCACGGAACTTGCGAGTTCGCTGGCCGGGCTCCGCAGCCAGGAACTCCAGGCGGCCGCCCACGCCCTTGGCGCGATCGGCGAACCGCAGGCGGTCGAGCCGCTGCTCGCCGCACTTTCAAGCGACAACGCAACGTCCGCCGTGCGCGCGAGCATCAACCAAGCCCTCGGACGGATCGCCGATCCCCGCCCGGCGTTTTTCCTCCAGGACCTCGCGCGCCTCGTGGCGCTGCTCGACACGCCACCGACCTTGCTCTCGGCGCAGACCCTGCGCGCCGGCTTAGATCAGGCGCAGTTCATGGGCGCGCTCACCAACGGCGGCGGCTTGCTCAACCTGCTGCCCTGACGGCTTTGCGTGCATCGCGGGCGGGGGTGTACGCGCCCCACAGCCCGAAACCTAGGACAAGGGCCGCGAGCGCGCCGAGCCCCACCACGAGCGTCCGCGCGCGGCCCTGGGCGGAAACCAGAGCATCGGCCCGATCTTCAAGCGCGGCAACGTCACGCGCATGCTGCTCGACCAGCGCCCCCCACGCCGCGCGGTGCTCCGGCTCGACACCGATTGCGACTGCGGCAGCGAGGCGCACGAGATCTGCGGACGCGAGTGCGGGCGCCCGCAGCCAAAGGGACGATTGGAGCGCGCGCAGCGCAAGGCGCGGGTCTGCGGGCTCGAGTGTCAAACCACCGATCGCGGCCGAACGGGCGCGTTCAAACCGCCGACCCAAGTAGAAAATCTCGGACTCAAGTCGCGCGCGCTCGAGCGGCTCCGCGACGTCTTCCGCGAGTTCGAGTGCACCGTAAAGATCGCCCACTGCGAGGCGCTCCCACGCCGTAGCCGCACCCTGGAGAGCACACA
Source organism: Planctomycetota bacterium (assembly GCA_038246255.1). Lineage (GTDB taxonomy): Bacteria > Planctomycetota > UBA1135 > UBA1135 > RI-242. Next base: position 14,901 of record JBBRWC010000048.1, read on the forward strand.
CGAGCGCGAACACGGCGGGCATTGCGATCACGGGTTCTCCGGGAAAGGGCCATCCCCGCTCGCCGCACGGCGCGCGCGGCCGTGGGCCAAGGATGCACGCTCGAGGGGTTCGAGCGGCGTGCGGTCGTCGGTCATGGGCGCTGTGGCCGGGGGGCTGAAGATGCGCGCGGCACCAGGGAGGGCGGCTTTGGCCCACCGGGAGACGAGCTCGGCCGGTGCACCTTGCGCGAGTGGCGCACCGGGCTGCGGCAGCGGGCCCCCGTTGCGCGCGAACACGGCCGCGTTGCGCGAGTTCGGCACCAGAGTCGCGAGCACGTCGGCTTCGAACGCAACCGCGACGGTTTCCGCGATGGCGGGCAAGAGTGGATCGGTGAGGTCGAAGGCGCCGACGTTGAGCGCGGCATATCCACCCGGCGCGAGCGCGGCGCGCACCTCGCGGAAAAACTCGACCGTCACGAGGTGCGGTGGCAATTGGTGCTGATTGGTGTAGGCGTCGATCGCGATCAGGTCGAAGGGGCCGCGCTCCACCCGCAGCGCGAGCCGCGCGTCCAATCCCGCGTGCACACGCCAGCGGGGATCATCCTCGCCCGGCAGGTCGAACCAGCGGCGCCCCACGTCCACCACGGCCGCGTCGATCTCGGCGCCCGCTCCCGTCGCACGCCGTTCGGGAGGCATTACGCCGTCGAGGATGCGCCAGACGGTTCCCGCTCCAAGTCCGAGCACAAGGGTTCGCCAGGGCCGCACGTCGGACGCCCCTATGGGTACACCTCCACGGGCCGAATCGGGCTCGGGGTCAAAAAACGCGGGCAGCGCGAAGTGGTCGTAGTAATAACCCTCGCCCAATAGGCCGGGAGCGGGTCGCCACACGGATTGGAACGAATCGACACCTTCGTTGACCTGCAGGAAGCGGACGCGTGTGTCGCCTTCGCCCTCCTCGACGGCCATCACGAGTTGGTACTTCGACTCCACAAAAGCGAGGAGTCTGCGCCCTTCAGCGAGGCGCGGCTGTGGGGCGGCGCTGTGTGTTGCCGCGGCCACTACGGCGACCCAGCAAAGGAGGATGAGCGCGCCTAAGCCGATGTCGCGGCGTGCGCTCGCCGGGTCCGGCGCATTGCGCGGGCGTCCGCTTCGGGTCGCGACGAGCAGCGCGCTGCCGGCCGTGGCAAGCAGCGCGGCTGCGCACAGGAAGGTGCCGCTGACTCCTAAATGCGGCAGGCCGAAGTGGCTCGTCCCGAACGCACCCACGAGGCTTGCGAGCGTGGACGCCGCGAGGACATGGCCCCCGGCGGTTCCCGCGTGCCCTCCGCGGCGGCGTGCGAGGGATTCCAGAGCGAGTGGGCCCGCCGCGCCGAGCAGGGTTGCCGGCAGGAGGAAGAGGGCTAGGGCCGCACCCAGGCTGCCCAGGGTGACGAGTCCCGCCGCTTCCTCGAGCGTGAGGCCGCGCGGCACCAGCGCGGCGCCAAGCACGCGCGCGGCGAGCGGCAGCGCGGCGACGATGGCGCCGCTGATCAACAGGAGCGCACCAAAGCGCCGCGCGGGGTTGGGGCCAACGGCCCAGCGCGCACCCAGCAGGTAGCCGATCGCCAGCGCGAGCAGCACAACGCCGATCACGTTCGTCCAGACCGTTTGGCTGGTGCCGAACCACGGCGCAAGAAGCCGCACCGCGGCGAGCTCCACGGTCATGACGGAGATGCCGCCGGCGGCCGCGGCGCACAGGATCAACGCCGGCGGCGGGCTCGCGGCGGCGACGACGGAATCATCCAAAGGGCTGTCAAGCTGCGCCTTCAAACGCTCGATCCTGCACGCGCCGCCGGAGCCCTGCCGGTGGGGCCTCGGCTCAACTGCCGTCCCCGCCGGTCACGACAGGCACGTCGTACACACGCTCGGAGGTGTACACACGGCCGAAGTCGCCCGTCTGCCAAGCGAGGTCGAGCATGGTGCGCAGGCGCCGTTCGATGGTGTGTTCGTGCTCGACGCCGTTGACGATCACACGCACGGGCGCGCTCATGTCTACCAGGCGGTCGTTGAAGTAAACGCGCACCTCTAACACACCGTCGGCCTTGACGGTGACGGTGTTGGTCGCGCGGTCGATCGTCGCCTCGGCGGGCCGCAGGTTGTTGGGGTCGACGCCGATGACTTCCAGCCAATAGGCCTTGTTGCCCTGCCAGAGTGTCGGACGCAGCGCGACGGAACTGGGATTTGCCGCACGGCGCCGATCGGCCATCCACGACCAAACGTCGGTGTCGGTGGCGTCGGGCGCAATCGCGACCGGGGCGTTGGACATCCCCTCCGCCGCTTTGGCAAACGCGGAGGCCTTCTCCCCGGCTCCGGCAAACATCACCGGCAGGTTCTTGAAGTTGAGCGGGGAAAGGTCCGAGGCATCGCCGTTGCGGCCAATCACACCCGCGAAGCGGTCCGGGAACAGGCTCGCGATTGTCAGGGCGGCGGCAACCCCGTCGCCTTTCCCCGCGATGAACACACGTTCGATGTCGACGTTGTAGGCGTTGCGGACTTCGCGGAAGACGTGCATCGCGCGCACCACGCCTCCGCCGTTTTCCGCGGAGCCCATCGTGTCCCACATCTCCAGGTCGGACGGCATGCCGACGGCGGCGATGATTGTGCCGTCGCGCAGCGCGGTGTCCGTCCAGTGGGTTTTGAGGTGCTCGTCGAGCGTCTCCCCCAGCGCGGGGATCGACAGGATCAGGGGGTAGGCGGTCTTGGAGCTGTAGCGGCCGGGAGCCAGCACGGCGTACTGGATCTCACCGCCGAAGCTCTCCGTCTTCTTCTCCTGCTTGACGCGGCCTTTTTGGACACCGCTGTCCTTGTAGGTCGTGGCGCCGCGCAGAGCGAGTTCGATGTCGGGCACGAGGGACAGGAAGCTGCGTGTCTCGCCCCGCTTGTCCTCGAAACCGTTGATGAACTCCTCGAGTCCTTGGCGGGGCTTGAGGTCCGATTCACCCTCGCGACGGGCCTCGAAAATGTCTTCGAAGATGGCGGTGAGCTTGCGCAGGTCACTCGTCGAGAGGACGGGTTTGAGGTCCCCGTTTGCTTCGGCTTCGGCTTCGGCTCCCGCTTTGGCCTTGGGCGCGTTCTGGGCTGCGGGGGCGCCCTCGGCTGCGGGGGCGCCCTCGGCTGCGGGGGCGCAGAGCCGCGCCGCGCGACCCGCGGGTTCGAAGGCCGAAGCCGGGGTGAGCGCGAGGGCGGCAATCAAGGGCGCGACGCGCAGGGCAAGGAACATCATGCGGCAACTACGGGGCAGGGGGCCGGCGAACGAGCGGGGCGCAGCAGACCGTTGGTTTCGACGTTTCGACGAGGGTCTCTAGGATCCCCGATGCGCGTGGCTACTCCAAGGGAATCCGCCCGGCGGACGATTCGGCGCGCAACGGGGCGGCCAGTGGGGGCCCGCGACGCGCGGGGGGCGGCAGCAGGGTCAGTCCCCATCCGCGCAGCCCCCAATCGCTCGGGCCCCGGCTTCCCCCGCCGTCGCCCGCGCTTGCGTCGCCGGTCCGCGGGGCGACCCGCCGTCGGAAACCGGCCCGGGCGATGTCCCGCTCGCCCGCTGCGAGGGCGAGGCGCGCCAGGGTCATGCGAGTGTCCGCCGAACCCGTGCGGAGCGCGGCGCCAAGGTGCGCCAGCGCCCGTTCGCGGTCGCCCGCGCCGAGCCAAACGAGGCCGCGGGCGTTCCAGAACGCACTGTCGTCCGGATGCTCAAACAGGTGGTCCGCGAGCACTCGGTCGGCGCCCGCCGGATCTCCGACGCGCGCCAACGTCTGGGCGAGGTCGAACGCGCTCCAGGGTGCATCCACCCGTCGGTGGAGCGCGGCCTGGAGTTCCAGCGCGCGCGCATCGTCCCCTGCGCGGATGAGGGCGACGCCGAGCTCGAACGCCAAACGCTGGTCCAGCGTGGCCGGGGGCGCGGAACCAAGCGTCAGTGCATCGAGGGCGATGCGCGCCGCTTCGAGCGACGTTCCCGCCGCGCGGGCCGCGTCCCATCGATCGCGCTCGGCGTTCGACGGAGTTGTGTGCTGGCCGCGCGCACAGGGCGCGAGGCAGATCCAAAGGGCGGTGAGCGCCACTGCGGCGCGCTTCGCCACGCACATCATCCGCGCGCTGGGCCGGGTTCGACCTGTGCGGGTCCCGTGCCCACGGGGCGACCCTCGAGGCGCACACGGCCGGATCCGGCGACCACTTCGCCGAGGTGGAACGCGGTTTCGCCCGCGGCCGCGAGCTGCGCGCGGATCGGTTCCGCATCCGCGGCTTCGACCGCGAGGACGATGCCCACGCCCATGTTGAATGCGCGGTAGGCCTCGGCGGCGGGCACGCCGCCTTCCTCGACCAGCATGCGGAAGAGCCCCGGAACGTCCCACGCGCCAAGGTCAATGCGCGCATCCGCGTTCTTGAGGATGCGGTTGACGTTGCCCGGCAATCCGCCGCCGGTGATGTGCGCGATTCCCGCGATGCGGCCCGCTTCGAGCAGGGGCCAAAGCGGGTCGAGGTAACAGCGGTGCGGCGCAAGGAGCGCGTCCTGCAGTGTCCGTCCGCCGAGCGCTTTGGGACGCGCATCGAGGGCGAGGCCAAGCTGCTCGAATGCGACGAGCCGCGCCAGGGAATAGCCGTTGGTGTGCAGGCCGTCCGAACCGAGTCCGATCAGCTTTTGGCCGGGTTTCACGCGGCTTCCGTCGAGCATGCGGTCGCGGCGCACCGAACCGACGATGAACCCCACGAGGTCGAAATCCCCGCGTGCGTAGAGGCCGGGCATTTCGGCGGTTTCCCCGCCGAGCAGCGCGAGGCCGTGGTCCTTGCACGCAAGCGCGCAACCTCGGATCAGGTCGGCCACGACGTTGGGTTCAAGGACCCCCGTTCCGACGTAATCGAGGAAAAACAACGGCCGTGCGCCCTGGCACAGGATGTCGTTGATGCAGTGCTGGACGAGGTCGCGCCCGACCGTGATGTGGATGCCGGCGCGTTTTGCGACGTCGAGCTTCGTGCCGACACCGTCCGCGCTCGCAACGAGGATTTCGCCGCCGACACCCGCGCGCTCCATGTCGAACAGGCCGCCGAACAATCCGACGTCGGAAACCACGCCGGGCGTAAAGGTGGCGCGGATCGCGCTGCGCGCGCTCGCAAGGGCCTTGTCGGCGGCGTCGATGTTGACGCCGGCGCGCTTGTAAGTGAGGGGGTCGCTCGTCACGGGAGTCGGGGCTCGTGGCTCGAGGGGGGCGGGTTGGGAAGCGCCCATCCTGTGCGCGCTCCGCGTGGGAATCCAGGGACGCGGGCGGGATTCGCCCGTCCGCGGCACCAGCCCGTGCGCGGGGTCCGTCGCGCGCCGGGTTCGCGCGCGGTTCCAACCCACGTTGGCGTCTGTGGCTGGGGCGCTTTTTGGTTAGACTCGGACCCGCTCGGCGAACCCGGGCTGCCCGCCTGTCCATGAAATCACTGCTCGTCCTGGGGAGCACCGGGTCCATCGGTCGGCAGACCCTCGACCTGGTGGAGTCCCGTCCCGATCTTTTCCGGATCGCGGGGCTGGCTGCGCGTAGCTCGGGCCGCGAGTTGCTGGCGCAGGTGTTGCGGCACCGTCCGCGGTTCGCGGCGCTGATCAGCCCCCGGGCAGCGGAGGTCATCGAGTCCGAACTCCCCCCGGGAACCCACCTTTTCCGGGGACCCGACGCGTTGCTCGAGCTGATCGCCGCCGCGGACTTCGACCTCGCCGTGCACGGTGTCGTGGGCGCGGCTGGGATTTTGCCGTCGGCGGCGGTGCTGGAGCGCGGGCGGCCGCTCGCGCTTGCCAACAAGGAATCCCTCGTCGCGGCGGGGCGCGAGTTGCTCGAGCTGTCCCGCCGCTACGGCGCGCCCATCCTGCCTGTCGATTCGGAACACAGCGCGATCCACCAGTGCCTGCGCGGCGAGGACATCGGGCGCGTGCGCCGCATCCTGCTGACGGCGTCCGGCGGACCGTTCCGCGATCTGTCCGCGGACGAGATCGCGCGTGTCGGGCCCGCTCAGGCCCTGCGCCACCCGAATTGGGAGATGGGGCCGCGCATCACGGTGGGTTCCGCGACGTTGATGAACAAAGCGCTTGAGGTGATCGAAGCGCACCACCTTTTTGGCCTCGACGCGGACCGCATCGAAGTGGTGGTGCACCGCCAGTCAGTGGTCCATTCGATGGTCGAGTTCATCGACGGTTCGGTCATCGCGCAGATGGGCCCGCCGGACATGCGCGGGCCGATCCACTACGCGCTGCACTATCCCGACCGCGGCGCGTCGACGCTGAAGGGGTTCGACCTCGGGCTGTTCCGCGAGCTCACGTTCGAAGCGCCCGACCACCATCGTTTTCCCGCGCTGGACCTCGGATTCCGCTGCCTGCGTGAGGGCGGTGACGCGGGTTGTGTGCTCAACGCCGCAGATGAAGTGGCCGTCGAGGCCTTCCTCGCCGGCTCCATCGGTTTTTGCGACATCGCAGCCATCAGCAGCGCGGTGCTCGACAACCGTCCGGCCCCTGCGTCTGGCCTCGCGGGCATCCTCGCGTCCGACGCACAGGCCCGCGACGCCGCGCGGGACGCCATCGCCCGCTGCGCGCCTCCCGCGACTGCCGCCGGCAACACCGGCCCGGGCAACACCGGCCCGGGCAACACCGGCCCTGGCGCCCTTGTCCCCGGCGCCCGCGCGGCCGATGTTGGTCCCTAGGGAGCGCGCCTGCGCAAATCCCCACCGCTCCGCCTCGACCCCACGGAATCCCTCGCCTTGGACCAGATCCTCCGCATGCTGCTCGTGGCCTTTGGCATCGGGCTTGTCATCTTCGTGCACGAGGCCGGCCACTACCTTGCGGCGCGTCTGATAGGCGTGCGCGTGCAGGTCTTCAGCCTGGGCTTTGGTCCGAAGCTGCTGGGTTTTGTGCGCGGTGGCACGCTGTATCAGCTCGCCGCCATCCCGATGGGTGGTTACGTGGCCGTCGCGGGCGAAGACCCGTCGGTGCGCGCTCCCCTGCCCGACGAACTGCCGTCGAAGAGCGTGGGACAGCGCTTTTTGTACTACTCGGGCGGCGTGTTGATGAACCTCGCGTTCGCCGTTGTCGTGCTGCCGCTGATTTTCATGGTCGGTGTGCCGTTCGAGCGCCCCATCCTTGGCGAGCCGATCCCCGGTGGGCCCGCGTGGCACGCCGGGCTGGAGGCGGGCACGACTGTGCTCGCGGTGAACGGCTCCGCGGTGTACGACTTCAACCACATCCCGACGGCGGTGGCGCTGGGGCCGACGGAAGGTTCGACGCTGCGTCTGCGTTTGCCCGACGGGCGCGAAGAGTCGATCACCGTGCGCCCCGAGAAGTCGGACCAGATGGGGCTGTACACCATCGCAGTGCGCCCGGCCCTCGACCCGCAGGGACGCATCCAGGTGGCCCCCGACTCCCCGGCGGCGGCCGCAGGGCTCAACACCGGCGATCGCCTGGAAGGCATCGAAGGCGCGCCCGCAGGATTGTCCCTCGCCCAGCAGTTCGCCGCGGCGACCACCGAGCGCGAACCGATCGAGCTGCGTGTGCGCGGCCCGCAGCCCGCGGACCCCGTGCGCCGCGTGCGCGTCGAGCCCGACCTCGCGGTGCTTTCGAAGCCGCGTCTTGGCATCGCTCCGCCCGTCAACCACGTGGTCGAGCTGCGCCACGGCACCGCGGTGCGCGACCTCGGCCTCGAGGTCGGCGACCGCATCCTGCATATCGACGGGCAACGGGTCTGGCGCGCGGGCGATGTCGTGCGCCACGCGCTGGTGGCCTTCGGCGACGCGACGTTCCACGCCTTCCGCGTGGGGGTCGAACGCGCCGGCAGCGAACGGGAACTTGTGTGGCCCGAACTCGATCGCGCAGGGTTGCTCGCGCGGCTCGCCGATGTGGCCATCGACCAATCCCAAGCGGGTGGAACCATCGCCGTCTACGCGGGCGAGGCCGGATCGGTCGGTGGACTGCGCTCGGGTGACCGTGTTGTGCGAATCGACGGTGTGCCCGTTGCGGTTTGGAAGGACATCGAAGGCGCGGTCAGCGCCGCGAGTGGCAGTTTGCGTTTTGAGGTCCAGCGCGAGGGTGAGTCCGGGTCGATTGGGCTCGACGTCACGCCCGCGGCCGCGGCGGTGCCGAACTTCGGTTTTGCGCTGATGCTCGACCAGTACGTCTACCGCTCGGCGAGCTTCGGCGACGCCGTGCGTGTGGGTTTGGTCAGTTCCTGGCGCATGCTGGCCGACGTGTGGCTGTCGCTGAAGAAGCTGGTGCTGCGCGAGGTTCCCAGCGACAGCCTCGGGGGTGTGATCACGATCAGCGTCGTCAGCTACACGTGGGCTGAGGCGGGTGTGGCCAAGCTCCTGTTTTTCCTGTGCCTCTTGAGCATCAACCTCGCGTTCCTCAACGTGTTGCCGATTCCTGTGCTCGACGGCGGTCAGTTGTTTTTCCTCGGTGTCGAGGCGATCAAGGGTTCGCCGGTCTCCGAAAAAGTGTTTGGTTACAGCCAAATGGTGGGGCTCGTGTTGATCGTGACCCTGATGGTCTACGTGACGTACTCGGACCTCATGCGCTGGGTGTTCTAGGGCCCGCACCCCAATGCCTCTCGACATCGCCGCCGCGCGCGCGCCGCGCCCCACCTGGGTCGCGTGGGGGCAGCTCATGCGCATCTCCCTCGCGCCCAGCGCGATAGGCGACGCGTGGCTCGGCCTGTTGCTCGGTGCGGGCACGTTGCCCCTGCGACCCGCGGCGCTGATCCCCATCGCCGCGTCGCTGTGTGTGTATTGCGGTGGCCTCGCGCTGAACGACCTGGTCGACCGCGAGGAGGACCGTCGCACACGTCCGGGCCGTCCGGTTCCCTCGGGAGCGGTGCCCCTGTGGGGTGCATGGGTGCTGGCGCTCGTCTTGCTTCTGGCCGGGCCCGCGATCGCGGCGCTCGCCTCGCCGGGCGCGGCGCTTGCGTACGCGGCGGTGGCGCTGATCGCGGTGCTGTACGACGTCGCGGGCCGCGGTCCCCTGCGTGGGCCCGTGTTGCTCGGGTTGGCGCGGGCGGGCAACGTTGCCGCGGCCGCGGTGGCGGCGGGAGCGCTCTTCAACCCGGACAGACTCAACGTACCGCCCGCCGCGTGGACGCTCGCTGCCTGTTATGGGTTGTACGTGTTTGCGGTGTCGCGCCTCGGCCGCCTCGAGGACGATCCGAGCACGGCTCCTGGTGCGCGCCCGCGCACACCGCTGCGCGCGGCGGCCGTGTTGCTGGCGTTGGGGCCGCTCGTCGCGATCGGTTTGGCGGCGGTGGATTCCGTGCCCAAACCCGGATTCGGCGAGTACGTCGCCGCCTTCGCCGGGGCTTTGGTCGCCGTTTTTGGCGCGCGTGCGCTGTGGCGCGAGGCCAACGCGCGCACCCTTTGGACGCACGCGGAAGTGGTCCGCGCGATGGGCATCGCCCTGCGCAGACTGATGGTGTTCACGGGAGCGTCCGCGCTCGTCGTGGGGGCCGCCGTGGGAGCGCCCCGTGAGGGCGCTCAAACGGCCCTTTTGATCCTGATCGGTTTCCCCCTGAGCGCCCGCCTGCGGCGGCGCTTTCCGCCGTCCTGAGCGTCGCGCCCGCGCTCCGCCGTGTCACGGGCCCTTGGCGTAGGCGGCGGCGTACTGCAGCGCCTGTTCGCGGCTCGCGAGCTGACCCCCGAGTTGTCGCCGGCGCGCGTCCGCGAGGAACAGCGCAAACGCGGGGCCGGGCGTGAGGCCGAGCTCGATCAGGTCCTTCGCGGCGACGAGCGGCGCCGGATCGCGTTCCGCGGGCGGTGTTGATGCAAGAAGCTCGGCGAAGGCCTCCACCTCCGCGGGCGTGGGCGTGCCCGTCACCTTGGAACGCGCGCGTGCAAGTTCGAGCCGTCCTTCTACCTCCGTGCCGCCGAGCTGCGACCGCCGACGCGCGACGGCCTCCCAGGGCGCCTCATCCGGACTCCCCACGAGGGCACCCAGGGTGGCGAGGCGCTCCCCCACCACCCGCCGAAGGTGGCGCGAGGGGCGCAGGGCGTCCAGCGCGACGAGGGCGCGCTCCCGCAGCGCCAGGTCCCAGGGCGGCCCCGGGTCGTGGAGCGCCGCGAGCAGCCCGGCGGGGCCCGGGGGGCCGGTCTGCGCGAGCTGGGCGGCGACGCGGGCCCGCAGTGCGAGTTCCAAGGTGTCGACCCCCGCGCGGTGCAGCCCCGGGAGCGCGCCCTCCAGGAGGCCGGCGCCACATAGGACACACAGCGCGCGCCCGAGCCCGGGGGCGTTCGACATGCGTGTCCACTCTGCGAGGACCCGCTCGGCGCTCAGCCCAAGGAGCGCCGCGCGCGCGGCCTTCGCCCCCGCGAGGGTGAGCGGATCGGGCTCGAGGCCGAGCTTGCCCGCAAACCGTGCGAGCCGCATCAAACGCAGGCCGTCCTCGCGAAAACGCCGCTCGGCGTCGCCGACCGCGCGCAGGACGCCATGCGCGAGGTCCGCGCCACCCCCGCACGGGTCCGCGAGCGTGTCGTCGAGGGGGTCGAGGTACATCGCGTTGCAGGTGAAGTCCCTGCGCGCCGCGTCGTCCTCGAGCCGGTCGCCAAAATCGAGCGCGTCGGGGCGGCGGCCGTCGCTGTAGCTGCCTTCGGTGCGGAAGGTCGTGTGTTCGATGGCGTGGTCTTCGAGCGGCACCACAAGGGTACCGAAGCGCCGTCCCGCGCCGATCGCACGCGGGAACAGCGCTTCGATCTCCTCCGGACGCGCCGCGGACGCAAAGTCCAAGTCGCCGCCCTGCGCGCCGCGCGCGAGGTCGCGCACGATGCCGCCCACCAGCCACGCGCGGTGGCCCGCGCCTGCGAGCACACGCGCGAAGTGCAACGCGGCGCGCCGTGCTGTTTCCGGGAGGGCTTGCACCGAGACTTGGCCCATCACTTGAAGCGTAACCGCGCGCGGCGCAACATCGAATACGAGGTTGCCGCCACGTTGAATCCCCTCACCGAAACCCTGGCCGAATCCCGCTCCGAAACCCGCTCCGAAACCCTGTCGAGCGCCGCGGTCACCGGCGCGACGCTCGAGCCGCGGCGCCGCGTGGGCCTCGCGGAGCGCCTCGAGGTCGCGATCGGGTTGTCGCTGCGCGGCCAGGCGCTCGTGGTTGCGATCGCCGCCTCCGTGGCGGTCGTGACGCTGGTCCAGCTCCAGGCATTCGCGGTCCAGGAGAATCAGCGCGACGCGATCGCGCTGGTCGGCCGCCTGGGGCCCGCCCTCGCCGCTGCGCGCGCTGAGGCGTTTGGGGGTCCCCGTGCGCCGGACCTGGCGGCGGCCGTGCCCGCGGAAGGCCTGGGCCTGCGTGGCCTCTCCGCGCTAAGCGCGGTTCGGCTCGACCGGCTGGGCGATGTGGACTGGCTCGAGGACGGCCGGCGCATGCGCCGCCACGGTTACTTGTTCTCCTTGCGCGGCGATGCCGACGGGCGGATGTGGCTCGCCGCCTGGCCGTGGGAGCACGGCCGCAGCGGCCGCAACGCCTACGCCTGGTGCTCCACACGCGGACTCCTTGCCCATCCCAACCGGGCGGGTTCCCTGGCGGGCCCCGGCGCGCTGCCCGAGCCCGACGACGAAGGTTGGGCGCGCGCGCTGCGCCCATGACGGCCTAACCGCCTGTCGCACGCCCCCGGCGGGTCAACCTCGGCGGGCCGCTGCCCGCGGTGCTCGCGCCCGACACGGTGGCAGGGCAGCGGCGCGGCATGGGATTCCTCCCGCGTGAGATCACGGTGCCGCTGGGTTCCATCGCGACCGCGGCCGTGATTTGGATCGCGGTGTGCGCTATTCGTCTGATCTCGGCACGGCTAGGGCGGCGTTTGAGGGTGCCTTTCCTGCTGGAGGAAAAACGCACGCTGCGTCGCGTTCGCAGTCGCGCAAAGGCGCGCCGTCGACGAAGTTGCGGAAACCCTCGCGGGCGGTCCCGATTCTCTGCGCTCCGATCGACGTGGGCTCGTCCGGCCCCTTTTCGCGGGTCAGCCGGTTCCGTGCAAGTGCCAAGGGCCGCCGGTCAATACCAGGTCCACAGGAGGCACTGGAGCGCGCGCCGCGCTTCGGTTTGGAGGCGCAGCGCCACCCGCTTGAGCCGCGGTGCCACTTCCGTCGAAGGTCCGTGGCGGATCAGGAGCGCGGCGGCAAACAGGCGCTCCCGTTCGTCGGCGCTGTCGTCTTCGACCCGTGCTTCTAGCTCGGCCTTCGCCACCGCATCCCGTTCGGCGGCGATCGCCCAGAGCAGATCGAGGCGACGGATGGGGTCTTCCTCGTCCGCCAGCCGCTGCGCGAGGGCGGCGCGGCCCGTTGGGCCCGAGTTGGCGGCTTGGATCGCCATCCAGCGGTGCGGGTGCAGCCCGTCGATGCGCGCGTCGGGTGCCGCTGCGGCGCCGACCTCGATCAGCAGCAGTGCCGCGGCTGCGAGCGGCACGTGACCGAGGGCCTGGAGTGCGGGAGCGCGCTGGCCGAGCGGCAGGTTTTTTTCGCGCTCGATGCGCTCCTGCAATCGGCCGTGCACCCGCTCGGCGAGCCCGTCGTGCTCGCGCATGGGCCCGCGCAGGGAGAGCATCAACGGTCCGAGCACGTCGGCGGGTCCGTCGAGGGCGACCAGCGCGCGGTTGATCGCTTCCGGGTCGCCGGCGGCGAGCAGGGCGCCCAGCGCGAAGTCGGCGAGGGTGCGCGACGGGTCGTCGAGCGCGCCGGCCAATCCGTCCCGGGCGGCGCGCTCTTCCCCCGCGAAGGGCGCGATCAACTGCGCGGCGAGGAGGCGGCATTCTTCCGCCGGATCGCTGCGCAGGTTTGCCAGGGTGAGCCGCCAGGCGTTCACTTCCAGCGCCGCACCGAGGGCCTGCCCGCGGACTTCCATGTCCGGATGCGCGAGTTCGGCCGCGAATGCGTCGCGCGCACTTTGATCGCCGAGTGCGGCGGCGGGTGCGAGCAGCCACGCACGCACGTTGTCCGGGGCATCGATTGCAAGGCGCAGGGCGCGCTCCGTGTGGGCGTCCGTCGCATGGCGCGCGAACAGGCGCAGGAGCGCAGGATCCTGCGCGACCGCGGACTGTTCCTCCATCCAGTCGAGGGCGCGATCTGCGAAGCGCTCGGGATCGCTCGCCGCCAGTGCGGCAAGGGCCGCGGACCGCAGAGCCGGATCGAGCCAAAGGCGCGCTTCGAAGCGTTCGAAGTCGGCCGGATGTGCCGGACGCGAACCGAAGGCCCGCATGGCCTGGCCGCGCACACTTTCGAACGGATGCGCGAGGCCGATCCAAAGGAGTTCGCGCGCAGCGGGGTCCGGGTTGAGCCCGGCGGCCGCCAGGGCGCTTTGCAGCGGACCAAAGCGGTCGCGGTCGTTTGCCCAGGTCTCGATGGCGCGCCGCAGCGGTTCGATGGATTGCGCACCCAGAGCCCCCAGCTCCTCGATCGCACGGCTTAGGACGTCGCGGTCACCGCGCTCGAGCTTTTGGACGAGCACGTCGACGAGATCGCTCGTGTCGCGGTCGTAATAGTCGTCGCGCACGCAGGGACCGAACAGCCCCGCGATGCGGTCGTCGGTCGAAAGGTCGGCGGGGATCGTGGCCGCCGTCGGCGGTTCCCGTTGGCAGCCGAGTCCGAGTGTGCCGATGAGAAGCACGACCGCGAACGACAGGCCTGCAGCCGCCCGAAGACGCCAGTGGTACCCGGGTTGCCGGGCGATCACCGCGCTTCGACCTCGCCGATCCGACCCTCGGCGCGCAGCAGCGCCGCAACGGCCTTCGCGTAGTTCGCGAGTGCGAAGCGCTCGTTCGAAAGGGCCGTGGCGAGGTCCTGCTGGAACTGCAGCAGTTGGAACGTCGTCGAAAGGCCCTCGCGGTAGCGCACTTCCTCGGATTCCAGTTGGCGCTGTGCGAGTTCGCGGCTGCGGCGCGCCGCTTCCACCGCCTCGCGGCGGTACACCACGTCGCGGACGGCCGCGCGGACTTCGGAGAGGACCGTGCGTTCGATGCGCTCCAGTTCGAGGTGCGCGGAGCGCAACTCCGCGCGTGCAGCGCGTTCCGCGAAGCGCGCCGACCGATTGCCGATCGGCAGTTCGAACGCGAGTCCGATGCCGTAGGTCGGCGAATCGAATCCCGCCGTGCTGTCGAACGCGCCGGAGCTGCTCGTATCGAACGCGGCGCTGCGTGTGTCGACCGTGAGATCGAGGCCGGGCTTGCGCAGGGATCGGGTTAGGTCGAGGCGCGCGCGGCGCGCTTCGATCTCCCAGCGCTGCGCGGCGAGTTCGGCCCGGCGCTCGTACGCGTCCGCGAGGCTGCGCTCCCAGGTCGGCGGCGCGCCCGCGGCGGTGGGCTCGGGCAATTTGGTCAGCGGGACGATGGGTGCGTCCCACGCGGTGATAAAAGCGGTCCAACCGCTGTTTTCGCGCACACGCCCAGACGTGTCCTCGGCCTCCCGGCGCAGGATCAACTGGCGCAGGGCGTCGCTGCGGGTTTCGACGTCGGTCTGCGCGAACAACAGCCGCTCGCGCTCGACGGCCACGTTGGTTTCCGCCTGCAGAAGGTCAACCTCCGTGCCCACGCCGACACGCAGGCGCTCGCTCTCCTCTTCGGACTGGCGTTCGAAAAGGCGCACCGATTGTTCGCGCACTTCCAGTTGGTCGAGCGCGGCAACGAGGTCCCAATACGCGTTTTCAACCGCGAGCAGGAGCTGCAAGCGCTGTTCGCGCAGGAGTTCTTCTTGACGGCGCGCTTGGAACTCGAAGGCGCGTTGGTCCGCGGTCGCCGCGCGGTCCCAGGCGCCGCGCAGGAGCGGTTGGGTGAACCCCAGGCTGAGCGCGTCAGCGGTCAGCTCCGGCGGCGTGTTCGTCGAGTTGGTTTTGGTGCGGTCGGTCACGTAACCCAGCGAAAAACTGCCGCCCGTCGTCACGGGAACAGCGAGTCCGGACTGGATCAACAGCCGCTCTTCTTTGAGAACGGGCACTCCGGCGAAGACCTGGTTCGAAAGTTGGGTCTGGGCGTCCTCGTAGCGCACCGACAGGTTGAACACCGGGTCGAACACACCCCAACTTCCGCGCGCGTTGAACCGCGCGACTTCGACTCCGACGTCGGCGATCTCAAGCTCGATGTTCGAGTCGATCGCAAGGCGTCGGGCTTCGGCGAGGGTCAACTCGAGCGGCTGCTTGCCGCTCAAGTCGCGCGGGTCGCGCGCGGCCGCGTCGTCCTCCGTCTCGACCGCGGGCTGCGGCGAAGCGTCGTCGCCACCCTCGGATGCGCGCTCGAGCGCGTCCGGAGCGACGGGCGGTGCGGTCGGGTTCGAGGGCTCGTCTTGGGGCGCTTCGGCCCCAGCTCCGCCGTGACCAGCTCCGCCGTCACCAGCTCCGCCGTCACCAGCTCCGCCGTC
>JBBRWC010000049.1:0-30101 GCA_038246255.1 Planctomycetota bacterium
CGGTCATCCTGGATTGCGGCGCAGCGCCGCGGTCATCCTGGATTGCGGCGCAGCGCCGCGGTCATCCTGGATTGCGGCGCAGCGCCGCTTGGGCCGCGGCGAGCCGCGCGATGGGCACCCGGTAGGGTGAGCACGAGATGTAATCGAGGTCGAGGCGCTCGCAGAAGTCGATCGAGCGCGGGTCACCGCCGTGTTCGCCGCAGATGCCCAGCTTGATGCCGGGGCGCGTGCGCCGACCACCTTCGCAGGCGATCTCGAGCAGTTTGCCGACACCGGCCTCGTCCAGGTTGGCGAAAGGGTCGGCGGGGAAGATCTCCTGCTCGATGTAAAGCGGGATGAACTTGCCCGCGTCGTCGCGGCTGATGCCAAACGTCGTTTGCGTGAGGTCGTTGGTGCCAAACGAGAAGAAGTCTGCGTGCTCCGCGATCAGGTCGGCGGTGAGAGCCGCGCGCGGCAACTCGATCATCGTTCCGACGAGGTAGGGGAAACGCACGCCGCGCTCGGCGAACACAGCTTCCGCCTCCGCGCGCACGAGGCCCGCTTGCAGCTCCAACTCGCGAGCGGTGCTGACGAGCGGAATCATCACTTCCGGAAGCGGAGCGCGTCCGGTGCTGACAAACACGTCGACCGCGGCCTCGAATAGCGCGCGTGCCTGCGTCCGCGTGATTTCGGGGTAGCTGATGCCCAGGCGGCAGCCGCGGTGCCCGAGCATCGGGTTGGATTCGTAGAGCGAGTGGATTTTCGCCGAGAGCCGCTCCAGATCGACGCCGAGGTTGATGGCGAGTTCTGCCATCTGCTCCGGTTCGTGGGGCAAAAACTCGTGCAGCGGGGGATCCAAGCTGCGGACGGTTACCGGGAAACCCGCCATCGCTTTGAAGATCGCGGCGAAGTCGGCGCGCTGCAACGGCAGGAGTTTCGCGAGGGCCGCGGCGCGCTGCTCGGGGTCTTCGGCGAGGATCATCTCGCGCACAGCGTCGATCTTGCGCTCGCCGAAGAACATGTGCTCGGTGCGGCACAGGCCGATGCCCTCCGCGCCGAGGGCAATCGCGGTTGCGGCCTGGTCACCCTGGTCGGCGTTGGTGCGCACGTCCATTCGGCGCTCGCGGTCCGCCCAGCCGAGCAGTTGGTGGTACGCCGCCACGATCGGGGTGCGCTCCGCGGGAGGGTGATCGCCGAGTAGCGATTCGAGCACTTCGCTCGGGCGCGTCGAAATTTGGCCCGCATAGACCTCCCCCGAATTGCCGTCAATGCTGATCCAGTCGCCTTCCGCGAGCGTCTGGCCGCCCACCGTCATGCGCTTTGCGGCCGTGTCGATCTCGAGTTGACCGGCTCCCGCGACACACACACGGCCCATCTGACGGGCGACGAGCGCCGCGTGGCTCGTCATACCCCCGCGCGCCGTCAGAATGCCGACCGCGGCCTGCATGCCCTTGATGTCCTCGGGGCTCGTTTCGATGCGCACGAGCACGACCGCTTCGCCGGCGCTCTTGCGGCGCACGGCTTCGGTGGGGGTGAAGGCGATGCGGCCCGTGGCGGCGCCGGGGCCCGCGTTCAGTCCGCGGGTCAGCCGCCGGCCACTGCGCCGTGCGGCTTCGAGCTGCGCGGGGTCGAAGACGGGTCGCAGCAGTTGTTCGAGCGCTTCGGGGTCGACACGCAGGAGCGCCTCCTTGGGGCTGATGCGGCGCTCCTTGACGAGGTCGACCGCGATGCGCACCGCCGCAAAACCCGTCCGCTTGCCGGCGCGGCACTGCAGCATGAAGAGCTGTCCTTCCTGGATCGTGAACTCAAGGTCCTGCATGTCGCGCCAGTGGCGCTCCAGGAGCTTTTGGATGCGCTGCAGGTCGCGCCAGGCACGCGGTTGTGTTTCTTCCAAGTGCTCGATCGGGAGCGGCGTGCGCACACCGGCGACAACATCCTCACCCTGGGCGTTGGGCAGATACTCGCCATAAAAGCGCTTTTCGCCCGTCGACGGATTGCGCGTGAACGCGACGCCGGTGCCAGAATCCTCACCGAGGTTGCCGTACACCATCGCCACCACGCTGACCGCGGTGCCCCAGGACGTGGGGATACGATTCATTTGGCGGTAGGCCACCGCGCGGTCGTTGTTCCACGACCGGAACACCGCGGCGATCGCGCCCCACAACTGTTCGGTCGGGTCCTGGGGAAACTCGCGGCCGGTGTGCGCGCGCACGAGGCCCTTGAACACACCGACGAGCTCCTCGAGGTCCGCGGCCGACAGGTCTGTGTCCGCACGTGCACCCACGGCGCGTTTTTTGGCGTCGAGCGCGGCGTGGAACGGGCATTCGTCCTCGCCGTCCGCACCGCGCACTCCTAGGACCACGTCGCCGTACATCTGCACGAAGCGGCGGTACGCATCAAACGCAAAGCGGCGATTGCCGCTCTTGTGCGCGAGGCCTTCGACGGTGGTGTCGTTGAGCCCGAGGTTGAGGACCGTGTCCATCATCCCGGGCATCGAGACCCGCGCACCCGAACGCACGGAAACGAGCAGCGGATCGTGGGGATCGCCAAAGCGCTTGCCCAGCGCCTTCTCGAGTCCGCGCAGCGCGGTCGCCACCTCTTCGTTCAGCCCCGCCGGGAACGCGCCGCCCACGCGCAGGAACTCGATCGACACATCTGTCGTGATCGTGAAGCCGGGGGGCACGGGAAGCCCGAGGCGACACATCTCGGCCAGGTTCGCGCCCTTGCCGCCCAGCAGGTCCTGCATGCCGGCGTCGCCCTCGGTTCCCGCCGGCCCGTAGCAGTACACACGCTTCGATCCCGCCGCCTTCGGCAGTTGGCCGCGGGCCTTGGGAGCGCTGGGTTTGGCGGCCGACTTCTTGCTCGAGGGAGTGGGGGCGGACATAGGAAGTTGCAAATACGTTGGGTGGGTGGGGCTGTGGGGCGCGGGGTCGCCGGGCGTCGGGCGTCGGGCGTCGGGGTCGGGGTCGGGGTCGCCGGGCGGCGCCGGGCGGCGGCGCAAACCCATGGTCGGCAGGCGTTGGGTGGGCTCCCGTAGCTCGCGCCGACCCGCCGCAGGTGCGCGGCGCCGGCTCTCGTTCGAGCTGTCATGCATCGACACGCCGAAGCGCATCGATTTTCCACTCCCGACCGAGGCGAACCTCGGTCAGGACGTTGGGATCGATCGGCTCGGACACGGGCACCGACGCAAAGAGCGAGGGTGTCCCCCACGGATCGGGGTGCTCCTCAATGGAGAGTACCCCATCCCAGACGAGGTTGTCATCAAGGGCGCGCTGGCCATCGATGTACAGCTCGTAGAAGTCCTCGCGCGTGAGTTCCACCTCAAAATCGAAGTCGAGCCACAGGTATTCGACCCGGCCAGCGAGGAACCAACGGTCTGGCGCGAGCGCCTCGGAGCGAGTGATCTGAGCGGTCGCGAGACGGCGCACGGCGGGCCAGGTGGAAAGCAATTCCGCCCGCCACGCGCGCCACGCGAGCTGGCTCAGTCCTTCGCGGCGCTTGAACGCCGAGCCGAAGCAGCGGTATTCGAGATCAATCAGGTCCGCGGCGAGGGCGCTTTGGAAGGTGGCGAACGTTTGTTCGGGCGTGCGGAAGCCGGTGGCGACGAGGGCCGCGGGTTCAGGCCGGGGGACCTGGCACCCTAGCAGGGTGAGCAGCGCTGCGGCGAGCGTGGGGGCGCACAGGCCCCTTGAGCGGCGGGCAGTCGGTCGGTCGCGTGCCGGGGAGGGGCGGGGCATCGGGGGAGGGTAGCCGGGCGGGCGGTGTGCCGACAGGGCGACGGCGCGGGCCGAGCGCGCCCCGCCGGGTCCCTTGCGCGGCCCAGCGCTCACGTCCGGGGTCCGGAGTGCGTACCCTGATCCCTGGGCCTCGGGCCCTGGGGCCCTGGGCACTGGGCCCTGACGCGAAGGAAAATTTCCGTGACCCGGCGCGCGGCCCCCGGTCTTGAAGAAACCTGTCCCAAAAGTCGGGGGCTTTCTACGGCCCGGGCTCCGAATCCCGCCTGCACCCGTTTGCCGCGCCTCCCGCTCTGCCCGCACGCCAGGACCCTCCGTTTGAACCGATCGACTTCAACGACTCTACGTCCCGGGATCCCGCGTGCCGCGGTGCCCCTGGTTACCGTGCTGGTTGCCCTGCTCGCCGCGTGTGGCGCCGAAGAGCCCCCGGCGATTGCGACGGCACCCGCGCCGGTTGTCGCGTCGACCGCGGTGGATGCCGGGGAGCCCAGCCTCGCCGGGGCCGTCCGGCGCCAGGCCCTTGTCGCTGCCGACGAGCCCGCGGGCTTCAAACCACCCCCGGCAACCCCCTGGGGTGCGCCCTTGGGCGCCCCCGTGGAGGAAGAGCAGCTCGCGCGTTTTGAGCTCGACTCGCCGCGTTTTGCCTACGGCCAGGTGTTCGAGGGTGAGCAAGTGATGGCCCTTTTTCGCATGCGCAATCCGGGCGAAATACCGCTCACCGTTCACGGGGTCCAAGCGAGCTGCGGTTGCACGGTCCCGGTGCTTTGGCGCCAGGGATCCGAAGGCACGCGGACGACCTACGAGCGCGGGACACCCATCGCGGGCGGTGAGGCCCTTGAGATCGAAGTCTCGTTCGACAGCCGCAACCGCAAGGGGCGCCAAGACAAGCCGATTTACCTCTACGCGAACGTCCCCGGTGGGCGCATCGAGATCGAGCTGGCGGGCGAAGTGCGCCCGTTGCTGGTCGCGGAGCCCGCGCAGCTCGAATTCGGCCGGGTGTTGAGCGGCGCCCCCGCGATCCGCGAGTTCGCCGTTTCGAGCGCCGACGGTTCCTTGGTGCGGGTTGCGGTGGAACGGGACGCGCTGCCGACGGGTGTGGAAGTCGAACTCGCGCCGGTGGAGCCCGACGCCGAGGGCCGCAGCTCGACGTGGCAGGGTTCCGTGCGCCTGGACGGGGCCGCGGACCCGGGTGTCCTTCAATGGCCCGTTCGGCTCGTAAGCGACCGCCAATCCGCGGGGCGTCCGACCGGCGGTGCGGGCGGAGCCGTTTCCCTCGGCGGTAGCGTCACGGTCGCTGCGGAGATCGTCGCACCCGTCGATTTTGCACCGCCGCACCTCTCCCTGGGTGTCCTGCGAGCAGGCGCCATGCGCGCGGAGCGTGCGGTGCTGAGGATCCACGACACCGCGATCGCCGCGGACAAGCTCGCCGTGGTGGTCGACGCCGAGTTCGCCGGGCAACCCGCCGCAGAGTGGGTGCGCGCGCGGCTCGTGCCCCATGCCACTCAACCCGACACCTACGAGCTAGAGCTCGTCGTCGACGGCTTGCCCGAGGGGGTTGCGGGCCGGCTGTCGGGCCGCGTCTTGGTCGGGCTGCCGGAGGGCCCGCCGATTGCTGTCCTTGGATTTGCTGGCGTGGGCCACGGTCGTTGACGCCGTGATCCTTAGCCGCCCCCGGCGCGCGGGCTCTGCACCCGCGTTGTTAGACTCCTCCGCGTTACCCCATACCGCATTCCGATGACCACGCGAACCCCGTCGCAACCTTTCGCCGCCCTGCCCTTCCTCGGCCTGCTCTTGCTCGGCCTCATCGCCGCTTGCAGCTCGGAACCGACCGAGCCCACGCCCGCCGCGCAGAGCTCCGCAGTCACTTCTCCGTCGATCGCTGCGCCGTTGGCGACCGCGCCGCTGCCCCCCGCTGTGGAGAGCGCAAGCGTGGCCTCCGGCGCCGCGGCAATCGCCGTCGACGCGCCCATGTCGGTGCCGGCGGAGGAGCCCGCGGATGTGGCGGCACACACTGCCGACACCGCGCCGGCGAACGCCTGGTCGCCCGAAACACTCGACACGGGGTTCGACCTCAGCGCCCTGCGTGTGGCCAAGCTTGCGCCGGCGACCGCGGTTGTGCCGACCAGCCTTGGCACGTTGGTCGTCGTCGACGGTGCCGAGCAAGTGGATTTGGGATCGCTCGTCCAGGGCCAAGTGGTCGAGCACACCTTTATCCTCGAGAGCAAAGGCGCGGGGCCGGTGGTGATCGCGGGGGCACACAACTCCTGCGGGTGCACGGTGACGCAGCTCATGCGTGTTCTCCCCGACGGCACACGCGAAACGTTCGCCTATGGCATGAGCCTGAACCCGGGCGAGCGTGTGGAGCTGCGCGCCAAGGTCGACACCGACGCGAAGAAGGGCGCCCTGATCAGCACCGTGACGGTGCAGTTGGACGGCGGCGCGCCGCCGTTGTCCCTGCGCATGAACGCCGACGTGCGCGCGTTCCTCGAACTCGACCCGCCCTCCTACATCATGATCGGCCGCATGGCGGCCAACGAGTCGCGCGAAGGATCCGTGGCGATCCGCTCCACGACGGGCGAGCCCTTCGGTCTTGAGCTTGCGGCCGTGGGCCTGCCGGAGTTCGTCAAAGTCGACCTCCAACCGGTCGAGCCGGGCCCGGACGGCCGTGCTACGCAGTGGCGCGCGGGTGTGGTTGTGGGACCCGATGCCTCCGAGGGCGCGCACCAAACGTGGCAGTTGCGCTTCGTGAGCGACGTGCCGACCCCCGGCGCGATGGCGAACCCCGAAGGCAAACCGCGGATGCAATCCACGGCCACATTCATCGTCGCCGAGGAAATCACCGGACTTGTGCGCGCGAGCCCGGCATTCGTGCCGTTCGGCCTCGTGCGTCCCGGGCAGACGGTGACCCGCACCGTGCGCTTCGAAAGCCTTGATCCTGACTTCCAGTTGCCCTCTGATCCCCAGGTCGAGATCGTCAAGCGCAATGACACGGTAGACGCGATCATCGCAAGCTGCCTCACGACCACGGTCGCGGTATTGGACGAAGGGCGCGTCGTGGAAGTGACCTTCACCCTGGCGGACGTCCCCGATAGTTACGAGGGCAACCTCGGGGGTATCGTCCGGGTCCACGTGGGTCACCCCTCAAAGCCAGTGATCGAGTTGCACTTCTCCGCCCTCTGCCGCCCTTCGATCCAAGCCCCGCAGGTTCCGGGCGGATTGCGTTGAGCGCGACGGGGCTGCGTATGCCGTTCCACCTGCGCCCCCGCGGGGCCGGTTTTTTTCCTTGAGCGAGCGGCTGGGGGAGATGCTGGTCGCGGCGGGCGTGCTGGGCGAGGACCAGCTCCGCGCCGCGCTCGCCCACCAACGGGGCAAGGGCCAGCGCATTGGCGAAGCCCTTGTTGAACTGGGCTTCGTCGACGAAGCCACGGTCACGCGGGCGCTCGCGAAGCAGGCCGGGCTGCCGTTCCTCGATCTTTCGAAGGGGCGCATCGCGCCGGCGCTCCTCGCGCGGGTTCCGGCCGAGCTCGCGATCGAGCACGGCATCTTGCCGGCGCTCGAGCGCGGCGGGGCGCTCGTGATCGCGATCGACGATCCGCTCAAGCGTTACGCCCTCGACGCGCTGGGCTTCCAACTCGGCTCGGAGTTGAAGGCCGCCCTCTCGCCGCCGTCGCAGATTCGGCGCCTGCTCGCCGAGCACTACGGGGCCGCGGAAGCGCCGGCGGCGCCGGCCGTCGGCCGCACGGGGGGCACGGGGGGCACGGGGGGCAGGGGCGCGGACGTCGACGACGCGCCGGTCGTGCGGCTCGTCGCGCGCACATTCCAGGACGCGGTCGACCAACGCGCCAGCGACATTCACCTGGAGCCGATGGCCGCAGGCGTGCGTGTGCGCATGCGCGTGGACGGGGTGCTGCGTGTTGTTGCCGAGCATCCCGCACACCTCGCCGCACCCCTGATCAGCCGCCTCAAGATCATGGGCAACATGGACATCGCGGAAAAGCGCAAGCCGCAGGATGGGCGCATCAACCTCGAGCTGCGCGGCCGGCAGATCGACGTGCGCGCGTCGATCCTGCCGTCCAACCACGGCGAGACGATGGTGCTGCGCTTGCTCGACCGCTCGGCCAACCTCATCGGTTTGCCCGAGCTAGGTTTCCAAGCGGACGACCACGCCTGGTTCAAACGCCTGATCAAGCGCCCGAACGGCATCGTGCTTGTCACGGGCCCGACGGGCTCGGGCAAAACGACGACCCTGTACGCGGCGCTGTCCGAGCTCAACCGCCCGGACACGAAGATCATCACCGCCGAGGATCCGGTCGAGTACCACCTGCGGGGTGTGAACCAGATGCAGGTCAACACGCGCATCGGGCTGACTTTCGCGCGCATCCTGAAGGCGATGTTGCGCTCGGCGCCCAACATCATCCTCGTCGGCGAAATCCGCGACGTGGAGACTGCCGAGGTCGCGATCCAAGCGGCGCTCACGGGCCACCTCGTGTTCTCCACGCTCCACACCAACGATGCGCCGAGCGCCCTGACCCGGCTCGTCGACATGGGAGTGCAGCCGTTCCTCGTCTCGGCTGCGGTGCAGGGTGTGGTTGCGCAGCGCCTCGTGCGGCGGCTGTGCCCCGACTGCGCCGAGTCCTATGCGCCCGATCCGCGCGAGCTCGCGCTGCTTGGCATCGATCCCGCTCTCGTGCCCGACGCGCGCCTGCGACGCCCCCGCGGCTGCCGCGTGTGCGAGGGTTCGGGCTTCAAGGGGCGCGTGGGGCTGTTCGAGCTGCTCGAGATGGATGGCGAGCTGCGCGAAATCGTGTACGCGAAGGCGGGAGTCGAGCGGCTGACCGCGAGCGCACAGGCGCGGGGCAAGCTGCGTGGGCTCCTCGCGGACGGCGCGCGCAAGGTGTTGAGCGGAGATACGAGTCTCGGTGAGGTGCTGCGTGTGTGCCGCGCGGCGGGCGGAGACTTGGAAGCCACGGCCGCCGTCCTCGGCGCCTGAAAACGAGCGACCATGAACCCGAACGAACTGCTCGACACGGCCATCACTCGCGGCGCATCGGACGTCCACCTCTCACCCGGCCGGCCGCCGGTCCTGCGCATCGACGGCGCGCTCGTGTCCCTCGGAGAAACGGCCCTCGACGCGGGCACCGCCGAGGTGCTGTGCCGCGCCCTGTGCTCGGACGAGGCCTGGGCGGAGGTGGAGCGCCGCGGCACCACCGACTTCGCCCTCGGCCACCCCAGTGGCAATCGCTTCCGCGCCAGCGTCATGCGCCAGCGCCACGGCTACGCGGCGGTGCTGCGACTGATCCCGCAGAAGCTGCTGCCGCTCGACACGATCGGTTTGCCGGCGCCGTGCATGGACCTTTTGCGCCGGCCGCGGGGCCTTGTGCTCGTCACCGGACCCACGGGCTCGGGCAAAACCACGACCCTCGCGTCGATGCTGGATTGGATCAACACCAACCTCGATCGACACATCGTCACGATCGAGGATCCGGTCGAGTACTTCCACCACCACAAACGCGGGCTCGTCACCCAGCGGGAGATCGGTCTTGATGTCCCCGATTACCCCGAGGCCCTGCGTCGCGCGCTGCGCCAGGATCCGGACGTCATCCTGCTCGGCGAAATGCGCGACCTTGAAACCATCGCCGCGGCCATCACCGCCGCGGAGACGGGACACCTTGTGTTTGGCACGCTGCACACGACGGGCAGCGCGCGCACCGTCGACCGCATTATCGACGCGTTCCCGGCCAACCAACAGGAGCAGATCCGCGCGATGCTCTCCACGTCCATCCAGGCGGTCATCAGCCAGGTCCTTGTGCCGCGGGCCGACGGCAAGGGTCGGGTCGCGGCGTTCGAAGTGATGTTGATGACCCCCGCGGTCGCAAACCTGATCCGCAAGGGCGAAACCAGCAAGATCCCGTCGACGATCCAAACTTCGAAGCGCCTCGGCATGATCATGCTCGACGATTCCCTGCTCGAACTCGTCCGCAAGGGCGTGGTCGAGCGCGGCGCGGCCCTCGACGTCGCCCAGGACCGATCCGACTTGGAGGCGCGGCTCTAGGTGGCGCGAGCGGCGACAGCACGACGGCTCCTGGGTCAGATCCTGAAGGAGCAGGGTGTCATCTCCGAAGGGCAGATCCAGGAGGCGTTGCTGGAGCAGCGGCGCCACGGGGGCCCCATCGGCAGCCACCTCGTCGCACGCGGGGCGTGCACCAACGGAGACGTCGCGCGGGCCCTTGCTGTCCAGGCGGGTCTCGAACTGGTCGACCTTACGCGCACTTCGCCGTCGCCCGAGGCATTGCTCGCGATCGACGCCACGACCGCGCACGCCTTCGGAGTGCTGCCGCTCGTGCGCGAGGGCAACCGGCTGCTTGTGGCGCTCGCCGATCCGCTCAACACGGCGCTGCTGGAGGACCTCGCCTTCACGACGGGTCTCGAAGTGCGCGGCGCGCTGGCGGAGGCCGAGGCGCTGCGCGCTCTCGTCAAAAAACACTACGGTGAGGAGCAGAGCCTCGCCGACGCGGTCCGCGACGCCGCGCGTGCGGACGTCTTGGACCCGAATCAGGCGGCGTCGAGCGCGCCCGTCGTGCGGCTCCTGACGTCGATCCTGCAGCGGGCGATCAAGGACCGCGCGAGCGACGTGCACTTCGAGGTTTACGGCGCGGACTTTCGCATCCGCTACCGGGTCGACGGCGCGCTCTACGAGGTCGAAGCGCCCCCCGCGCACCTTGCTCCCGCGCTGATCGCGCGCATCAAGGTGCTTTCCGACCTCGACATCGCCGAAACGAAGTTGCCCCAGGACGGACGCATCAGCTTGGTCATCGAGGGCCGACCCGTGGACCTGCGTGTGGCGACGCTGCCGGCGGTGGCGGGTGAGGGCGCGGTGCTGCGGGTGCTCGACCGCAGTTCAGTCAGCCTGGACCTCGATGCCCTCGGTTTCGAGCTGGAACAGCGTCGGACCCTTTCGGCCCTGACCCACTTGCCCAGTGGCATCGTGCTGATCACCGGACCGACCGGTTCGGGCAAAACGACGACGCTCTACGCGCTCTTGGCGGAGGTCAACGATCCAAGCATCAAGATCATCACCGTCGAAGACCCCGTCGAGTACGACATCGACGGCATCGTCCAGATCCCGATCAACGAAGAGATCGGCGTCGATTACGGGCGCGTGTTGCGGACGGTGTTGCGCCAGGACCCCGACAAGATCCTGGTGGGCGAGATCCGCGACGCGGAGACGGCTTCGGTGGCGATCGAAGCCAGCCTGACGGGGCACACGGTGTTTGCGACGGTGCACACCAACGACGCCCCCAGCGCGGTGACGCGGCTTTTGGACCTGGGACTCGAGCCGTACCTGTTGACGGCCACGCTGGAGGCGATCGTCGCCCAGCGGCTCGTGCGCAAGGTTTGCGCGAACTGCCGCGTGGAGTACGTGCCCGAGGCGGAGGACCTGCTCGAGCTCGGCCCGAGCGCAGAAGCGTTGGTCGGTCGAACGCTGGTGTACGGCAAGGGCTGCGTGGACTGTTTCCACACCGGTTACCGCGGCCGCACCGCGCTCGTCGAGGTCCTCGTCGTCGACGACTCGGTCCGGCAGGCGGTGCTTGCGGGAGCTTCGACCGGCGAACTGCGCCGCCTCGCACGGCGCTTTGGCATGCGCACGCTGCGCGAGGCGGGCCTCGCGGCGGTGGTGCTCGGCCGCACGACGTTGGACGAGGTCATGCGCGAGACCGCGGACCTTGAGTGAGCGGCGCCGGCGCTCCGGCCCGTGCGCCCAACCGCGCCTTGATCGCCGGGACATCCTCGGGCCCGCTCCCGAACGCGAGTGTTCCCCTTCCGAGCCACCGCACGCGGCCAGCGGCTAAGCCTTGCTCCGCGGCTTCACGCCACCCTTCGATACACTGCGCGCGCCCATGGCCAAAAAGATCCAGCGCAGCGTCAGCCGACCGCGCCCCGCGGACGACACCCGGTCGGGCGCCGCACAGGGTCGCCAGGAAAAGCGGCCCAGCGGGCGGCGTGTCGGATACCAGGCGGTCACGGACTTCACCGTCCAGCTCTCCACCCTCATCCGCGCCGGGATCCCGGTGGTGCGCGCCCTCAAGGTGCTTGAAGGGCAGACACCCCAGGGGCCGCTGCGCACGATCCTCGGTGAGCTCGTGGAGGACGTGTCGTCCGGCACGCCCCTCTCCGAGGCGATGGGCAAACACGGCCGCGCGTTCGATTCCCTGTTTGCGGCGATGATCCGCGCGGGTGAGTCGGGGGGTGTGCTCGACCTCGTGCTCGCGCGCATCGCGGGCTTTCGCACCCGTGCTGCGGAGCTGCGCGCCAAGGTGGGGGGAGCGATGCTGTACCCGCTCGTCGTGCTGTTGGTCACGGTGCTCGTCGTGAGCGTGGTCGTGGTGTGGGTCATCCCGCGCTTCACCGAGGTTTTCAACTCGTTCGGCCTCGAGCTGCCCCGCCTGACCCGCGGCCTGCTGGCGGTCAGCGATTTTGTCGTCCAGTACTGGTACCTCGTGTTTGGCGCGCCGGTGGTGTTCCTGTTCGTCCACTTCGCCTACATGCGCCGCGCGGGCCGTTACAGGCGGTTCGTGCACGGCCGGATGCTGCGCCTACCCCTGCTCGGCAGGGTCCTTTCCCTCGCGCAGATCGCCGCGTTCGCGCGGACCTTCGGCACGCTCGTTCAAACCGGGGTGCCGCACCTCGATGCCCTCGCGATCACGCGCGACACGACGAGCAACGACGTCCTCGCCGAGGCCGTCGAAGATGTGCGGCGTGTCGTGCGCGAAGGGGAAGGCATCGCGCGCCCCATGGCCGCGAGCGGCGCGTTCGACAACCTAGTTGTCAGCATGGTCGAGGTCGGCGAACAAACAGGCGAGCTCGACCGCATGCTGATCGACGTCGCCGACGCCTACGACGCCCAGGTCACGCGACGACTCGACGCATTTTTTCGCGTTCTTGAGCCGGCCCTGCTCGTTTTCATCGCCGCCTTCGTCGGCGTGGTGGTCGTGGCCCTGTTCCTGCCCCTCCTCGAGCTGATGCAGGGCATCGGCTCCAACTGACGTGGAACCGCGGCGATGGGTACGGCCTCCAGGCGGGCGCCCGCGCGCGCGCCCACGGGAGCGGCGATGCGGCTGAGGCTGGGCGAGCGTGTGTTCCTGCTCCTGGCGCTGGTCAACCTCGTGATCTTCGCGGCGGCGGGCCTGTACCTCGTGCAACGCCTTTCGGCGGAGCGTGAGCGGCTCCAATTGGAGCTCGCCGGCGATCTGCTCAAGACGCTGGAAGGCACCATCCTCCCGCGGGGTGAGTTCAACGTCCCGCGCATCCTCGCGTGGAGCGGCTGGTCCGAGGTCGACGACGCGCTGCTCGTCGATCGCAACTTGGCGGTGCTCGAGAGTGGCAATGTGCGTCCGGCGGGCATCGCGCTGAACCCGGTTGGTCGCGCCCTGCGCGATTCGGCCCAGCAGGAGCGTGGTGTGTTGCGGGCCCTTTGGGACGTGTGCGAGTTCGGCGATCCGGTGGTCGTTGCCGGCGGCCGCGCTGTGCCGATCGTCGCCGGGAATGTGACCTGGGGCGCGGTGTGGTATCGACCCTTGGAGCGCGGCGCGGGGCGCGAGCTTTTGGGCGCGCTCTTGCCGGCGTTCTTGATTTCCACGGCTTTGCTCGTCGGCGGCAGTTTCCTCGCCCTGCGCCGCCTTGTGCTGGATCCCGTCGAGCGGCTCGCGGCGGGCGCGCGGCTGTTGCAGGCCGGTGCCTTTGGGACGCGCGTTCCGCCCAGCGGTCGCCGCGATGAGGTGGCCGAGCTCGTCGATGCGTTCAACGCCATGGCGGCGACCGTCGAGGCCTACCACACACAACTGGCCGAGCGCGCCGAGGAGGCCGTGCAGCATGCGCGGCGCGTGGAGTCGGCGGCGATGGTCCAGCGGCGCCTTGCGGCGATGGGTGAACTCGCCGCGGGCATCGCGCACGAGATCAACAACCCTCTCGGCGGCATGTTGAACGCGGTGGAAGCCCTTGGGCGCGCCGACCTTCCGCCCGAGCGGCGCGAGCGCTACCTCAACCTCGTGCAGGGGGGGCTTGAGCGTGTGCGCGAGATCGTTGGCCGTGTGCTGCGCATGGCACCGCGGGAAGCGCGCCATGGTCGGGTCGATCTCGCCGTAGTGGTCGAGGACGCGCTAGCACTCGTGCGCCACCGCGCGGAAGCCGCAGGTGTCCTTCTCGGATGGGAAACCGAGCCTCCGCGCGACGCGGTCGCGCGCGGAGCGGCGAACGAGTTAGGCCAAGCGGTGCTCAACCTGCTCGTCAACGCGCTCGACGCCGTCGAAGATGCGCGCGCGCGCGGTGTCGGTGGCCAAAGGGTGCGCGTCGAGCTGGACCGACGTGGCGTGGAGCTGCGTCTCGCGATCGTCGACGATGGTCCCGGCGTCGGCCCCGACGAACTCGCGCGTGTCGCAGACCTGTTCTACACGACCAAGGACGTGGGGCGCGGCACGGGCCTTGGGCTCGCGCTCGTCCACAACGTCGTCCACGCGCACGGCGGACGCGTGCACCTTAGCAGCGTGCTGGGCGCGGGTTTTACCGCGGAGATTTTCCTGCCCGCGACGGACGTGCTGCCGTGAGCGACGCGGCCCTGTGGGTGGTGCCGGTGCTCGCCGGCCTGCTCGCGATCTCGGCCGCGTTCAGCGCCTCCGAAACCGCGTTGTTCAGCCTGACACCCCACGAGCGCACGCGTTCGGGCAAGGGTGTCGAGCGCCTCCTCGCGCACCCGCGGGACCTGCTGGTTGCGGTCCTGCTCGGCAACCTCGTCACCAACATCCTTTTTTTTGCGTTTGCGGATCGGCTCAGCGCCGGTGAAGGCGGATGGTTGGACGTGTTCCTCGTGGTCGCGGTGCTCGCCGTACTCCTGACCTGCGGCGAGATCCTTCCGAAGACCGTGGGCCTGCGCGGGCGATTGTGGATCGCGCCGCTCGTCGCGCCGGTGCTCCTCGTCGCCGTACGGCTCGTTCGGCCTCTGCGGGTCGCGGTGGGGCGGCCGCTCGATGCCATCGCGCGGCTCGTCGGTGCGCGCCATAGCGACGAACACCGCCTCGACGCGGCGGAGCTAGCCCAGGTCCTCGGCCGCACGGCGGAACGGGGTGCTCTGGCGGGTTCCGAGGGCGATCTCTTGCCTGAGATCGTCGAGCTGCGCGGTGTGCGCGTGCGCGAGATCATGACTCCGCGGGTCGACACGCTGTGGCTCGATTGTGAGCTCGCAGACCGCGAAGCGCTGCTGCGTGAGGCCCTCGCGCGCCGGATCGGCTGGCTGGCGGTAGTCGAGGGCAGCCCCGACCGCGTGGTGGGACGCGTGCGACTGCGCGACCTCTTGCGCCGGCGCGGCACCGCGACACGGGATCTCGTCGAGCCCGTGGTATTTGTACCTGAAGTTGCGAGCGTGCTCGACCTGTTGCGCATCCTGCGCGCGGCCCAATCGGCGGAAGCCGTCGTCGTCGACGAATGGGGTGGCACGGCGGGGGTGGTGACACTCGAAAACGTGT
Organism: Planctomycetota bacterium; assembly: GCA_038246255.1. Taxonomy (GTDB): domain Bacteria; phylum Planctomycetota; class UBA1135; order UBA1135; genus RI-242. The sequence continues at coordinate 15,230 of JBBRWC010000049.1, forward strand.
TCGAGGAGATTCTCGGTGACCTGCGCGTCGAGGGCGAAGTGCGGCCGCTCGCCGTCATTCCCCAGGGTGAAGGGGTGTTCCGCGTGGCGGGTGCGATGGGTGTGCGCGACTGGAACGACGCATTTGGCCACCGCGTCGTGCCGGGCGAGTTCGAAACCGTCGGCGGATTCGTGACCGCACTGCTCGGGCGCATTCCGCGCGCCGGTGACCGCGTGCGTTGGGGCGATCTCGTGCTGGAGGTCCAGGAGGCCCGCCGCCGCCGCGTGGTGTGGGTCGATACGTGGGTCGCGGGACCCCATGATGCACCTGTGATCCCGACACGCCGTGCCGCGGAGTCGACGTGAATCTCGGCGTGGCTCTGCTCGCGTTTGCGCTCTGCATCGTGATGAGCGCCGTGTATTCGGGCTCCGAGACGGCGTTCTATTCGCTCTCGCGTACGCGCCTCGACGCGGATGTGCACCAAAAACGCCGCTCCGCGCTGTTGATCCAGCGCCTGCTGGTCGACGAGCGCTCACTGCTGATCACCATCCTGATCGGCAACAATCTGATGCTCGAGCTCGTCACCACCCAGGCCGATGACCTGATGGGCCGGCTCGGTGATGTTCCCGGCGCATGGCGCGAGGTGCTGCTGACGCTGGTGCTGACCCCGATCCTCTTCCTGCTCGGGGAGCTGATACCGAAGGACATCTTCCGCGGTCGACCGCACACGCTCCTTGGCATCACCGCGCCCGTGATCGCCCTGTCGAAAGGGCTGTTTGCGCCGCTGCGCATTCCCCTGAGTGGCGTTAGCCGCCTCTTGGAGCGAGTCCTGCGCCTGTCCGCGGGCGAAGTTGGCAAAACCCTCGGCCGCGAGCGCATGCTCGAGCTGCTCAAGGAAGGTGCGGAGAGCGGGGCCATTCCGCCGCACGCCAGGGAACTCGCCGACAACGTGCTAAGCCTGCGCTCCATTCCCGTGCAAAGGGTGATGGTGCCGTGGGCCCAGGTCCACTGCCTTGACCTGGGAGCGACCACGGCGGCGTTGCGCCGCGCGGTGTCGGCCTCGGAACACACGCGTTTGCCCGTGATCGAGGGCGGCTCGGGTGTGGTCGGTTATGTCCACCAACTGGAGGTGCTCGCCGCGAGTGAACACGGCGATCTGAGGCCGCACCTGCGCGCACTCCCGTGCCTCGCCCCGGACTTGCCGGTCGACCGCGCGCTCAGCCGGATGCGCATCACCGGACAGCGGGCCGCACTCGTCGGCTCGCCCAGCCGACCGCTCGGGCTCGTGACACTCAAGGACCTCGTGCAGACGATCTCGGGTGACCTCGTCGACTGGTGACGCGGCCGAATCCGCGCCCGCCGATGGGGTTTCCCGGTGGGGACAGTGGGGTTTCCCGGTGGGGACAGTGGGGTTTCCCGGTGGGGACAGTGGGGGTTGCCGTAGCCACCCTGAGCCGTCCGGGATAAGGCGCATGCCCGGTCCGCGCTGTCAGACGGCGCTCGGCACCGGCCGCCCACCCTGCTACCATGCGCCGGCCCACCCCGCCCATGAACCACGATCTTTGCCCCGACCCGAACGGCGCCGTCGACCCGCGCCCCTCCCGCGGCGCGCCGTGGCTGGTGGCCCTCGGCGCGGTGCTCGCCGCGTACGGACTCGGCCTGCAGGGCAGCCCGGCCGGTGCGGTGAGCTTCGTTCCGTCCGCCGCGGCGGCACCCGTGCAAGGTGGCGGACCGACGCCGGGCCCCCAGCCCACGAGCGCCCCCTCGCCGGTGTTTGCGACCGCGGATTCGAACAACCGCATGATCGCGGTCACAGGCGTGGACATCACGGGCCAATCCGTGCTGTACCTCGTCGACACCCTCGACAAGCAGCTCGCGGTTTACCAGGCCTCCGGGGGCAGCGCGGGCACGAGCGGTGTCCGTCTCGTCGGAGCGCGGCGCATCGACCTCGACCTCGCGCTGCATGGGTACAATGATAAGAGCGAGTACAAGTACAAGGATCTCGAGAAGGAGTTCGGCAAGCTGCAGGCGCGCTGAGCGCCGCGTTTCCCGCGCTTTCGATCACGTTCCCGATCGCCACCCCGACACGTCCCCGGTCGACCCCCCCCAGGAGCCAGAGTGAGCCAATCCAACGAGTTCTTCAGTTTCGAGGAAGCCCTCGAAGAACTGCGCCTCAAGGAGGAGGAGCTGAAGCGCCTCGTGTCCGAGGGCGAGATCCGCGCGTTCCGCGAGGGAGAGACCATGAAGCTCCGCCGCCGGGACGTGGAGGCGTTGCGTTCGGAACTGCTCGGCGACGAAGTTGTCGACCTCGGAGAGCCCACCGAAGAACTGGTGTTCGAGGACGAAGCGGATCTCGCCGATCCGGGCATGGCCACCGAGGAACTGGTCAGCGCTCCCACGCTGATCGACGACCTTGATGTCGAGGACCTTGATCTCGAGGATCGTGATGTCGACGATCGTGATGTCGACGATCGTGACCTGTCGGTACTGGATGTCGATGAACTCGATGGCGACGCCGACGACCGCGCCGCGGTTGCCGCTGTTCCCACCCGCACACGTGCGGCGCCCGAGCCCACGAAGGACGCGGGGATGCTCGCACTGCTGATCGTCAACGCCGTCGTGTTCATCCTCGTGATTCCCATTGTCTACGGCTTGCGCGTCGGCCTTGCGTCCGATTTCGCGCGCAGCGTGGCCGGGTTGTTCACGGATATGGGTCAACAGGGCTGAAGGTCCCGCGCGCCGTACCGGGTGACCGCGGGGCCCCGGCGGCGCCGCGGGCGGGTGCACTGGCCCGGTGGGTCGCGGGCGCACTCGCCGCGCTCCTTCTTGTGCTGGTCCCCGGCTGCGATCGTGCGCCGCCGCGATCGCTTGTCGAGCTCGAGCGCTTTTCCTTCGTGCCTTCGGGCCGGGCCGACGACAGTTTCGGCCTGGGGCGCGGCCTTGCGGGGCTGGTAGGAACGGAGCGCGACCTGTTCGTCGACAGCTTCGAAGCGACGCGGGACGATTTTGCCCACTGGATGGGTGCGTTGCCGACGCCGCGCGGCTTCCTGATCGAAGCCGCGCAGAACGCCCCCAAGCGCGGCGCCTGGCCGGCGTACGCCGACTTCTACGAAGCGCAGGAGTTTGCTCAGCGCCGCGGCATGCGGCTCCTCACGGTGGGGGAATGGCTGTACGCGGCCGCGGGCGCGCGCGGTAACCGCTATCCCTGGGGCCGGCTGTTCCAAAGCTCCGTCGCCAACACGCTGGAGCTCGGCCTGCGCCGGCCCCTCGCCGTCGGGACGTTCGAAAACGGACGCAGCCCGTTTGGCTGTTACGACATGCTCGGCAACGCGGCCGAGTGGGTCGAAGGCCGCGCACCCAACTCCCGTGACCACGACGTTCGCGCCATGGATTCCGATTTGCGCACGGTGGCGGGGGGCTCATACCTCGGGCGCGCGCGGCCGCTCTTTGAGATCGACCGCCGGCTGGGGGTCGCCTACCTGTGCGAATCCCTGCCACCCCACACCCGCGGCCCGGACATTGGTGTGCGCTGCGCGGTCGATGTGCGCGAGTACCTCCGGCGCCACGCCGGTGAATGGGGAGCGCACCGCGCGCGGCTGGTCGCATGCGGCGAGCGCTGGGGGCCGTACGCTGTGCCGTTGCTTGAGGCGTTGCGCTCCGAGGCGGGGGCGCCGACGGCGATCCGCTGGCTGCTCGAAGGGGCGCGGCGATGAACGACCCTTCGGAATCCGGTTGGCCTGGGGGCGACGAGTGGCGCCAGCGTCTCGAAGCGGAGGGCTTTCGCCCATCGCGCAGGCTGGGTCAGAACTTCCTCGTCGATCCGGGGCGCTGCGCGGCGATCGCCGCGCTCGCGGAGCCGCTGACGGGCGCGTTTGTGCTCGAGATCGGCGTTGGTCTTGGTTTCCTGACGCGGCATCTGCTCGAGCGCGGCGCGTGCGTCGTGGGGGTCGAGGTCGACCGGCGGCTCGCGGAGTTGGCCCTCGTGGACCTTGAGCGAACGGCGCAGTCAGCGGGCACGACGTACCGGCTGATCGTCGCCGACGCCCTGGAGGCCAAGTCCCGCCTGGCTCGGCCGCTGCTCGACGCGCTGCCCGCTTCCGGAGCGTGGCAGGTTGTCAGCAACTTGCCGTACTCGATCGCGTCGCCGGTGATCGCCCTCTTGGGCCGGGTGCCCAATCCCCCGAGCGCGATGACCGTCCTTATCCAACGCGAGGTCGCCGATCGCCTCGCGGCCACGCCGGGCAGCGCCGACTGGGGAGCGCTCAGCGTGCGGGTCCAGGCCGCCTACCGCGCGCGGATTGCGCTGCGCGTCCCGCCCGGGGCGTTCCGTCCCCGGCCCAAGGTCGACAGCGCCGTGGTGCGGCTTGAGCGCCGCCCGGACGCGCCAAACGCCGAGCTTGCGACGCGGCTCGACGGGCTGGTGGGGGCAGCCTTTGGTCAGCGGCGAAAGCGCCTGCGCAACACGCTCGCCCCCTTCCTCGGGGGACCGGAGCACGCCGAAGCGCTGTGCCGTTCCCACGGCGTCGACCCGGCCGCGCGCCCCCAGGAGCTGCCCCTCGCGGCGTTTTTGGAGCTCGCCCGTGTGTGGCCGCTGGCGGCGGCACCCCCGCTGATTCCTGAACCGTACGAGTCCTAGCACCGGGTTATTCATCAGGTTTTCGAGCAGACGAGCCCAAGTCGTTGCCTGGTGGTGCTTTGCGGCCGCGGGACCCGCAGTCGACCTTGAACAGGTCAACGAGGACGTCCGTGGTCGCAACGTGCCACCAGACGGCGAAAGGCGGCCGAAGGCCGCCGGTTGGGCCGTCCGATCGGAAAGCTGGTGAATAACCCGGGCTAGCAGGTCCCCGGGCGAGGCCCTGCGGCACGGCCGCACGCCAGGACCGCGATCGGTCCGCGGCAACACACAGCCCGAGGAATTCGGCGTGCCTTGAACCGCGTCCGAAACTGGGGTAGATTCTGGGGTTCCCGGTGCGAGACCTTCGCGCTCCGTTCCAGGCGTGCCGATCCCTTCGATGATGGGGGCAGCCGAAGCGCGGGACCCGCACCGGTGCGTTGACGTTTCGGCGTTTTTTTCCTCGGAACTCCGATTTTTCGCACGGGTCTCTCCGTCGGCTGGCGTTCCCCTCGGGGCGCGTCCAGCGGAGCCGCACTCGCTGGGGCCCGTTCCGTTAGAGCCCGCGCCAGTAAATCCCGTTCCGCGCCGACCCGCTTCCACTCGCGCAAAGTTTCTGCATCGGGCTCCGTTTGCGCGGGGCCCCACACCGCTATTGGGCCCAACTGGGCCGCGCCTGGAACGTACGAAATCCGCCGCGCCGCGGTCACCCGATCCGATTCGACCCGGTCAGGGCCGCCACAGGTCAGGGCCGCCACAGGTATGGACTGCCGCCTGTTTGCTGCCGTTCTTCGAGTTGCCGTTCTTCGAGTTGCCGTTCTTCGAGTTGCCGTTGCTCAAGTTGCCTGCGGCTGACGCCTCGCCCGCGCCCCCTCCCGCTCCCCGTGCAATCCCACGAGACCCGCCAGGCCATCGAGGCCGTGAAGCTCGCCGCGCCGATCGAAGAGATCGTCCGCGTGCGGGTGCCGGAACTCAAGCGCGCGGGCGCTGAGTGGAAGGCGTGCTGTCCGTTCCACGCGGAAAAAACGCCGTCGTTCTACGTGAACCCGGCGAAGGGGATCTGGCACTGCTTCGGCGCGTGCGGCGAGGGCGGGGACGCGATTGCGTTCGTGCAGCGCTTTGATGGACTTTCGTTCTGGGAAGCCGTGGAGATGCTCGCCAACCAGTGTGGCATCGCGCTCCCCAAACAGCGGCGGGCGGGTCCCAACGAGGACAGCCGGTTCGAACGCCTGTACGACGCCCTCGACCGCGCCGCCGGATTGTACGCGCGCAAGCTCGCCGGTCCCGACGGTGCCGCCGCGCGCGCGTACCTCGAAAGCCGTCGCATCGCGGGAGCGACGGCCCAGGCATTTTGCTTGGGGTGGGCGCCGGAGCAGGGCAATCCCTTGCTCGATGCTGCGCGCGACTCCGGTGTGCTTGAGCGCACCCTCATCGAAGCAGGTCTCGCGCGCCAACGCGTTGGTGGCGAGGCCTTCGACTTTTTTCGCGGGCGGCTGATCATTCCGATCCGCGATCGCATCGGGCGGATCGTCGGCTTTGGCGCGCGCCTCTTGCCGGGGCAGCACCGCGAAGGCCCCAAGTACGTCAACACACCCGAGACCCCGCTGTTCAAGAAGGGGAGCCTTGTGTTCGGCCTCGACCGCGCCCTCGACCACGCGCGGCGCGCGCGTCATATCGTTTTGGTCGAGGGTTATACCGACGTGATGGCGGCCCACCAGGTTGGCATCGGCAATGTCGTCGCCGTCCTTGGGACGTCGACGACCGAGGAACATGCCCAGCTCGTGCGGCGCACCGGCGCGAAGCGCGTCAGCTTGATCTTCGACGGCGACGAAGCGGGGCGGCGCGCCGCGAGTCGGGCGCTCCACGGCCTGCTGCCCCTGGGCGCGTTCGAGATCGATGTCGTGCCCCTGCCGGAGGGCGAAGATCCTGCGGATTTCCTGCTGCGCGCCGGGCCCGACGCGTTCCGCGAACGCCTCGCAGCGCCGCGCCCCTGGTTCGACTTCCTGATGGACGGGTTGATCGGCCTCGCACCGGCCGCACTCGCCGAAGGGGTGGACCTCATCCTCGGCGTGATCGCGCGCCTGCGGCAGCCGGTCGAGCAGGAAGCTCTCGTGCGCGACGTCGCCCGCCGGCTCGGTCTGGGGGAAGAGGCGGTCCGAGCCCAGTGGAGCGCTCTGCCGCAGCGCCGTGCCGGGCATGGAACGGGGCACGGGGCCTCGCACAGCTCTACCCGTTCGAGCCCCGTTTCGGGACCCATGCCCGGGAACAAGTCACCCGTCTCGACCGTCCAGGAGACCGCGGACGTCGCCCCCGGCGGCGAGCGTCCGTCGCTGGCCCGGTCGCCCGTTGCGACGCAGGCGGTTCCCGTCCGCGACCGTCTGGTTCGACGTGCCTGGGGCGAGATCGCGGGTGCCATGCTGCTCGACAACAGTCTGATTCCGGCCTACAGGCCTTGGGCGGAAGCCGCCCTGGGTCGGAGCCGGTCGGGGGAAGGTGCGTCGGGAGAAGGCAGTCGCTTGCTGGCCGGTGTCCCGCCGTGTCCGGACCCGCTCCTGTCACGCGTCATCGAAGTGCTGCTGGAACTCCACGACGAGGAGCGCCAGGACGCGGACGGCGAATTCCTGCCCGTCGACCCCAGCGCCCTTTTGACTGTTCTCGCAGACGAGCCCGCGGCCCAGTTGCCCGTTAACCTTTACACCCACGCCCGACGCGCCGAGAGCCCCCGCGCTCTGGTGGACGGGGCCGTGGCCAACCTCGCCCGGGAGGCGCGGCAGATCGAGCTGCGCACTCTGCGCGGGACGTCGCGCGCCGAGGACGACCCCGACCGCGAGCGCCAAAAACTCGAAGACTTGAACCGTTTGCTGCTGTCGCGCCGTTCAAACCGCGCGCCCGCGTCAGGCGGTGCCGCGCTCGCGGGGCCCCAGGCCCTTTCGGGCGACACCACAATCACCTCCGACGCCCCCATGGCGCCGGAGGACGAACCTCCCTTCTGACCCACACGCGACTTGCGCACCGATCCGCACGCCCGCTCCAACGGGGTGTGCTCAACGAGACACGGATGGCCGAAAAAATCGAGGACATCGTCAAGACACTCGTCGACGAAGGCAATCGTCGGGGGTACCTGACCTTCCAGGAGATGAACAAGCTCCTGGAGGACCAGTTCGTACCTCCGGACAAAATGGACCAGATCTTCGTCGCCCTGGAGGACGCGGGCGTCGACGTGCTGGACGAGGAAGAAGCGGCTGGCACGGAGATGCTGGACCGGGAAGAGGAGAGCAGCGTCAAGAGCGGCGGTGGTCCCCTGCCCGAGGACCTGATGGACGCGCCCGAGGCGCCGTTCGAGCGGTCCGCCAGCGCGGAGCGCATCGACGACCCGGTGCGCATGTACCTGACGCAGATGGGTGAGATCCCGCTGCTCACGCGCGATCAGGAAATCTTCCTCGCGAAGACAATCGAGATCACGCGTAAGCGTTTCCGCAAAAAGACGATGGGTTCCGGCCTTGCGATGCAGCGCTCCTTGGAAGTGCTCGACGCGGTGCAGCGCGGTGAACTCGCGTTTGACCGCACGCTGAAGGTCAACCCGAATCCCAAGGTCGACGACAATCCCAAGATCGTCGAGACCCTGGGCAAGCAGTTCCTTGCGAAGCGCCTGCCGGTCAACATCGAAACCATCCGCACGCTCATCGGGCGGGTGCGCGAGGAGTACCGTGCCCTGCTCGACCCGAAGCTGACCAAGCCGAAGCGCTCGGAGCAGCTCACCAACGTGCAGAACCTGCGCCGCAAGCTCGTGATCCTCATCGAGGAATGCCACTTGCAGGTGAAGAAGGTGCGTCCGTTGATGGACGAAATGGAAGAGCACCACCGCGAGATGCGCAACGTCGAGCGCAAGCTCGTCGCGGCGCGCGCGGCGAAGAAGCCGCCGGCGGCGATCCGCGAGCTGCAGGACCAACTCGCCGAGCTCGAGCTTGTCGTGCTGGAGCCCGCCGATCGCCTGATCCGGCGCCTTGACCAGACCAAGTTGCACTTCAACGAGTATGAGGAGGCCAAGCGCCTGCTCAGCTCGGGCAACCTGCGCCTCGTCGTGTCGATCGCGAAGAAGTACCGCAACCGCGGCTTGAGCTTCCTCGACCTCATCCAAGAGGGCAACACCGGCCTGATGAAGGCCGTCGAGAAGTACGAATACCGTCGCGGCTACAAGTTCTCGACCTACGCCACGTGGTGGATCCGCCAGGCCATCACGCGCTCGATCGCTGACCAGGCGCGGACCATCCGCATCCCGGTCCACATGATCGAGACGATGAGCAAGCTGCGCAACGTCACGAAGAAGCTCGTCCAGGCCAAGGGCCGCGAGCCCTCCGTGGAAGAGGTCGCCGAAGCGTCGGGGATCTCGGTGGAGGAGGCCAAGCGGGTGATGAAAATCAGCAAGCACCCGATCTCCCTCGACCGCCCGATCGGCGACAGCGACGACAGCTACTTCGGTGACTTCATCGAGGACGAATCGGCCGAGAGCCCGGTGACGGCCGCCGGTCACGAGATGCTGAAGGAGCGCATCAACGAAGTGCTCTCGACGTTGACTTTCCGCGAGCGCGAGATCATCAAGCTGCGCTACGGGATCGGCGACGGTTACACCTACACCCTTGAAGAAGTGGGGCGGATCTTCCGCGTAACGCGCGAGCGTGTGCGGCAGATCGAAGCTAAGGCGGTGCGCAAGCTGCGCCACCCGGTGCGGGCGCGCCAACTGGCGTCGTTCCTTGACGGGTTCCAGTTCGACGAGGACGAAGAGGGCGATCCGGCCGACGAATAACGGCCGATGGGTCGCCCCTGGGCCCCCCTCGCCTGTTTCGCGCGGGGGGGCGCCCCCCTTTTGGGGGGGGGCGCCCCCCCGCGCCGTTGGGTGCCGTGCCGTGCCGGGCCCTGCCTGCGGTCCCGTTCGGGGCCCTGCGCTCCCAGCACAGGGCGCAGGCGGGTGTGGTGTGGTCTCCGGTGCGAAGGGATCAGCCCTCATCCTTCAACGGGGCACGGGGGGCCGCTACACTCGCCCCCCCTCACCCTCGCGAGATTCTCTACCGATGCGGCAAACCCTCTCGATCCTCCGTGGCCTTCAAGAACTGGACACCGAGATCTGGCGGCTCGGCCAAGAACAGACCCGGATCCCCGCCGAGCGCGGCCGCCGCCGGGGTGGCCTCGACGCCAAGCGGCAGCGACTGATCGAGATCGACGCCGAACTGCGCCATCAGCGCGCCCTGATCAAGGAAATCGAGGACGCCACCACCCTGAGCCGCCAGCGGCTGCGCAAGCTCGAGCACGAGTCGGCCAACAGCCGCGCCGACCAGGCCCTGCTCGCCGCCTACGGGCACGAGATGCGGACGCTGCGGCGTGACATCTCCGACAACGAAGAAGAGGGCCTGCGCGAGGTCGAAAAGGCGGACTCCAAGCAGAAGGAGCGCGACCACCTCGCCGCCGAGACGGAGTCGGAGGCCGCGGAGTTCGCCATCCTCGACGAAGCGCTCGCAAAGGAGGAGACGGTGCTGGCCGAACGCCTCGCGGGCATGCTCGCCGAGCGCAAGAAGCGTATGGGTTCGGGTATGTCTCCCGATGTGCTCAACCAGTACGAACGCCTGCTGGAGGCACGCGATGGGGTGGCCCTCGCGGTGCTCGACGGGCGTACGTGCACGGGGTGTTACATCGCGGTGCCGACCAACATCTTCGTGCGACTGACGCGCGCGCAGGACGTGGTCGCATGCCCCAACTGCCAGCGCATCTTGTACTTGCCCGTCTGAGCCGGAGCGCGGGCCTTCAGGCCCGCTGTCATTCGGCCAACTTGCCCTGGTAGCTGCCGCGGCGTTGCAGTTCGACTTCGAGCAACTCGCGCACCTTCGTTTTGTGCACATTCCAGCGCGGTGCGAGCTGTTGCTCGGGTGGTGCGTCGCCGGTAAGGCGATGGAGGACCTGACCGGGCGCCAAACGTTCGACAAAGTCCGCGAGCCACTCCACGTAGGTCTGCGGAGCGAGCAGGGCGACCTCGCCGCGCCGCCACCACGCCGCGAGGATGGTGCGCTCGAGCACCATCAAATGGTGCACCTTCACACCGCGACACCCCGAGCGCGCCAGCACCCGCGCCGTCTCGCGCGCACCCTCGCGCCCATCGCCGGGCAGGCCGAGGATCGCGTGGCCAATCACCTCGATCCCGGCGGCTGCGCAGCGCCGCACGGCGTCCTCGAACTCGGCCACCGTGTGCAGGCGCTGGATGCGTTCGAGCAGCGCATCGTTTGCGGCTTCGAGCCCGAGCTCGACCCACACCGGGACCTCCTGCGATAGCCGCACGAGCCGCTCGAGCGCCCAATCGGGCAGCGTGTCGGGCCGCGTCGCGAGCGCCACGACCCGCACGGGGCCACCCCGGGACGCAAGCGCGGGCTCGACCGCGGCCAAAACCTCATCGAGGCGCTCCGGCGCGACGTACGTATTGGAATAACTTTGGAAGTACGCGATGGCGCCGAAACCACCCGCCTCACGCCGCGCGATGCGGGCGAGGCCGCGCTCCAACTGCCCAACGAGGTCGACCCCGCTCTTTAGGGCGCCGGTGCCCGAACCCTCGACATCGCAGTACACACACCCCCCGCGGCCGCGCGTGCCGTCGCGGTTAGGGCAGGTCGATCCCGCATCGAGAGCGACGCGGTGGAGCGGCATGCCAAAACGCTCGATCAGCCAGGGTTTGAGCGTGAGAAAAGCAGTGGGGTCGGACACTGGCGACGATCCTATAGCCTGTCCCCCGTGTTGATGCCGCTCAAACGACTGGCTGATGTGGCCGCGGACTACGACGCGCTCCTGTGCGACCTGTGGGGTGTCGTGCACGACGGCAAACGGGCGTTTGAGGGCGCGGTCGAGGCCCTGTGCACCTTCCGGGCGGGCGGCGGGAAGGTGGTGCTGATTTCGAACGTGCCGAAGCTGCGCAAACCCATTCCGGGCCAGCTCGATCGGCTCGGCGTGCCGCGCGCCGCCTGGGATGCCGTGGTGACGTCGGGCGACGCAATCCACAGCGAACTCGCGCGGCGTGCTCCGGGCCGAATGCACCTGTTTGGACCGTCCGCGGACCGCGGATTGTGGGCCGGCCTCGATTTTCAGTTGGTGGAACTCGATAGCGCCGATTTTGTGCTCGCGACGGCGCTGGGCGACACGGAACATCCGCGCGATTACGCGGAGGATCTGAAAGTCGCGCATTCGCGCGGGCTCGACCTCGTGTGCGCAAACCCCGACGTCGTCGTGCGGTTTGGCGACCGTTTGTATTGGTGCGCGGGTGCGCTCGTACTGGAGTACGAACAGTTGGGTGGCACGGTGGTGCTCGCCGGCAAACCCCATCCGCCGATCTATCACCTCGCCTTTGAAGAACTGGCCAGGCTCTTTGGTCGCGCGCCCGACATCCGGCGTGTGCTCGCGATCGGGGACGGACCGGGAACGGACGTGCTGGGCGCGAACCGCCACGGGCTCGACTGCCTCTTCATTGGGGGGGGGATCGAGCGCGATAACGTCGGGTCAGACGGCGACCTCGACCTTGTTCGTGTGTCCGACGTGCTGGAGCGCGCCGGAACCCACGCGCGTTACGCGGCGCGCGAACTGCGCTGAGCCGCACCGCACGCCAGCGCTCTGCCCGCGTCGCTATCATCGTTGGCCGTGGAGATCCGACCCGTCATCGTGGGAACCGCTGGCCACATCGACCACGGCAAGTCGAGTCTGGTGCGTGTCCTGACCGGCATCGATCCCGACCGCTGGGAAGAGGAAAAGCGGCGCGGGATGACGATCGACCTGGGTTTTGCCAACTTCCCGCTGCCCGATGGGCGGCGTGTGGGCATGGTCGACGTGCCGGGACACGAGCGTTTCATCCGCAACATGGTTGCGGGCGCGACGGGCATCGACATCGCGCTGATTGTCGTGGCGGCGGACGACGGCGTGATGCCGCAGACACGCGAGCACCTCGCGATCCTTGCCCTTGTGGGTGTGCGGCGCGCGCTCGTCGCGCTCACGAAGATCGACGCCGTTGAAGCGGGGTTCTTGGACCTTGCGCGCGAGGACGTGGAAGCCGCGCTTGCGGGGACACCGTTTGCGGGTGCGTCGATCCATCCCGTCTCGTCGGTGACTGGGGAAGGGATCGAAGACCTGCGCGGCGCACTCGTGCGCCTCGCCCTCGAAACCGAACCCCGTTCCGCCAGCGGTCCGTTCCGAATGCCGATCCAGCGTGTGTTTTCGAAGCCCGGTTTCGGCACCGTCGTCACGGGCATTCCGCTGTCGGGGGTCGTGCGCGCGGGCGACGAAGTGGAGCTCCTGCCCCAGGGCACACGCGCGAAAGTGCGCGGGCTGCAGGCCTACGGACAACCGGCCGACAGCGTGCGCGCGGGCCACTCAAGCGCCCTCAACCTCGCCGACGCGGACCGCGCCGAGCTCGCCCGGGGCCACGTGGTGGCGACCCCCGGGTACTTCGCGGCCTGGTCGATGGTGGCGGTGCGCTTGGGCGCGCTCGCGAACCTAGCGCGCCCGATCGAGGACCGCTCGCCGGTGCGCCTGCATGTGGGCACGGCGGATCCCTTCGGCGAACTCGTGTTGCTCGAGGACGACGAGCTGTTGCCGGGGGCCTCCGCGCTCGTCCAGCTGCGGCTTGAGGAGCCCGTCGTCGTCGCACCCGGCGATCGCTTCGTGCTGCGCTGGCTGTCGCCGGAGCTGACGCTCGGTGGCGGCGTGGTGCTGCTGGTGGGCGAGCAGCGCTTCAAGCGCGGCCATGCGCGCACACTGGAGTCCCTGCGGCGCCAGGAGTCCGCACTCGGGAGCCCGCGGGCCCTATTGCTCGCCGCCCTCGAGCGGCGCGAGCTCGAAGCACCCACTCCGGCCGAAATCGGGCGCGAGGTCGGTCTCAGCGCCGAGGAGGCGGCCGCGCGCCTCTTGGACTTGCGCTCCCAGGGCCTCGCGATTGCCCCGGGCCAACGCCGGCGCTGGTTTGCCGCCGCGCAGCTCGAATCGGGCCTTGTGACCCTCGCAGACGCCGCGGCGACCTACTTCCGCGAAGAGTCCCTGCGCGAGCGCATCGAAGTCATCGAACTTGCCCGGCGCACGTCCATCCCGCGCGACGCGCTCGACCTGCTTGTCGCGGAAGCCGTCGCGCGCGGGATGTTCGCGGACGCGGGCCACGGGCTGCTCCGGATGCCAACGGTCGAAGCGATCGAGCCCCAACTCGCGCGCGAGCTCGAACTCGCCGCGGCGGCGCTCCTCGCGGATCCGTTCCAGCCGCCCACGGCCACGGAGTTTGCGGAGACGGCGAAACTGCCGGAAAAACACGCCAAGGCGCTGTTTGCGCGGCTTGTCGATGCGGGGCGTGCGGTGCGCATCAGCGGCGACTACGTCTTCGCGCGCGAACCCTACGACCGAGCGAAAGAGGCCGTGCGCGCAAGCGTCGAGCGCAACGGGCACCTTGAGATCCCTGAACTGCGTGACGGCCTTTCCACGACGCGCAAATGGCTGATTCCGCTGCTCGAGCACTTCGACGCAATCGGATACACGATGCGCGCGGGCTCACACCGCGTCCTGCGCAAGCGCTAGCCGCGCGAGCGCGTCGGCGACCCGCTGATCGAGCGTGCGGCCGGGGGCCATGTGCAGGATCTGGCCGATGGGCGCAAAGCGCCCAATCAGGCCTTCCACGATCGCTTGAAAGCGAAACTGCAGCCAACGGTCGGTGGAGCGCACACCGTCGTCCGCGAGCGGCACCCCACCCCAGGGCAGGACAAGGACTCGATCGTGTTCGCGCGCCGCGGCGAGCATGCGCCCCACGAACGCCTCGGTGCGCGCGCGGTCATGGAGCGCGCCGTAGTGCAGCCAAAACGCGGCGTGGTCGTAGGCCGAACGGTCGGCGACAAATCCACCGGCGGAGCTGGCGAGCGCGGCCTCCTGCGCGGCGTTCTGCTCGCTCCACAACTCGTCCAGCAGGGATTCGTAGGCACCTGACACGCGGTGCAGCGCCAGCCAGTCGAAACCGGCTTCGAGGCGCTTGCGCATGCCCTCTTCGACATAGACGTAGCCCAACGCGGCCGCGAGGCGCCGACCCAGGCTGGTTTTGCCGGTGCCCGCGGAGCCGCACAGGGCAATGCGCGTCGGGCGACGGCTCGTCGCGGTCGGAAAAGCGGCGGCGGGCGTCATGGCGTGCGTTCCCCGAAGGTTTCGAGAACACCTCCCGCTTCGCTAAACAGCAGTCGCGAGCGCGATCCGGTGGGGGGTGCAAGCCGCAGGGCGTTTTCAAGGCCA
>JBBRWC010000050.1:0-29237 GCA_038246255.1 Planctomycetota bacterium
GCGCCCCCGCCGCCGTGCGGCCACCCGCGTCCACACCCGTGACGGCGCCGATGTGCACACCTCCGGCCATACGTCCGGAGGCATCCCGATGTTCGAAATGCAGGCCTTCGGCATCGACGCGCGGCAACAGGTCCGTTGCCACCGCCAAAACCACTTCCAGGTCGCCCTCGCCGGGAACCGGCTGTTCGAAGCGGTAGGAGAGCTCGACACCCGCGCCGCTCACCTGCCAACGCTCTTCGATCCACGGCCAGCGCTCGACCTGGGCGCGTGTGCCGTGAACGGCCGGCTCGGCGAGCACCGGCGCGTCGAAGACTTCCACGCCACCCCGCGCGACGGCCATGACGCCGAGATGGAGAGGCTGGTTGTGGAGGACAGCGGACCGGAGGGCCGGTACGAAGGCCATTCCGTTCGCGTCGAAGCGGGCGAAGAAGTCGGCGCCGTCGGCGTGGAGCGCCCCGTCCCGCTGGCCGAGCGCGAAGCTCTGGCCGATGGCCGCGGGAACCGCGGAGGTTTCTCGGGGCGGGGGAAGCGGATCGCCGGTCAGGGCAGACCCGCACACGAGCAGCAGTGCAGGGCACAACATGGGCTCATTCCTTCGGAAGACGCCCCCGACTTCGGGCGGAATGCCCGTCGCACGGGGGACATGGTCCCCGTTGGATGGGTTGCGCTGGGGCGGCGTTACGAGCGGCGGTTCGAATCGCCCGCGCGAGTGGGTCGAAGGTCGCGCACGGCCCGCTTTTGCGACGACCCGAACCGCGGCTTTTGCGGCGCGATCGAACCCACGTGGCACGGGGCAATTGCGGGTGCCCCTGGAAGCCGGCGATTCGAAGTGGCTAGGATGCGCCCCGCGCGTGGGGACGCGTTGGCAGCTCCGCGCGTGTGCCCGCCGTTCGATGGAGCGGGGCGCGCCCGACACGACGATTTGCGCTGACCACGGATTCTCTCTCACAGCTCCGCGGGGTTGCGCGTAGGGCCGCCTGAGCTCCTTTTTGTTCCCACTTCCCACCCCCCCAACCCGAGGAGGCCCCCATGGCCGCCGGGATCGAACTCGACCGACTCACCAAACGGTTTGGCGGCTTCACGGCCGTTGACGCCCTGTCCTTCGCCGCCGGCAGCGGCACCGTCCTCGGTTTCCTCGGCCCCAACGGGGCGGGGAAGTCGACCACCATGAAAATGGTGACGGGATTTTTGCCCCCCACCGGCGGGCGCGCGCTCGTGTGCGGGTTCGACGTGGCCGCGGACCCGACCGCGGTTCGCCGTCGACTGGGTTACCTGCCCGAGGGAGCGCCGCTCTACCCCGACATGACTCCGGCGGGGCTGCTCGAGTTTGCGGGAGCCGCGCGCGGTTTGAGCCGTGCGGAACGCAAACGCGCCGCCGCTGCCGCCGCCGATCGTGTGCAGCTCGGGCCCGTCCTCGGCCAGCGTGTGGAAACACTGTCGAAGGGCTTCAAACGCCGTGTGGGGCTCGCCCTCGCCATCCTGCACGATCCGGCGGTGCTGGTCCTCGACGAGCCGACGGACGGCCTCGACCCCAATCAGAAGCACGAGGTGCGCAGCCTGATCGGCGAACTGAGCGCGGACAAGGTGATCGTGCTTTCAACGCACATCCTCGAAGAAGTCGAAGCGGTGTGCACACGCGTCGTGCTGATCGCCGCCGGACAAAAACGCTTCGACGGCACGCCGGAGGAACTGGCGGCGCGCTCGCCGTGGCATGGCGCGGTGCGTTTGCGCATCGCGCGCGAGGGCTCGGACGCGCTCGAAGGTGACCTCGCCAAACTTGCGGGTGTGCAGCGTGTGGAAGAACACTCGGTGGATGGCACGCGCGAACTCGCGGTGTTCCCGAGCCGCGGCGAGAAGGGCCACGGCGAAAAGGGCCGAGCCGTGCTCGCCGCCGAGGTCGACCGCGCCGTGCGCGCGCGCGGCCTGAGCCCGCTCGAGCTTTCCGTCGAGCGCGGCCGCCTGGACGACGTTTTCCGCGAACTGACCGCCACCGGATCGAGGAGCTGAACTGTGCAAGGAACCCTGGCTGTCTTCCGGCGCGAGTTCGCCGGGTACTTCGCGACCCCCGTGGCCGCCGTTTTCCTGGTGGTTTTCCTGCTGCTATGTGGAGTCCTGACCTTCAACCAGGCGGGTTTCTACGAGCGCGGCCAAGCCGACCTGATGCCGTTTTTTACCTGGCATCCATGGCTCTACCTGTTCCTCGTTCCGGCGCTCGCGATGCGCCTGTGGTCCGAGGAGCGCCGCCAGGGCACGATCGAACTCCTGTTGACGCTGCCCCTTGCAACCTGGCAAGCCACGCTCGGCAAGTTCCTCGCGGCGTGGGCGTTCGCTGGCATTGCGCTCGGGCTGACGCTGCCGTACTGGGCCACCGTTGCGTGGCTCGGCAATCCGGACCACGGTGTGATCGCGGCGAGTTACCTCGGCAGCCTGCTGCTCGCGGGTGGTTACCTCGCCATCGGATCGTTTGTTTCCGCGCTGACGAAAAACCAGGTGATCGCCTTCGTCCTGTCGGTCCTCGCGTGTTTCCTCTTGGTGCTCGCGGGTTACCCTACGGTGCTCGACTTCTTCGGCGCGTGGGCACCGGACGCGATCGTCGAGGCGGTGCGCTCCCTCAGCTTCTTGACGCACTTTGAAACGCTGTCCCGCGGTGTCGTCGACGCGCGCGGAATCGTGTTTTTCGTCTCCACGATGGTGTGTTTCCTGATCGCCGGGACGGCGACCGTCGAACTCCAAAAGGGCCGCTGAAAGCGCCGAGGAATTCCTAGTGAACCGCGAACGCACCCTTTTGCTCGGCCTGTTTGGAGCGCTGCTGCTCTTTGTCGCCGTGAACCTTCTGGCCGCGGGCACCCTGCGCGGCGCGCGCCTCGATTTGACCGCCGAAAAGCGCTTCACGCTTTCGACGGCCACCGATCGCCTCCTGGGCGACCTGGACGAGGACATCGTCTTCCAGCTCTTCGTTTCGAAGGACGCTTTGCGCAGTGAACCGCAGCTCGCCGAGCACGCGGCGCGTGTCGAGGAGCTGCTGGCCGAATACGCCTCGCGCTCCGCGGGCAAGGTCCGCCTCGAAGTGCTCGATCCCGAGCCCTACAGCGAAGTCGAGGACGAAGCCGTAGCGCGTGGACTGCAGGGTTTTGCCGACGCACGCGGTGAACCCAACGTCTACCTGGGCGTCGTGGCCAAAAACTCGGTGGACGGTGTGGAGACGATGCCGTTCCTGCACCCAAACGACGCGCCGTACCTCGAATACGAACTGTCGCGCACCATCCAAAAGCTCAGCGCCGGCTCGGACAAGCCGACGGTCGGTTTGATCACGAGCCTTCCGATGGAAGGTGAGCCGAGCACCAATCCGATGGCGCGCCCGCGCCCTGGGACCGAACCCTGGGTGATCTACGCAACCCTCGCGGAGACCTACACGCTCGAAAAACTGGACGGAGGGGCGCTGACCGCGATCCCCGCGCACATCGAGACCCTGGTTGTCGCGCACCCCAAGGGACTTGGTGAGGACGCGCTCTACGCCATCGACCAGTTCGTGCTGAAGGGCGGTCGCCTGTTCCTGTTCGTCGATCCTTGGTGCGAAGTCGACGAGGGCGAAGTCACCCCGGACGATCCGTTCGGTGGGATGATGGCGGAGCGCAGTTCCGACCTCGCGCCGCTCTTGACCGCATGGGGCCTCACCCTGCGGCCCAACGCCGTTGCGGGCGACCCGTCGCTCGCGATCAACGCGAGCTTCCGCGGACCGAGCGGTCGTGAAGAGGTCGGGCCGTACTTGCCGTGGCTTGGCATCACCGGCGACGCGTTTGACGCAGACGAGCTTGCCACACGCCAGTTGGGCGTTGTGCGGCTTGCGTCCGCGGGTGTGTTCGATCGGGTCGAGGGTGCGAGCACCAACATCCAACCCCTGATGCAGACCTCGCCCGCGGGTGCCACGATTCCCGCGAGCGACCTGCGGTTTGGCGCGGACCCCGCGAAGATCCTCGGCCAGTTCCCGAAGGAAGGTCAGCGCTTGCTCCTTGCGGCGCGTATTTCGGGATCCGCCACGTCGGCGTACCCGAACGGACCCGGCGCGGCCGCCGAGGATGTCGAAACACCCACGACACCACCCGAGGGCCACCTTGCGGCGAGCACGGGATCGATTCAAGTGTTTGCAGTCGCCGACGCCGACCTGCTCTCCGATCGCTTCTGGGTGCAACGGCGCGACTTCTTCGGCACGTCGCTCGTTCAGCCAACCGCCGACAACGGCGCGTTTGTGCTCAACGGCGTCGATCTGTTGACCGGCGGTGGCGATCTCGTGGAACTGCGCGGGCGCGGCAACACCGAACGCCCCTTCGAGGTTGTGCGCGCGCTGCAGCGCGAATCCGACGCGCGGTTCCGCGCCGAAGAACAGCGTTTGCTCGAAGAGGAGCGCCAGTTCGGGGCGCAGATCAACGAGCTGGTGCAAAAGAGCGGGCAAAGCGGCGGTTACGTCGTCCTGCCCCCGGAACTCGAAGCGGAACTCGCGGCACTTCGCACACAACGCGAAGAAGCCCGCAAGCGGCTGCGCGAAGTGCGGCTCAACCTCAACCGCGAGGTGGAAGCCCTCGGCGCTCGGCTGCGCTTGATCCACGTCGCCATCCTGCCCGGCGCCGTGGCGCTGCTCGCCGTCGCCGGCGCGCTGCTGCGCGGGCGGCGCAAGCCCGTGGTCGCCCCAGCCGCCGCGTCCCGCAACACCCCCTCGCTGCCCATCTCCAAAGGAGCCACCGCGTGAAGTCCCCCACCGCCATCCTCATCGTCGTCGCGGCCGGATTGGCCCTCGGGGCGGGCATCTACTTCGCCGGTTCGACTCCGAAGGCCGCGCAATCCGCGGACGCGCCGGGCCCGCTCGTCCCTTCCCTCGACTCCCGACTCAACGACGCGGCGGTGCTCGAGCTGCGCTCACCCACCCAGTCCCTGCGCATCGCGCGCGAGGGCGAACAGTGGGTGCTGAGCAATCAGGGCGGCTTCCCTGCGGACCTCGCAAAGGTGCGCGGTTTGCTGCTGGGTGTGGGCGAGTTGGAGCGGATTGAGCGCAAGACCGCGAATGCAACGCGTTTTGGCGAACTGGGTCTCGATTTGCACGCGGCGGAAGATTCCGCCCAGGGGAACGGGACGCAGGAGCGGATCGGTACCCGCCTGGCCGCGCGCACGTCGGACGGGACCGTGCTGTTCGATGTGGTCCTTGGCCGTAGCGCCGCGGGCGCGCGCTTCGATCGGCCCGAACGTTATGCACGCCTCGCGGACAGCGGGCCCGCGTGGCTGGTGCGCGGGCGTGCCGATGTGGATGTCACACCCGCCACG
The DNA here is from genome assembly GCA_038246255.1 of Planctomycetota bacterium. GTDB lineage: Bacteria > Planctomycetota > UBA1135 > UBA1135 > RI-242. Next base: position 5,314 of record JBBRWC010000050.1, read on the forward strand.
TGGTTCTCGAAGGATGTGCCCACTCTCGCGCGTGCGGACGCGCGCGCGGTCACCATCGAACATCCGGGCGGCGAGCGCGTGAGCGTGCACGGCGACGGTGGCACGTGGACGCTGTCGGACATCCCGGAGGGCCGCGAACTCGCATGGCCGCAGGCCGCGGGTTCGCTCGCGGGGTTGCTGGAGAGCTTGACCTTCGAAGATGCGAAGCCGCGGGCGGAGCTCGACGGCCTCGCTGGCCCGGAGGCGGTAGTAACGACCGTCCACGCGGCCAATGGACTCCAACTTGTCGCGCGCACGCTCGAGCGCGACGGTGTGGTGTGGCTGACGGTCGATGCGGCTGTGGTGGCGCCGGCCCCGAGTGCCGCACCGCAGCCGACGGAATCCGAAGGCTCTGAAATGGTCGATGTCGTGGCCGTCGATGAAACGGTGTCCGCCGACGCCGCGCCGCTGGAGCCGGCCCCATTCGACCCCGCACCTGCGGCCGCGGAAGCGGAGCGCTGGAACGCGATTTTCTCGCGCTTCGCCGTCGCGATTCCGAGTTGGAACGCGGGCAACCTGCGCAAGCGCACGCAAGAGCTACTCAAGCCGCTGCCGAGCGCCGGTCCGCCAGGTCCGGGGGATGGCGTTGAAGAAGGTGTTGCACCCGAGGGATTGCCACCCGGCTTCGTCCTGCCGCCCGAGTGGAGCGAAATGGCGGGCGATCGCGAGCAGTAACTCGCGCCGCGCTATTTGCCCGGTGCACGCCAGCGCACGATCGCGTCGGCGTAGACCGCCACCAACTGGTCGGTCATCTCCGCAGTGGTGCGCGGCCGCGCGTCGTCGTGCAAGCCGCGTTTGCCCTGCCAGCGCTCGCGCGACTTGGCATCGCGCGCGAACAGCTCGAGCGCGCGCCGCCACGCACCCGGGCTGTCGCGCTGGACAATGAGCCCACCACCCCGGGCCGCCACTTCGGGCAACGCGCCGGCGTTGGACACGAGCACCGCCAAACCGGCCGCACGCGCCTCGCGCACCGTCAGTCCGTACACCTCTTCCCAGCGCGAGGGTGCCGCAACCCCGTCGAGCCGCGCCAGGATCGCTCCGAGCTCCTCGCGCGCATACGGTCCGTGCAGGAAGAGTCCGGGCTGCTTGGCGGCGAGTTCGCGCAGCCGCGCGAGATAACGCCCATCGCCGTGGTAAGTGGGCTCGTTGCCGTGCACGTGCACTTCGAGCTCCGCGCACAGCCCCGCCTCCATCCAGGCCTCGACAAGCTCCAGCGCGCCCTTCGACGGCAGGACCGTTCCAAGGATGCCTAGCCGCAGCGGTTCCCCGGGCGCGCGGCGTGCGCGCGCCGCGACGAGACCCGCCACTTCACAGGCGAGCGCCTCGACCTCGACGCCGTTTTCGACGACCTCGATGGAATCCCGCTCGAGCCCCGCACGCACGAACACCTCGCGCGCCGCGGCGGAGGGTGTGACGAGGCGTGTCGCCGCGCGCAGACTCCCGAGTCCGTACGCGATGTACGCACGCGCCGCACCCTCGTCGCCCGCGATGGCCTCGCCGTCGGGGCCCTCCGAGGGCGCACCGCCACTGGGCACGAGGTGCGGCCAGGTGGCGGCAATCGATCGCGCCCAAACCACGGGATCGGGCCGCAGGTGCCAGTGGCCGTCCACGTCGAGCATCTGACCGCGTGGATCGAGGCTCCAGTAATCGTGCAGCGTCATCACCGTCGGCACACGCTCGGCGAAACGCCGCACGACACCCGTTCCAAAACCCGTCGGATGGTGCAGGTGAACGAGCTCGACGCCCGCGTTCTCAATCCACTCGAGGGCTTTTGCCTCGGTGCGCGGGTTGTGCTGCAGGTCGCCGAGCTTTTGGTGGTCGCTGTAACCGTAGGCGAGGCGTGTCACACCGATCGCGCCCTCTTCGGTGCGCGCGAGCCCGTACGGTTCGAGCCCCGCGCGTGTGTCGAGGCACAACACTTCGACGCGCCAACCCCGCGCGCACAGCTCGCGCGCGAGGTCCTGCATGTGGCTCTCCACGCCGCCCACGTCGGGCGGCCAGCCCGCGCCGACGAGTCCTATGCAAGGGGCCCCGGAGGGCGGCGCGCGTTGGGTCATGGGGGCCGCGAGTGTAGCGATTGGCCGGCGGGGAAGCGCCGTTGGAGGAGCTTCGGGTGCACCGCGAGGCTACTCAACCCAAACGCCGATTCGCCGCGCAAAGGCGGGCTTCGGCATACACACGCTCAATGTGGTCCACGTGGGCGGGGAGCCCCATCGGCAGACCGGGAGCGGGGTGGCGTCCGAGGCGCCCGAGCAGGACCTCGCGCAGGGCGTCCGCGAGCGCCACGGGATCGTCCGGCTCCACGAGTAAGCCGTGCTCCCCGTGCGTGATCACCTCGGCGACCCCACCCACCCGCGACCCGATCACCGGGACCCCGGCTGCGCGCGCCTGGAGGCAGACGAGCGGCGCATTTTCGTCCCACAGGGACGGCACGACGACGGCGTGCAGCCCACTCAGGACGCGCGGCGCCTCGTCCGACGCAAACGCGGGCTCGAAGACCACCCGGCCGCGGCGCGCGCGGGCGCGCAGGCTGGGTTCGTAACGGCGGTGCCGGTGGCCTGCGGCGGCGCCCCACACGTGGAGGCTCCAGGGCTCCACGGATTCCGGCAGCCGACCGGCCATGTGTTCCACCGCTTCGAGCAGGACGTGCACACCCTTGTGGGGAGTGAGTTGACCTAGGTAACCAAAACGCACGGGGCGCGGCGGCTCGGGGCGCGCCACCGCGTAGGGCTTTTCGTCGATCGCATAAACGATCTGGGCGATGCGCGTGGGATCGACGCCGAAGCGCTCGAACGCCGACGCAAGCACGCGCGTCGGAGCGATGACGCGGTCGAGACCATCCAATGCCGCGCGGGCGGCTGCGGCCCGCCGCTCGAGATCCGCCGTGGTCGCGACGCGACCGAGGCCCCCCATGCTCGCCGCCACGTCCCCCGCGGCGCGGTGGACAAATCGCCCGAGCGCTCCCGCGTCGTGCTCCGAATAGCGCCGCACGCAGCGCGCGCAGTCGGCGGCGGGTCGGGGTCCGCCGCAGGGGCGGATGCGCCAGTCAATCATCTGCCCGCGGTGGCACAGGAGTCCGTAATCGGTGAGCGTCGCGACGGTCGGCACGCCGCGGCGCCCGGCGACACCCACAAGCCCCAGGCTCAGACCCCACAGGAGGTAGTTGAAGTGGACAACATCCGGTTGCCAGCGGTCGAGCACCGCAGCGAACACCCGATCAACATGGTCGTCTTGGTACGACGCTGCGAGCCGTTTGCTCGGATCACCCGCATTGTGCAGCACAAAAAGGCGCGCGCCTTCCCCCGGCGCTTCTTCGAGCGTGTAGCGCGGACGCGACGCGGTGCGGTCCGGCACGAGCGCCGCGATCGCGTGGCCGCGGGCACTCAGCGCGGCCGCGAGTTGCCCCGTGTAGAACTCCGTCCCCCACTGGCCGCGGGGCGGAAAGCCGTTGGCCACGAAGAGGATCCTCACCGGGGCTCCGTCAACCGTGCGCGCCAGCGCGGCCCGTCACCGGCCGCTTTGACCAAGCGCGCCTCCAGCGCATCCAGGTAGGCACCTTGCGTGTGTTTTTCGAAAACACGCGCGCGCCCTGCCGCCGCCAGAGCAAACCGCAGGTCTTCGTCACCCGCAAGCCGCTCGATGGCGTTGCTCCACGCGGCGACATCACCGCGCGGCGCGATCCAGCCGCTGATCCCGTGCTCCACCTGTTCGGGAGTGCCACCCGCATCGCTGCCGAGCAGTGCGAGTCCGTGCGCCATGCCTTCAAGCGTCGCCAGCGCGTAGGGCTCGCCCCACAGGCTCGGGAACGCCAGCACGTGCGCACGGCCCATCGCCGCCGAGAGCTCCGCACGCGACAGGGCGCCGAGGAAACGCACATGCCCCGCGAGGCCAGGATCCTGTGCGAGCGCTTCCAAACGCGCGACGTAGGGGGCTTGCCCGTTGCCCGCGATCTCCACTTCGATCGCGGCCCCCGCGCGCGCGGCCGCGACCGCAGCGGCGAGGAAAACGTGCACCCCCTTGCCATCCCACAGGTACGACGCGCACAAAAAACGCAGGGGCTCGCCCGGCGCGCGCCGTCGCGCGGGAAAGTTTTGTCCGAGAGCTTGCATCTCCGGCGACATCGCAAGCGGCAGCCGCTCGACACCCGCCGGATCGAGCCCGTCGGCGACAAACTCCGCGCGCAGGGACTCACTCGGCGCCAGCATCGGTTCGAGACGCACCGCGCGGCGCAGCGGCTTCCACAGCGCTTCGAGGAGGCGCCGGCGCAGGGGTTTGACGTCGGGGCGCTCGCGCCAAAATCGCAGCCAATGGTTGAGCGGCCAAGGATCGCACACGAGCCCCAGGGTCGGTGTCCGGGCAAGACGCGCCGCCACCAGGGGGCCGAGGCTGAGCAGCGACAGGTTGAGGTAGAAAAACACGTCCGGGCGCACCGCGTGCAGCACCCGCGCGGTGCGGCGCACGTTGGCGAGCCGCAGGACGTGAAGTTGGAAGCGCTCCAGGTTGGAAGCGCGGAATGCGGCTTGGAAGAGTTCCTCGTCGCCGTCGAGGCCCGGTTCGAGCACCGCGTGCACGTCGGCGATCCCGCGCAACCGCTCCCCACGCGCACACAGGATCTCGACGTGGTGCCCGCGCGCGCGCAGGCCTTCGACCGTATCGCGCGCGAGCAGTTCGTAGCCGCCAAAGATATATGGGGGATAACGCAGCGCGACCACCAGAATGCGCAGGGCCGTCACGGACGTTCCCACACGCTGATGGGTTCCTGGACCGCCCGGCGCAGCTTTTCCACGGTTTCGACCCACGCCACGGCAGCGGCCTTGAGTTCGGCGGTTTCGCTCAGCGTCAGGCCCGGCGGAGCGGCGAGCGGAGGGAACGGGTCCGCGCGCCAGTCGTAGAGCCGTTCTTCGGTCCAATTGCTGCGCCGTTCGAGGTCTCCGAACCAGCCGGACACCAAGGAAGCGCGCGCTCCTTCGCCAAACAGCAGCACTTCGATCGCTTGGGTGGCGTTGAAGGCGGCGTATCCTGACTGGATCCCGCAGGACGCAAAAGCGTGGCGCCGCGGACTCGGTGCGTTGTCGCGCGCGGCGGGCCAGAGTGTGAGGCCCTGCATCGTGCGCGGGACCGTGAGCCCCGCGGCGTCGATCAGAGTTGGTGCGACGTCCATCAGGCTCGCGATGCCGCCGATGCGCCGCCCGTCGAACGCGCCAAAGCGCGCCGGCGCGGGGCGCAGCACAAACGGCACGGCGAGGTCCGCGAGCGAAAGGCGCCCCGCGTCGAGCATCAGGCCCGCTTCGCCGAACTGCACGCCAAACGTGCCGACGAGCGCGATGGTCGTGTGCTCGAGCCGACCGGCGGCGTCGAGCTCTTCGAGCAGCCGGTGGAGTTCCGTATCCAAGCGTCGGAGCGCTCCGTCGTAGCGCGCTTCGTACTGCCCCAGCGTGAGAACCCCGCCAAAAAAGCGCGCGGGCGGAATGGCGAAGAGCGACGGCTCCGACGTCCCCACGGGTGGCACCGCGTCGAGCTCGGGGCGCGGCTCGAAATAGGTGTCCCAACGCGGATCGGGAGTGCGCCACGTCCGGTCGAGGTCCGCAAAATGCACGTAGGCAAACCAGTCCCGGTCGCGCCCGAGGGTGCGCACCCAGTTGAGCGTGCGGGTGACGAGGCGCTCCGCGCCGTGGCTTGCGTCCGCCCCTTGGGGCGGCCCTTCGAAGGTCTGGAAACCCGCCGCGAAGCCGTAGGCCGCGGACACGTCCGCATGGTCGACGAAGGCCGCCGTCGCGGCCCCGCCGACGAGGAACTCGACCCCGAGGCGTGGCACGGCCGGAGGCAGGTACCAGGGTTGCTCGAGCGACGCCTCGAGCCACTGGGGTGCTTTGCGGCGCGCGAGGTTCGGGTCCGAACCGCTGAGCAGTGCGGCGTGGGACGGGATGCGCTGCGGAGCGGCCGCGAAGGTGTGCTCGAAATACGCCCCCTCGCTGATCAACTGCTCGACGCGCGGCATGGTGCGTCGGTCGTATCCCCCGCTCGGCAGATGGTCCGCGCGCAGGGCATCGACGGCGATCAGGAGCACGCCGTGGCCCGCGCGGTCCGCGCCGGGTGTCGGGGCGCACGCGAACAGCAATGGAACAAGGAGGAGGCACGCGCGAAGGAACGGAGGCGGCATGGGCTCAACGAGCATCACCCACGGCCCGCCCCGCGGCAAGGATCGACGCCGGCCGCCGGCTCCTAACGCGTCAGCTCAAAGAATGCGTCGCGCGGAATCCAGCCGCGCTCGCCGGAGGGGTCGACCACCCGCACCCACGCCTCGACCGCGTCGATCCGGCGTACCCGCGAGCCGGCTTCGGCAAGGGGTCTGCCGGTCGGGGCCACCGCGCCCTTCGTCAGCGCCGGTTCGCAAAGGAGCCGCGCCCCCGTGGGCGCGACGACGAGGCCCGCGTCCTCGCTCAAGCGGCGCTGGTGCTGCGCGTAGGGTGCGGCCGCGGCCAACGCGAGGAGCAACGCACCCAGAGCAAGCAGGCGCCACGCCGCGCCGCCGCGCAGGGCCTCGCCGCACAAGGCCACCGCCAAGGGAATCAATCCCAGCAACGCGAGCCAGCGGGCCTCGCCCTCGGTCCAGGCACTCAGGTACCGCTCGAGCGCCGACAGCAGGTCGCCACGGTCCCGCGGCGGCAGGCCCGCTTCGCGCCGCGCGAAATCCAGATTGTCGAGCAAGTCGGGCTCCCGCGGCGCGAGCGGCAGCGCCGCGGTGTACCAGGCGACGGCCTCGAGCGGCCGTTGTGCATGCCACGCCACGTTGCCCAGGTTGTAGTAGAGCGCCGGCCGCAGTGCGGGCTTTGGGTTCGCCTCAAGGGCCGCCCGCCAAGCTTCGCTCGCGCGCTCGCGCGCCCCCACCAGCCATGCGGCGTTGCCGGCGTCGGCGAGTTCCTGCGCGGGCGACGTCGCCGCCTCAATGGTGCCGCTTGCCGGCTGCGAAGGCGTCTGGAGTTCCGGCTGTGCGGCATCTTGGACGGCAGCGTCTTGCGCCGCAACGTCTTGGACCGCGCCGTCCTGCACAACAATTGCTTGATCGGCGCTGTCTTGCGCAACGCAGACGCTCCAAAGCCCCACGCTGCACCACAGGAGTAAGGCCCGGGCGAAATCCGCCGCCGCGGCGCAGAAACGATGACCGCGCTCCATCACAGCCCCTCCTCCAACAGGCCCCGGGCCCGTTCCATCAACTTGGCGCGCGGCACCCGCGGTCCATCGCCGTAAGCCGCAGATTCGAGGGCGCGCGCGGTCTGCGCGAGCTCTTCGACCACGTAGGGCGAGAGCCCTCGTCCAAGCGGGTCGGATTCCGCCCACGTGCGCACGTCGCGCCCGACCCACGCTTCGGATTCTTCACCCGTGCGCGCGGCCGTGAAGTGGACCCAAGCCTGAAGATCGCCCTCGGGGTCGGTCGACGACGCCAGGGAACGTTGGAAGCGGGAGAGCGCTCGACGGCGCCGGCGCTCGGGGCGTGCCCCCGGATCGACTCCGCCGCGCCGCGCAGCCGTGCGCAGCGAAAGCCATGCGAGCAAGACTCCGGCCCCCACCGCGCGCAGAGCGTCGTCGGTGGGCGCGCGCTCGCCGCCAATGTCCGCGTCTTCGAAGGAGCCGTGCCGGATACCGTGCACTTCGCGGCGCGCGCGTGGCTCAGGCGCATCCTCTGCGAGCCCGGGTTCGAGCGCCTCGACACGCAGCGCAATCGCCGGTGTTTCGACGCGCGTGTAGCTCCAACTCTGCGGATCGAACACCGGCAAGGACAGGGGCGGGATCGCGTCGACGTCGGCGGAGAGGGGCGCGAGGTCGTAAACGACACGCCGCCGCCCCGGAACCTTCTCTTCGACCCATCCGAAACAGCGAAAACCGCTGAATGCATCGAGGCGCCGCGGATCGGGGGCTTCGAAGTATGCGAGATTGCCGTCACCCGTCCAATCGACCGTCAATTTGATGGACTCGCCGACGCGCACCGAGCGGGTGTCGGCGCTCGCACGCGCTTGGATGCGACCGATCGCACCGCCGAAGTCAAAGGGCTGGCCCTCGTCGGGCAGGGTGCGCACGTCGAGGACGAGGTCGGCACCGCGGGTGTATGCGCTCGCGCGTTTGCGACCCGAGCCAAAAAAGTCCTGCTCGATCTCGGCATATTCGAGGAAGTTGCCCGCGAACTCGAGCGGACCCGGACGCGTCGCCAGCACTTCGATCCGCAGCCGGTACGCGGTGTGCGGCCGAACGCCACGCACGACGTCGGGAACCGCTTCGATCGGGATCTGGTGTTGGCCGTTGACCACGACGCTTCCGGCATCGCGCGCGGGCGGCAGGCGCTCCTGGATGACACCGGGCAGATTGGACCACCAGGGCAGCGACAGGCTCGCGTAGTTCGTGCGGGTCAAGGACGCGTCCCAGCCGAACAGCAGCTCAATCTCGAAGGGCTGGCCTTCGACAACGAACGGGCTCGCCGTGCGCAGCTCGACAAATCCCTGCGTTTGACCGGTCATGTCCTCGACGACGACCAGTTGGAGCGGCGTGCTCGAAAAACGGCGGCCGTCGACTTCGACCTCGATCGGCGGCAGCGCAAACTCGCCGGTTTTTGTCGGGCGCACCTGCCAGCGCCAGGTCTGCTGGGTGAAGCTCGAGCGGCGGCCCTGGACGATCGTGAGCTGGTTCGAGATCGACGGCCCGGACGGACCGATCAACTCGAGCCCATCGACTGGCACGGGCGGAAGGATCGTCGCGCGCTGCTCCGAAGCCAACACGAGCGTCAACGTCGTGCTCGCGCCAAGGCGCAGTACACCTTCGCGCAGGCTCGCCGAAACCGGGCTTTCGCCGGCGACACCCTGACGTGCAAGCGCGCCCGAACTCGCAAGTGCCAAAAGGGCGATCCAACCAAATAGCTTCACCGCGACCTTCACCACGACCTTCACCACGACCTTTGCCATCACCAATCCTTCGCCACCGGTGCGCGGCGCCGCCGCGCGAGGGCGTCGCGCAGGCGCGCCGCATCCTGCTCGATTTCGGCCAGTCGGTCGAGGAGCCGCTGGGCCTCCTCGCGCGACAACACCGGGGTCTCGTCGCCCGCGGTACCCACGGGCTGCGCGCCGTCGTCCGAAGCACCCTCTTCGGGAGCGCCCTCTTTGGAATCGCTCTTTGCGCCTTCGGCCTCCCTCGAATCGGTTGGTTCCTCGGCCGCGGAATCTTCGCCCTCGGGTTCCTGCGCGGGATCCTGGCCCGTGGGTTCGTCCGATCCGTCGCCTGACTCGGACTGTGCTTCCGGGTCGGAGGGGTTGTCCGGTTCACCCGGCTCGCCGTCTTTGTCCGAATCGCCGCTCTCGCCCGCGGACTTGTCGTCGCCCGCGGATTCCTGCGGTTCGCCTTCGCCTGATGGGTCTTGCTCCGGCGGTGGCGGCTCCGGCGGGAGTTGTTCGATGGCAGCGTCGACCTCGCGCACGCGGCGCGCCGTCCACTCAAGGTGGGCCGCAGCCAACGGATCGAGCGCACCCCCGCGCACGAGATCCACCAGCGGATCGCGCGCCAGCACGTAGGCACCGCGCGCCAGCCCATAGGCCACAACCACGTCCTCGCGCGCGACCTGGGGCGACTCCGGGGTCGCGGGTTCCGCGCCTGCGATGCGCGCGCGGTACAGGGCACGGGCGGCCTGTGCATGCGCGAGTTCGCGCTCGGCGCGCTCGAGCCGCGTCGCGCCGAGTTCCCCGATCGCGAGATAACGCCGTTCGCCGGGTCCGGCGAGTGCGATCGCAGATTGCAGGTCCGCCTCGATCGCCGCTGCGAAATCCGCGGGCGCGCTCCCCTCTGAATGCGTAGAAACAGCCATCTCCGCCGCACCACGCCACACCCCGTGGCGCAGCGCCGCGCGGGAAAGGTGTACAAGCGCGCGCTCTTCCTCGCCCAGCGGCTCGCGCGCAAGCAACGATGCAAACGCGTGCTCCAGATCCGCGGTGTCCTTCGGGGTCGCCGCGCGGGCGCGCTCGAGCGCGTCGCGGAACGCCGCAGCAAAAGGAGCGCTGGGTTCGGACGACTCGGACGGGGCCGGCGCCGATGCCGCTAACGCGGGTGCCGCTGGCGCCGATGCCGCTGGCGCGGATCCCTGCGCGCGGGCCGCGGCCTGCGGCGCCACCGTGTGCAGGGCGGCGAAGGCCAGCAACATCACCGGCAAACCGCGGCGCCGCGCGCCCTGGGCGAGGAAACCGACCGCGAGCAGCGCAATCGCGGCTCCCAGAGGCCATTGATAACGGTCGAGCGGCAGACGCTCGATTCCGCCGGCGTAGCCTTGCCCCTCCAGCTTGGAAATGCGCCGTAGGTACAGCTCTTCAAGCGGTGTCGGCGATGTTTGTGTGGAGAGGTACTCACCCCCGCTCGCCTCGGCGAGGCGCTCGAGTGTCGCGGGCTCAAGACGTGTGATCACCTCGGCACCGTCCGCGCCGCGCACCATCGACTCGCGCCCGCGCTCGTCCTGCGTCGGAATCTTGCCACCCTCAGGTGTGCCCACGCCGACGACGTATACGCGGAAGCCCGCACGCCCCGCGCGCTGGGCCACTTCGGCAGCGCGCCCCTCAAGGTCCTCGCCGTCGGTGACGAGCACCACCGCTTCGTGCGCACCGCTGCGCCCGTCGAAAAGCTCGAGGGCCAACTCGAGCGCGCGGCCAAGATCGGTGCCGCCGATGGCAAGGTCGTCGGGCTGCGCGGTTTCGACGAGTTGCCCCAGCGCGCGCCGATCGGCGGTCAAGGGCGCGATCCGCTGCGCTTCGCCCGCAAATGCGATCAGCGCCACGCGGTCACCCGCGAGGCGATCGAGCAAGCCCTGCACCTCGCGTTTCGCGCGGCTCAGTCGGTCGGGGCGCTCGTCACGGGCCAACATTGAGCGCGACACATCGAGGCAAACGACGAGATCGACACCCCGGCGCTCCACCGTGCGCTCGACGTGGCCAAGACCGGGTCCGACGAGCGCCACCGCGCCGAGGATCGCCGCGCAGCCGACCGCCAGCGCCGCGAAGCGATCGCGCCCGACACGCGACGGGCCAAGGAGCGGCGCACGCCGTACAGCAATGGCGAGGTTTGCGGCGCGGCGCGTCCGCGCGCGGATCGCGAACCACGATCCTGCGACCACGACAGCGGCGAGGACAAAACCGAACGCGAGTTCGGGGCGCAGCCATTCGAGCGGTGTGGAAAAGGGCCCCATCACCCGACCGTCCGCACCAAACCGGCGCCCTGGAGGAGACGGGAGAACGCCAGCGCGAGGAGCCCGAGTCCCACGATCGGCGCATAAAGATCGTGGGCGCGGCGCTCACGGCGCTCCTCGCGTGGGGTGCGCTCGAGCGTCTCGATCTCGGCGTAGGTGGATTCCAATGCCGCGCGATCGCGCGCGCGGAAAAACCGGCCGCCTGTGCGTTCCGCGATGGCCTCGAGTTCACCCGGATCGATCTCCATCGGTGTCACGCGGCCAAAACGGTCGTATTCGTATGCGCCCGCGAGGATCGTGTAGACACGCACACCGCGCGCGGCGGCGAGTTCCGCGGCTTCGGCGGGAAGAATGAGCTCGACGTTGTTGGCGCCGTCGGACAGCAGCACCGCGACACGGGATTCGGAGTCGCTCGACCCAAGCAAGTCGACCGCCTTCGCGAGGGCGACACCGATGCCCGTGCCATCCTCTTCGCGCGCGATGGGAAGGTGGACCTGCGCCGCGAAGGATGCGAGCGTCGCATAGTCCAAGGTCGGTGGACAAACGAGCTCGGGATAACGCGCAAACACGAGCAAGCCGACGCGGTCCGCGGCGTATTCGAGGTCGCCCGTACGGCGTTGAGCAAAGTCGAGCGCCACGTCGCGCACGACGTCGAGGCGGGTGCGATCGCTGCCCGGCGGAGCGAGGTCCGTGAAGCGCATCGAACCCGAGCGGTCGAGCACCAACATCACATCGATGCCCGCCGATTCGCGCGTCTCGAGCACGTCGACCACGAGCGGCCGTGCCAGGCCGAGGGCAAACAGCAAAAGCGCCGCGGCGTCGAGCAACGGCGGCAGGAACAGCGCCCGCTGGCGCAGCGAGCGCGGCATGCCCGCGGCAAAGAGGCTGGCGCTCGGCGTGCGCAGCACGGGCGCGCGACGGCGGGCGAGGATCCACAACAAAAACCCGAGCGGCGCAACCGCGAGGAACCACGGATCCGCGAGCGCGAGCCCGTGGCCGAGCTCGAGCTTCGGCTCCGCTGCGCTCGCCGAGGTGAACGGCAGCGCCTTTGCCCACTCCGCCGGATTCACGCGGCGCGCTCCCGCCCGAGGTCAAAAATCGCAGGGGCAAGTTCCCGCACACTGCGCGCGAGCGCCTCGGCGCCGTACACGCTCGGGACCTCGCCACCCCAACGGCCGGCGCTCGACGTTTCGAAAAGCGCGCCGAGGCGCGTCGCGATCGCCGCAGCGCGCGGATCCCGCGCGAGCGCCGCAAGCCATTCTTCGTCGGCGAGCCCCGCACGCGGGGTACGCAGCGCTTCGTCGGCCGCAGCGCGCAGGCCCGCCACCACTTCGAACAACCCGTCCCGCCGCGCGGCCTCGTCGCGGCTCACGAGCACCACCAGCGCGCGCTCAAGGCGCTCGGCAGGGGTCGGAAGCGGTGCGGGCGGCGGTGCGCGACGCCGGGAACGGCGCAGGGATACCGCACTCAAGGCGACGGCGCCGAGCAACGCGGCCAGTGCGGCGATCCCAAGTGGCGACGACCAAAACCACGTGTACCACGCGGGCGCGCTCGAGGGCGGCGCTTCGATCGCCGCAAATCCCCGCGGGGGCGCGGGCGCGAGATCCCCGGCGGGGATTGCGCTCGCCACCCGGACCGCCACGCCCGCAAGGACCACACGGCCGATTTCCGCAGCGCTCGATCCGTCGGAGCCGCTGCTGCCTCCCGCGCGGACGTCCGCCGTCAGGACCACGTCGAGCGGCGGCCATTCGAGGTGCGGCGCGGGCTCAAAGTCCCCCGCTTCCCCCACGACACCGCCGGTCGCAATGGGCGCAACGCGCAGGCGGAACACCGTCCGCACGCGTCCGGCGTCGATGGTCGCGCGCCGTGTCGGTGCGAGTTCGAGGATCAGCCAGCCCGCATCGGGATTGATCGTGTGAAGTTCGAGCCGCGCATCGAGGTTGGCTGCGTGTTCGACCGCGGCGACGACCTCCACGGGCGCGCCGATCGAAAGACCGTCAGCCGGAAACTCCGCGATCCACCGCGCGTGCGCGTCCACCGCAAACGTGTGCGATCCCGCGGACGGCGCCTGCTCAACCCGGGCGCCCGGGAACGAAGGGGCCGCGAACGCGCCGCCGGCGACGGCACACGCGATTGCGCACGACAACAGGGTCGCCGCAGGCCAGCGGCGAATGCGCACCGACGCCGAAAGCACCGCTCGATGTGCCCGTTTCACAACCGCCCACCGCGTTGGCGCACGCGGCGCTGGAACAAGTTGAGCAGCGGCTCGAGCACGGGCCGCGACGCATCGATCTCGAGCACTTCCCCGCGCGCGTGGGCGGCGGCCGCAACGAGGCGCTCACGCCGCTCTCGCGCGCGCTCATGCCACAGCGCACGGACGCGGCGCGACGACGTGTCGATTTCGTGGACCCCGCCTTCCTCGCGGTCGCACAGACGCACGACACCCGCATCGGGCAGGTCCTCTTCGAAGGGATCGAACACACGTGCGAGCACGAGGTCGTGGCGGGCCCCCAGACGCTCGAGTGCGGAGCGCCAGGACTCGCCGACGAGGTCTTCGAAGTCCGAGATCAACACCACGAGCGAGCGCCGCCGCAACACCCGCGCGAGCTCCTCGAGGGTGTGCTCGAACCCAAGCCGCGGGCCGCGTGCAACCGCGTCGGCCTGCGCAACGTCGGACGTCTCGCGCGCTTCGAGCGCCGCCCGCAGGAGCCGCAGCACGTGGGGCCCACCCTGGCCCGGGGCCACGTGTCCGAGCTCGCCGCTGGCAAGGCGCGCGCCAAAGAGCTCCAACGCCACCGGATCACGCTGTTTGGCCGCGGTCGCGGCAATCAGGCCGACCAATTCGGCAGCAGCTTCGCGTTTGGTCAGTTCCCCGGTCCCAAAGTCCATCGAAGGACTGGCATCGAGCACCAGGTGCAACCGCAGTTGGCGGTCCTCGGCAAACCGCTTGATGTGCGGTTCGCCCGTGCGCGCGGTGACGTTCCAGTCGATCGTGCGGACGTCGTCCCCCGCCAAATACGGCCGCACCTCGTCGAACTCGATGCCGCTGCCGCGAAAACTCGAGCGGTAGGCCCCAGCGAGCGCATCGCTCGCAAGTCGCCGGGTGCGCAGCTCGAGCTGGCGGACGCGGCTGCGCAGGAGCGCGGCGCGCTCCAAGACAGCTTCGTCCTCCTCGCGAAGGGCGCGGGGCGGTGTGGGTTGGCGCTGCACGGGACTTGGGGGGTCGGAAGCGGCGGGGTCCGTCAGGGCACCGGCACGGACTCGAGCACGCGCCGCACGATCTCCTCCGCATCGCGCCCCGCCGCTTCCGCTTCGTAGGTCGGTAGCACCCGGTGCCGCAAAACCTCGGGCGCCACACGCTTGATGTCGCTCGGCGTCGCAAACTCGCGGCCCTCGAGGAACGCTTCGGCGCGCGCACACAGGGCCAGCGTGATCGAAGCGCGCGGGCTGGCGCCCACGCGGATCTGGCCCTCGAGTTCGGGCAGTCCGCACTGACGCGGATAACGGGTGGCGTGCACGACACGCACGATGTACTCCGCCAGACGCGGATCGAGCACGACCGCGTCCACCTCGTCGCGCGCCGCGAGCAAGGTGTCGAGGTCCACGACCCTGCGCACCGGGGGCGGCCCCTTCGTGCGCGCCATGCGGTTGAGGATCAAAAGTTCCTCGGCCGGATCCGGGTACCCGAGCACCGCCTTGAGGGCAAAACGGTCGAGCTGCGCTTCGGGCAGTTGGTACGTGCCCTCCTGGTCGATCGGGTTCTGCGTCGCGAGGACGAGGAACGGTATCGGCAGCGGGTGCGATTGGCCCCCGATGGACACCTGGCGCTCCTGCATCGCCTCAAGGAGCGCAGATTGCACCTTCGCAGGCGCGCGGTTGACTTCGTCGGCGAGCACGAAGTTCGCGAAGATCGGGCCCCGGCGCGGTGTAAAGGTGCTGGTTCGACCGTCGTAGATCTCGGTGCCCACGAGGTCCGACGGCAAAAGGTCGGGGGTGAACTGGATGCGCGCGAAACTGCCGTCCACAGCCTGCGCGAGGCTCGACACGGCGAGGGACTTCGCGAGGCCGGGAACACCCTCAAGGAGCACGTGCCCGCCGGAGAGCAATCCGATGAGCAGCGTCCGCACGAGGCGGCGTTGTCCGACGATGACCTCGCCCAGGGCTTCTTCAAGGTCGCGGACCCAGATCCGCTCCCGCGCGCGCTGGCGCAATTCCGGGCTGAAGTCGGGTTGGGTGCGGACGGTGTCGCTCATCGTGCGGGGTTCGGAGTTCTGCACCGCGAAAGGTTACGGCGAGCGGGGCCGTGAGTTGGCACCGCTCGCTGCGCACATCTGTCAAAAATTGGGTGGAGCCGCCCGCACCGCGATTGCGGAGCGGGCGACCCGACCTCAGCGATCGCGCGTATCCAACCCGCTTCCGGCGCGGTTGGGGCTCGCCGGTCGGGCGGGGCGCACGGGCGGATTGGCCGCGAGCTCTGCAAGCAGGTGGGCAACAGCGGCTTCGAGCTGCGGATCCCCGCCGTTAGCGAGGGCCGTGGGATCGTCCATCACTTCGACGTCGGGGTCCACGCCCCACCCTTCGATGCCCCAGGTGCCGTCCTTCTCGTAGAACCCGAACGTCGGGATCGCGTGCGCGGTGCCGTCGATCAGCGCCGGATTGCCCGAGATGCCGACGAGGCCACCCCAGGTGCGGCGCCCAAAGAGCTTCCCGATCCCCGCCTGGCGGAAATAGAACGGGAACGCGTCCCCGCCCGAGCCAGCCCAGCCGTTGATCAGCATCGCCTTAGGACCCGGGTGCCCCATCTCGGGCCACTCCCAGTCCTCGCCATTGCGCACCGCCCAGTAATTCGTCACTGGACGGTTGAGCATCTCGATGAAGCGTGTGGGGATCTGGCCGCCGCCGTTCCAGCGCTCGTCGATCAGCAGCGCGGGACGGTGGCGCTCCGCATAGAACTGCCGCACGAGTTCGGTTTGGCCGTTCACGCCCGTGTCCGGAACGTGCACGTAACCCACGCGCCCTTCGGAGAGGCGGTGCACCGCCGCGCGGCGATCCGCGACCCACGCGCGGTAGCGCAGACCGGCTTCGCTCGCGAGGGGCACGACCAGCACGTGGCGTTCGGAGCCGTCCAGGCTCGCGGTCGTATTCACCGTCAACCGCACCGGACGCATCGCGCGACCGATGAAGTGGGATTCGAACGCGCGGTCGGTCGAAAGGGGCAGCCCGTCGACCGCGAGGATGAAGTCGCCAACAGCGACATCCACACCCGGTTCCGCGAGCGGCGAGCGACCGTCTGTTTCGCCGGCTTCACCCGCGAGGAAGCGCGTGATACGCCAGGCGCCCTCTTCGACGACCACGTCGGCTCCAAGGAGTCCGATCGGCGGCCCGTCGTTCGCAGGCAGCAGTCCCCCCGGCGGCGGGCGGTTGTAGGCGTGGCCGACATTGAGCTCGGCCATCATCTCGCCCGTCAAAAAGTGCAGGTCCTCGCGCGACGTGGCGTCGAGCAACGCGGCCGAATAACGCTCGAGCACCGCGGGCCAGTCGAGGCCGTGCAAAGTGGGCTCGTAGAAGAAGTCGCGGAACAGCCGCCAGGTCTCGAGCAGCATCTGGCGCCATTCGGCGCGGGGATCGAATTCCGCGGCGAGGCCAGCGAGTTGAAGCGTGTCCTCGAGCTTCTGGTCGGGTTTCGGGTCGATGAAACCCCAGCGGTCGCCGCTTTGCACAAGCACACGCTCGCCATTCGCCGAAACCTCGTAGCGGCCCACGGGGCTGAGCACGGTTTTGGCCTCGCGGTCCTCGCTGTCGTAACGCTCGAGCGCGCTCTCGCCACCCTGCGCCCCCGTGTTCGGCCGGCGCACGAAGAGCACGCCTCCCTTCACTCCGGTCGGACTCAGCACCGCGCCCGCGGGCACGGGCAGACGCACCACACGTTGCTCGAAACCCTCAAGGTCAATCGCGAGCGGCGCCGGCTTTTTGCCATCTTCGCCGTCCGCGTCCGAGCTTTTGCCGTCTTCCTGTGCGCCCGCGTCGCCCGTTTCCTCATCGGCGTCCTCGCCCTCGTCCGCCGGATCGGGTTCGTCCGCCGCCTCATCGGCCGAATCGGACGGGTTCTCTTTCTCGCCGTCACCCGAGTCCTTCGCGCCATCCTCGGGCTTGACCTCTTCCGTGGGATCCTTGGGCGCGGTGGGGTGAGCCACGTCCTTGCGCAGCGGCACGGCCATGAGCGCGCGTGTGTTCGCGTAAATCCAGGTCCGCTCGATGTCGCCGTAGGTCGGAACAAACTCGCGGGACGAGGTGAAGTACAGGTACTTGCCCGCGGGGTCGAAGGTGGGTTCCGAATCGTCGAAGAGGCCGCTCGTCACTTCGTGGGTTTCACCCGCCAAAACGTCGCGCAGGTAGATCGCATCGAGGCGCGAGCTCGAATGGCGGTGGCTCCACGCGAGCCAATGGCCATCGTGGGACCAAGCAGCGCCGATGGGCCGTCCGTCGGGGTTAACTCCAACCTCCTCAACCCGACCTCCCTCGGGAACTTCCAGGTCGAGGTGGAAGATCCACAACCTGCCGTCGTGGCCGGTGAACGCAATGCGCTTTGAGTCCGGCGACCACTGGGTTCCGTAGCGGAAACCGGGTCCAAACGCCGAAACGCGGCGCTCGCCGTTTTCGTCTGCGCCCGCAAGTGGCATGCCGTCGATGCGGCGCAGGGTCAGCTCGTAGTTGCCCGAGCGATCGGAGAAAAAGGCCATAAGCCGGCCATCGGGACTCCAGGCGGGCCAGCGCTCCGCCACACCCGAAGTCGTCGTGAGTTGCCTGCGCGCGCCCTCCTTCGCCGGGACGTCGAAGATCTCGCCGCGCGCTTCCACGAGCGCCCGCTTGCCGCTCGGACCGCTGGAAACCGACTGGACGAGGTTTGTGACGTCGCGCCGCTGGGGGCGCAGGTTTGGACGGTCGCCGGGGATCGAAACCTCGACGGGACGCAGCGCTTTTGCCGCCACATCGAAGAGGTACAGCTTGCCGCCGTTTTCGAACACCACTTCACTCGCCCCACCGGACGCAAACCGCACCCCGAAGTCGGTGAAAAACGTGAGCTGCGCCGGCGCGCCGCTGTCGACGTCCTGGGACCAAAGGTTGAGGATGCCTTCGGAGCCCCGGTCGGACACGAACAGCACCTGGCGGTCGAACCACATGGGCTGCGCGTCGGTGCCGATCCAATCGGTCAGCCGGCGCGATTCGTAGGTGCGCAAATGGAAGAGCCAGATGTCCTGTGCGAGACCGCCCTGGTAACGCTTCCACGTGCGGAACTCGCGCAGCGACGGTGTGTACGCAAGCCACTCCCCGGTGCGGTCGAGGTCGCCAAACGACCCGTACGGCACGGCCAACTCGCGCGGCGCGCCGCCCGCGACCGGCACCGTGAAAAATTTCGGCGCGCGACCGATGCCCGACGTCTGGTCGGAGAAGAACAGCAGGTTCTGCCCGTCCGGCGTCCACCCGCACAGGACCTCCTGCGCGGGGTGCCACGTGATGCGGCGCGGGATGCCCCCGGTCGCTGGCATGACGTAGAGCTCCGAGCCCCCGTCGTACCCCGCCATGAACGCGAGCTGCGTCCCATCGGGGCTGAAGCGCGGGAAGCTCTCGCCCCCTTCGGCCGACGTGATGCGCTGGGCCGATCCGCCGGCCTTGGGCACGAGCCACAGGTCCGCGGCGTAGCGGAACACAATGTGCTCAGGCCCGACGTCCGGATAGCGCAGGAGCACCGCGGAGGGCTCGACGTCGCGAGCCAGGGCGGGGGCAAAGCCGGCGAAGGCGGCGAGGGCGAGCGGCAGCAGCAGTCGGTTGAGCATCACGGGTAGCAGGGGGGGACAACGAAAAAGCGCTCCCCGCAGGAGCGCAGGGACCGGGGCGGCTCCGGCGCCGGGCGCAGCACCCTAACGGGGCCGGAGCGGCGGTGCACGCACCGCGGCCCGGAGTGCAAAGGATGCCCGTGTCGCCCGTGGGAGCCCCCTGCGCGGGACTGAATCAGAAATTTCGCTCGACCACCAACGAATTGACTACTGTGGTCGTACTACCGCGGTCGTTGACCTCCCTCCGACCGCCGCCGCGACGCCTGCCCGGCTCCCCCTCCCCCCTCCAAGCCATGGACCGAACCCACCACCTGGGCGCCCTGCAACACGCGATCATGCGTGTGCTGTGGGCCGCCGGGGAAGCCAGCGTCGCTGACGTGCACCGCAGCCTCACCGACCCCCATCAGCGCGCGCTGACGACCATCGCGACCATGCTGGTGAAGCTCGAGAAAAAGGGTGTGGTTGAGCACCGCACCGAAGGCCGCCAGTTCGTCTACCGCCCCACCGTGAGCGAAGTCGAGGTGCGCCGATCGATGGTGGCCGAGCTCACCGACCGCCTTTTTGCGGGCGACGCGGCCCAACTCGTCAACCACCTCGTCGACGAACGGGCCCTGGAAGCGGGCGAACTCGACGCGTTGGCGGAGCGTGTGCGGGTGGAAGCGGAGCGCCGGGCGGAACCCGGCGCCGAGCGCAAGGGGGGGCCCCGTGCGACCTGAGGCGGCGGTGTGGATCGACGGGTTGCTCGCCTATTTGGCGACGTACACCGTCCACTCGACGCTGCTGCTCGGGGCCGTCTGGGCAGCGCTCGCGCTCGCGCGGCGCACCACGCCGCGCACCGCGCAGCGCCTGTGGCGCGCCGCCCTATTCGGGCCGCTCCTGTCGGCCGCGCTCCCCACCCTGGGTGGCTTCGAGCCGCTGCTCGGCGCCCATGTCTCCGGGTTCACGGCAGCGCGAGCGCCGGTGATCGTGGCGAGCCTCGCCGACGGTGCCGAACGGCGGCATTGGGCTCCGGCGGTGTTGCCCGAGCGGGTTCCTGCACGCGCCGCTGCCTCGGCTGCGGCGGTTCCCGCTGGGCCTTTGGATTCCGTGCCCGTCGGCGTGCTCGCATTCGGTTTGTGGGCCGCGGGAGCGCTCGTCCGCCTAACGCGGCTCGCCCGCGCGCGCGGCGAGCTTCTGCGGTGCCTCGCGCCCCGGCGCAGCGCCGCGATCGGCCCCGCTGCGCGCGCACTTGCGGCCGTCGCCAAGGGTTGCGGCCCGCCGCCCCGGCTTTCGACGTCGATCCGCGTGTCCGTGCCGATCGCGTTTGGCGTGTGGCGGCCGGAAATCTGTTTGCCGAGCCGCGCGGTGGATGAACTCGCGTCCGCGGAGCTCGAAGCCGTGCTCGCCCATGAACTCGGGCACCTAAAAGGCCGCGACCCGCTCTGGCTGGCGCTCGCGAACACCGTCGGTGTCCTGTGCTGGTTCCAACCGCTCGCGGCATTCGCGCGGCGCCAACTGCGGCACTTGAGTGAACTCGAAGCCGACCGCTTCGCGGCGATCAACACCGGCGCGCCCTTGCCACTTGCCCAGGCCCTCGTGCGTGTGGCGGGCTGGCGCCGACCAGGCGCGACACCGCTCGTCGCCCACGCGATGGCGTCCGCTGGGGTCGACCTCGGCGAACGGGTGGAGCGGTTGATCGACGGGCGCGCCGAAGCGCCGAACGCGCCCGCGCGCATTGCAGCGCTGTGCGCCGCCCTCATGCTCGGCGCAACCGCGGTTGCGGCCCCCGCGTGGGCGCCGCCTGGCGCGGCACCGCGGACCTCCGCCGAGCCGGCCGCGGATGTCGCCGCGTTGAAGAGCGATTTGCGCGATCTGCGCGTACGGCTCGCACTCGACCCGGCGCGGTCCCGCGAGCGCGCCGAACTCGCGGAGCTGACGCTGCGCCTCGAACGGATCGAGCTCCTGCGCGAGGAACTCGATGCCCTGCTCCTGATCCGCGCGGCGCTACGCGCCGAGCCCGCGACCGCCGTTCCCCAACCCAACGCCGCCCTCCGCGCGGCACCAAGAACCCCATGAACACCCTATTCCTTCCGCTTCTTGCGGCCATCGCGCCGCAGTTCCCGGCGGCGAGCAGCGCCTCCGATTCCCCGTCGCTGATCCGCGCCCTACAAGCCGCGCACGCATCCGCCGCAGGCGCCACGGCGACGCTGTCCCACGAAGACGCCGTGCGCGACGCCGCGCGTGCATTGGAGCAAGCCGAACGGCACCTCGCAGAGGCCCGCGAGCGCCTCGCCCAAGCCAAGGCGGACGAGGCGGATCGCGCCGCGCGGCGTGCAACGGAACCTTCGCAACGCAACCTCCTTGGGCCGCAGCGTGTGCGGTTCGAGCAACGCAACGCCACGCGCGAGGTCACCAACCACCTGCAAGATGGCGCGATCGTGCACACGCTGCGGAAGAATCCGCGCGTTTCCGCCCTCTCCGATTTCTCGGACGCTCCGAGGACGATTGAAACCATCGAAGTTGATGGCGCCAGCCCCGCGCAGACGTTCGATTTGGGCAACGGTCGCGTGATGCACATCGCACGGGGCGTGAAACTGCAGGATGTGTACACGTTCCTCGGTCCGGACGAAGTGGAACCGGTCCGCCAAACCGAGTCCGCGGGTTCCGAGCAGGGCACGGTTGAGATCGAAACCCGCAAACTCCTGCGAGGTGCGGAAGCGGGCGCGACCAACGATCCCGTGCTTTGGCCTGTGCGCAGGTCGGCGGAACCAAAAGAGTTTGAGGTGATCTTCGAGGGCAGGCTTGCTCCCGCCGCGCCGAGTGCGCCGGCTGGATCCCGCGCGGCTCCCGCGGCCCCGCCGCTTCCGACGTTCGCGGCTCTCGTCGCGTCCGGCGAGGATGCGCCCGCACCGTCGGCGTCCCGCAGCGCCGAAGTTGACCAACGCATCGCCGAGTTGCTTGAGACGCTGGCGGCAGAAATGACCGCACTGCGCGCCGACCTCGACGACCTGCGCCGCCGCGTCGACGGCGAGTGACGGCGCCACCGCGCAAAATTCCATGGGAATGGCGCACAGGCCCCGCCCTAGCGGGGATCGAGCGCTGAAACAGAAAGTTGCGCGCGCGGCTTTGCACGCCGCGCGCCGGCGTCCGGGTCAACCCCGGTCCGTGTCGCTTCAATCCCGCGGGCTCGAGCGCGCGGCGTGGACCGGGTCGGGCACCGGCCGTGCCTGCGGCGGGAGCAGCGCGGGCAGCGCCACATCGAGCGCCCCGCGCTCGCGCAGGTGCGCCGCAAGATCCAGCACCTTTGCCGCGTAGTGGCGCACGCTGCCCGGCGCGGGGGCTCCCTGCGCGTCCATTTTTTCGCGCCACGCGGAGTACCCCCCCGCTTCCTTCAACCAGCCGTCAAACCGCCCCGGCCCGGTGTTGTAGGCCATCAGCGCGCGTTCGAGGTCACCCTCCTGGCGCGGCAGCAGCCACGCGAGGTACGCGGCGCCGAGCCGGACGTTGAGCTGCGCGTCGTCCAACAGCTCGTCCCGCGACGGCGGCGAAAGGCGGAGACGGCGCGCCGCGTCGCCGGCCGTCGGAATGCGCAGTTGCAGGAGCCCCAGCGCACCCGCGGACGATTCGGCGCGCTGGCGCACGCTGCTTTCAACACACGCCATGGCAGCGAGGACGTAGGGGTCGATCTGCGACTCCGCGCCGGCCGCGAGAAAGTGCGGTGCGTGCCGCGCGAGCCGCACGGCGAACACTTCCTCCGCGACGCGGTCGCGCAGCACGCTGCGCGGCCAAAAGTGCACGGCGGCGGCGCTGAGGGCCACGGCTCCGAGGAGGACCCACACCCACCGCCGGGTGCGCCCGCGCGCACTGCGCTTTGCTGCTTGACGCTTCGCCACTGGGTCCCCGCCGTCGCCCGTCGTCGGACGGTCAGTTCGCCTGGTAACGCAGCTCGACGCGCTCGCGCAGGTCCGCAAACCACGCCGCGCGCTGCATCCCCATACTGGGCGGAGATTCAAGATCCTCGTCGAGCAACCGACCGAGTTCGCGCGCGGCCCGCAGCACGAGCGGGCCTTTCCCACGCTCGATCGTCGCCACGAGGCTCAAAGCGCCCTCGCGCGTGCCGCCGCCCCGCAGGCCGTCGACCGGCGCCACGGGCAGCATCTGCTGCTCCTGCGCGGCGCGCATCCAGGCCCGCGAATCGTCCTTCGGCACGCGGTCCCACCAGTCCCACCAGGCGGTCGGCGCGTCGGCTGTCTGCCCGAAGTCGACGCAGGTCAGCGCGGCGAGTTCACGGTGCACCAAGGGGTCGGTGGGGTCTTCGGCGAGGAAGTCGATCAAGATCGGAACGACGGGGGGCACACTCTGCTCGGCGAGCAACAGCGCGGCGGAGCGGCTTGTTCCTCCCCGGACGCCGTGGGCGAGCCGCATGAGTTCCGACCAGGCCGGCGAGCCGATCCGCCGCAGAGCGCGGCGTGTTTGCTCGTACGCGGGCGACGCGGGGCCAGCGTGCAGCATCGCGACCAGGACCGGAACCGCGCGCTCGTCGCCCAGTTCGCCCAGCGCTTCCGCGATATCGCCGTCGATCGCGCCCCGGAAAGCCCCTGCGCTGGCGACGAGCAGTTCCAGCACCCCTTCACCGCCGAGCTTCGCGAGCGCGATCAACGCGGGCCCGCGCACGGCAGGATCCGCGTAGCGGGAGCGGGCGAGGACGTCCACGCGCAGCTCCACGAGGTTGTTTTCGCCCACGGCGGCCACCGCGGCGGCTTCGATGGGATCGTTCGGATCGGCGAGCAACTGGCGCAGCACGTCCAGGTCCTCGGGTGTTCCCCCGCGCGCAATGTGCGGCGCGGCGATCTCGCGCAGGA
>JBBRWC010000051.1:0-28777 GCA_038246255.1 Planctomycetota bacterium
CCAGAAACCCCCGCGCGGCCCGAAACCCCCGCAAAGCCCGAACCGCCGGCGCGGCGCCGTCCGACCGCGCGCGCCCCCGCGGAGCCCGCCACGTCCCCTCGGAAAACCCGTCCCGAACGCGGGGGTGACGGCGTCGAAAGCCCCGCCCTACCCGCGCCCCCCGCCGGCCGCCCGCAGCGCATCGCGCCCCGCGCCGAGCGCCCGCCCGCGGCCCCGCCGGCACCAAGCGGCTCGCTGATCGCGCGCGACGCGGCGGGCGCGCCCGTGTTCAAGGGCCTCACGCTCTCGCTCTTCCAATGGCGCGCGGTCGAAGCCGTGGCGAGCGGCAAAAACGTGCTCGTCAGCGCCCCCACCGGCTCGGGCAAAACGCTAGTGGCCGAATACGCGATCGCCGACGCGGTGCGCACCGGCCAGCGGGCGATCTACACCGCTCCGATCAAAGCCCTTTCGAACCAGAAGTACCGCGACTTCAAGGCCGACGGCCTCGACGTGGGCTTGATGACCGGCGACGTCACGATCCACCCCACGGCGCAGGTGCTCATCATGACCACCGAAATCCTGCGCAACTCGATTCTTGAGGACCCGTCGTCCCTTTCCGACGTCGCGTACGTCGTGTTCGACGAAGTCCACTACATGGACGACCAGGAGCGCGGCACGGTTTGGGAGGAGAGCCTGATCTTCGCGCCGCCCGCGATCCGCTTCATCTGCCTCTCGGCGACGATCGCGAACCTCGACGAGCTCGGCGCCTGGATCCAGGAGATCCGCCACGCGGACCTCGAGATCGTCCGCTCGGACATACGCCCGGTTCCGCTGCGCCAACGCATGTTCCTTCAGGGCATCGGCATTTTCGAGGCCAACCGATTGGATTGGGCGCGGCGCAAGGCCCTGGACGAGGGCGAAGGCAAGTCGAAAGGCCGCGGGTCGCGCCGGCGCGAGCGCGGCGACTGGGTCGCGCGGCGCGAGGAACAGCGCCGGGACGAAACCCGCTCGATCCACTTCCTGCTCGACGGCTTGCAGGACGAGGACCTGTTGCCCGCGCTGGTCTTTTGCTTCAGCCGCAAGGATTGCGAGCGCCTAGCCCTCGCGAATCAAAAGCGCGAGCTGCTCGATCGCGCCGAAGCCGAGCGCATGCGCGACTTGCAGCACGAACTCCTCGCGGCGTTCCAACTCGACGACGGCGAGATGCAGGGCGAGGTGTTCCAACTCGCGCGCCACGGGATCGGCTTCCACCACGCGGGCATGCTGCCGCGCCACAAGGAAGTGGTCGAGCGCATGTTCACCTCGGGGCTGCTCAAGCTCCTGTTCACCACCGAAACGTTTGCGGTCGGGATCAACATGCCCGCGCGCACGGCGGTGTTTTTCGGTCTCAAGAAATTCGACGGCATCACCTTCGATTACTTGCGCACCCGAGACTACTTGCAGATGGCGGGCCGCGCGGGCCGCCAGGGCATCGATACCGAAGGCGTCGTCGTGTTGCGCCTCGAGCCGCGCGACCTCGCGGAAGCGCCGCTCGAACGGCTGTTTTTCGGCAAACCCGAACCGGTCGAAAGCCGCTTTCGGCTCTCCTATTCGGCGATTTTGCACCTCGTCGAGCGCCTGGGACGCGAACGCCTCTTCGAAGCCTGGGACAAGTCGTTTGCGCAGTTCCAGCAGCGCGGCAAGAGCAAAAAAGCGCGCGCCAAACTGCGCGAAGAGCAGCGCCTCATGCTCGCGGCCCACCTCGCGCTCTTGCACGAACTCGGGCACTTGGAAGAGGGCGACGTCCTCTCGGCGAAGGGGCGCACCGCGCGCGCGGTCTACGGCTTCGAGCTGCAGATCAGCGAGCTCTTGTGGCGCGGCGCGCTGGAAGGCCTGGACGCCATTTCACTCGCCGTGCTATTTGTCGGCCTGGTACACGAGGAGCGCCGGCGCGGCGAACCCGTTTACATTGCGCCGCGCCTCTTCGGCGGTGTCCGCCGCCACGTCAGCCAAATGCTCCTGCGCCTTGGGGCCCGCGAGGCGGAGTACGGGATCCCGGTGCCGATGAAATTGCCCGATTGGGGCCTGACACCGGCGGTCGTGGAGTGGGCTCGCGGGACCGCGATCGAGGACCTCGACCGGGTCACCGACGCCACTCCCGGCGACCTCGTGCGCGCGTTCCGAATGGCGATTCAGTTGATGCGACAACTGCGCCGCGCGCTCGACCCCACCTGGGACCTGGGCGATCGGCTCGAGGAAGCCATCCTCGCGCTCAACCGCGAGGAAGTGGATGCCCGCCGCCAGCTCGAACTGGGCTGATACAGATGCGATTTCCTCGCGCCGACCGGCGTCTGAATCTGCTTCAAGTGCGTATCCCGACGCACCCGTGGGGCTAGGGAGGGCGGACGGGAACGAGCGGCCGTTGCGGGTTTTGGACCCGCCGCTATGCTCTTTCAGTCCGGGCTCTTTCAGTCCGGGCTCTTTCAGTCCGAGCTCTTTCAGTCCGAGTTCTCTCGATCCGGGCCGGCACCTCCGAATCCACGGGATACGGCTTGACCCTGGCTGCCCCCGCGGCCATGGCCGAATTTCCCGACCGCCTCGCCCAGAAGGGGCACGACCGCTGGGTCGTCCCGCGGATGGGCCCGCTCTCTTCTCTTACCGACCCCTGGTCGTTCTCGACGACCCCGTGAACCAAAAAGTTCCCGCTGACCGTGGGAATCGCCGCGGGGTCCCTTCACGCCCCTCACCTCGACGTTCCCCACGTCCCCAGAAGCACTTTCCCGACGCTCCCTCTCGATCGGCCCGCGGGCCGAAAGCTGTTGGCCCTGGCGGTCGATAGGCATCGAGGGGACACGAGCGGAGGGGTTGGGGCTTGCCTGGCGGCGTTCCCCGAAATCACATGCTCATCGCTCTCACCTGCGCCGCGCCCTTGCTCCTTTGCTTGGGCGTCGCCCCTCTCGAGACGCACGCCGACACCAGTCACGGTGCCAGTCACGACACCAGTCACGGTGCCAGTCAATCGGCGTTTTCGACCGGCGACACGACGGGCGAGAGCGGCAAAAGCGACGCCGCGCCCCAGCGCGGCCGCGGGGGCGCCAATCCCGCGACCGGATCTTCGGGCAACGTGGCGGCCGCGCGCGGCACCGCCAACGCGGACGGGTCCGAGGCCGTGACGATCACCTCGGAGGACAAGTTCGCGATCGCCGGTTCCTACTGGGGGCCGAAAGCCCACGGTGACCGGGTTCCCGGTGTGATCCTGCTGCACGACGCCGGATCCACGCGCGAAGACTTCGGCGACCTTCCGGCCCAGCTCAACAAGCGCGGCTTCGCCGTGCTCTCGATAGACCTGCGCGGCCACGGGTCCAGCGTGTCGGAGCGCGCGGACTTCGAGAAGGCGTCGCCCGAGGAACAAAAGGGTCTGTGGGCGTTCTCCACCCGCGACGTCCAAGCCGCCGCGACGTGGTTGCGCCAGCGCCCAGAAGTGCACTCGACGAACCTCAACCTCGTGGGTGTCGGCGCGGGTGTCGGCCTCGCAGTGCGCCACGCCGCGCGCGACGAAAACGTGCGCTCGCTGGTCCTGCTTCGCCCCTGTGTCGATCAACTGGGTTTTGACCTCGCCGCCGACCTGCGCGCGATCGAAGGCCTGCCGGCGTACATCGCGGCGCCAGGTGACGTGCGCGACCAAGTGAAGGACCTCCTCGGTCCGATGGAAGGCCTCAACACGGTTGAGGTGAACTACATCCGCGACGCCGAAGGCCCGCTGCTCGATGCACGCCGGCTTCCGCGCACCATCGTCAACTGGGTTGGCGAACAGGCGCTGCCCAAGCGCGGCCGTAGCTGAGCCGAGTCGCCGTTCAACACGGCACGCGCTCGCACACGCGACGGGCGCAGCGGGTCCCGTGACCGGCCGGTGACCGCCACATTCGGCTGGACCCGCTACGGTTCGCTCCATGGAGAGCGAACACACACCGCAGCCAATATCCGAAACGCAACGTCCCGTTGAAGGCGCGCTAGGGCCGCCCGCGACGACAGAACCGCGCGTGCGCAAGCGCATGGGTTTGGCCGCCCACCTTGCGGCGCTCGGTGGCGCTCTGGTCGCGGCCCTGGTTGGCCTTTGGACGCTGGCCTACTCGGCGACCGGCCAAACGGGACTCGCCCGGCTCCAGCCCAGCGAACTCGGCCTCGTCGTCGACCACCTGTTTGGCGAGGTGCGTGTGCTCGAGCGCACGGGCTACCACCTGTTCGTGCCGTGGTTGCAGGAGGTCCAGGTTTTCGACCGCGGCATCCGCACGGTGCGCATGGGGCCGGGCAGCGAGGACGCGGTCGCCGTCGAAGTGCGCGCACGGGACGGTTCCACGTTTGCGTTCACGGGCCTCGAACTCGTGCTGCGCCCGAACCCGGAGCGCCTGCCCGAACTTGCCGCCCACTTCGGCACGTCCTTCATCCCTCAGCGCCGCTTCGCCGCGGCGGCGGCCCGGGCGCTGATCGCGGAAGAGTTCGGCCGCCTGGGTGCCCAGGAGGCCATGGACTCCCAGGCCCTCGCGACGGGCCGCGCGGCGACCCGCGAGCGCCTCGCCGCGCGCCTCGCGCCGCTGGGCATCACGCTGGAGGAGCTCACGACCCCCAAACCCCGGCTCGAGCGCGAAGTCGAACGCGCTATCGACGAGCGCAAACTCGCCCAGGCGGAGTCCGAACGCCTGCGGATCGAGCTCGAGCGCGAACTCGAACGGCGCCCGCGCCGCATCGAGGCCCTCGCCGCCGATCAGGAGCGCGAGCGCATCGAACTCGCCGGAGACCAGCGCCGGCTGCAGCTCGAACTGGAAGCAAAAAACCGCGCTCGCGTGTCCAAAGCTACGGGCGCGCGCCGCGTCCGCGAAAGCGAAGCACAGCGGCGGGCGACCGAGCTGCTCGCCACCGCGCAGCACATCCGCACGACCGGCGCCCGCGAGGCGACGCGCCTGGGCGCGGAGGCCGCGGCCCTCGAAGCCCGCGGTCCCCTCGCCGTGCGCGAAGCGCTCGTCGAAGCGCTCATCAAAACCCCCATCCGCATCGCGCTCGCCGGCCCCGCCCGCGTGGGAGGTAACCCGTGACTCTCCTGCGCTACGTCGTCCTCGCGATCTTGCTGATTGCCGTCCCCGCGCTCGGCCTGCGCCTGTGCAGCATGCGCCTTGGTGTCGCCGAGTTCGGCGTGCGCCAAAATCAATGGACCGGCGAGATCGAAGCCTTCGACCGCGGTGTCGGCCTACACGCTGCGGTGCCCGGCATCCATTCCATGCGCCGCATTTCCGGCCGCGCGCAGCTCCTCGTTCTAGGTGGTGCGGAGCCGCCGCGCCCGCCGCTTGAGCTGCGGACGCGCGACGACAACATGGTGCGCGCCACGGTGACCGTGCTCTGGCGCGTTCGGCCCGGACGCGCGCACGCCCTCGTGCGCGCGGGATCCGAAGCAACGTACGTCGAGCAGCTCGCAGCCGCGGTCGAAGACGTCCTGCGGGCAGAGTTTGCCCAACTCTCGAGCGAAGAATGGTTCGATCCTGCCCTGCGCGCCGAACGGCTCGGTGCGGCACGCCCGCAGCTCGAGCGCGCCGCCGAGGAGCTCGAACTCGAAGTCCTCGATGTTTTTGCGCCGCACGTCGCATTCAGTTCGGAGTACGAGGCGCGTCTCCAAGCGGGTCAGATTCTCGCGCAACAACGCCAACTGGAGCTCGCCAAAGACACCGTCGCGGCTTCGAAGGCAGATCTCGCCAAAGCCGAAGAAACGACCCGCGCAGCAGAAAAAGAATCGCGGGCGATGTGGACTCTTGAGCGCACATCCGTCCTTTCCACCGCCGAACTCGAGCGCCGCATCGCCGATCAACTCGGACTCGACGGCGAAGCCATCGAAAAACTCGCCGGCGAAGTGGTGTGGGGCCAGCGAGTCGGCGGCGCCGAAGCCGAAGTGGCAGCGGCCACCGACGAAGCGCGCCGCCTGGCCTTCGAAGCGCTCGCCCAAAATGGTGGGCGCATCCTGCTCGCGCGCCGCGCCGCGCAGGGCCTGCGCCTAGAGTCCGTCGAACTCGACAGCGCCGATCCCCGTGTCCCCCTCGCCCTCGACCTCGACGCCCTCCAATCCCTTTTGCTCGGAGCTCTCCCGTGAATCGCCAAACGCCCCTCATCGAACGCCTGGGATCGAATCGCCTCGGCGTCGCGCTCGTCGCGGCCTTCGCGCTCCTGTGCGCCTTCGCAATCTGGCCGAGTAGCAATCCCTTGCCGCGGGATGTCCGCGCCGGCCGCACCCTCGCCGGCGTGATGGTCGCGGGGCAATCGGCCTACAGCGCACCCGGTGGCCTGCGCATCGAAGCCACCCATGGCCCGTGGGCGCGTGTGCACTTCGGCCCTGAGGACGAGCAGGGCCGATGGATCCACTTCGCACACGTCACGGCGTTCTCCGTCGCGGCGCCCAGCGAGTGAACTCGAAGTCGAAGCGGCCCGGCGGCGGGACCCCGGGCTAGGGTGGGCCCCAGGCTGCGGTCCAAAAGCCCGCGCGCAACACGCCTTTGTCCGCCCGCGCGAGCACACCCGCGTCGAAGAGCACGAAGTCGGGCAGGCCCACGCCGGAGACCATCCAGGCGCCGAGATGGTGCAGCCGGGTCCCACGCGGCCCCGAATCGGCGATCAGCCCCAGCAATCCGCCGTGCCCGTGTGAATCCGTGCGCGGACGCACGACCAGCGCGCCCAGGTCGGATCCGGTCGACTCCGTTCGCTGCCCCGCGGCATCGACCCACAGGAACGCGCCCCGGCGAGCGTCGAAGGGGCCACCGCGGGGCACCAGCGCCGCAAACGCGCCGTTGCTTTCCCGGTTTCCATAGAGGATCAAGTTCCGCCCGCCAAAACGCACACCCGCGGTGTCCGCGATCACATCGCTGTCGCGCACGATGGGGAGCTCCCCCGCTGCGCGCACGTCCCAGCGTTGCGCATCAAAACGCGCCACCGCCAAGAGTTCGGCGGACTCCTCCTGCGCACCCGTGGTCCCGACGACCAGCACCGGTCCACGGTCGAACACACGCTTGAAGGGACCGCTTGCCCCGGGGCGCTGGCGCTGGAACGCGGCGTCGTCGCGCACGCGCCACACTCCCGCGATGTCGCGGTCAATCGCGACGGGGCGCGCGACGGCTTCGCCCGCGAAGCGCAACACCGTTCCGTCGATCTCGAGTTCGAGGACCTTCGTTGTGCCGCGGTCGCCCGGAGGGAAGTATTCGAAGGTTGCCAGCCCCTGGGTCGTCAGCGCGACGGCGACCGCGCCATCCTGCACACGAATTTCGCCGGCATACCGTCCGGGCAATCCGGGTGTTGCGAGCGCCGCCACGTCTAGCCAGCGATCGTCGAACGTGTAACCGTCCGGGCGCTCGAGCAGCACACGGTGCACCGCGACGCGCTCACCTTCTGCGGGCCACTGCGCGAACTGCCCAACGGGATCGCGCCGCGCGGCGCGGATCACGTCGAAAAGCGGGGGCCAGTCGACGCAGTCCGCGCCCTCCGCAACGTCGCCGTCCCACCAGTGCCCCGCGCCGGGCTCGAAGTGCGCGGCGACGTTTTGCGCCCCAGCCTGTTCGAGAAGCTCAAGCATCTGCCGCGCTTCACTTGCCGGTACGGTCTCGTCCGCGGCGCCGTGCAACACGAAGATCGCAAGGCGCGCGATCGCTTCGATGGCCCGTGCGGTTTCGCTGCCCCGATCCGCGGCGCGCCAGGTGTCCGCCCGCCCACCGGACGGGCGCGGACCTCCGTAGGTGTCAAAGCTCTGCCAACCTGCACTGGGCGCAGCCGCAGCAAACGCCCCCGCATCGAACGCGGCGAGGTGCCACGTGCCGTGGCCGCCCATGGAGTGTCCGGTGACCGCGCGGCGCGTGGTATCCAGACCGAGGGAGCGCTCGACTACGCGCGCCACCTCCACGGCGTCGCGACGGCCCCAATCCTGCCAATCGAAGCCAAAGGGACGGCGATTGGTCGGCGCGGCGATCACATGGCTCGCTTTGGGCGAATAAGCGCGGATCTGAGATGCGGCTCCGACCGAAGCACCGTGCAGGCTCAGCACGAGTCCGGTGTCCGCGGACACCGACGCGGGCGCAAGCACGCCGTAGGGCAACACAGCCCCGTCGACGCGGCTGCGATAGGTGCGAAGGCGCGGCTCGCTGGCATCGCGGTACGGGATCTCCAGCGTGAACGCGAGCGCGGCCCCTTCGCCGTCGACCTCGAGCTCGAGCGGCAAACGCCACGGCCGGCGGTCGTCTGCGGTGCGTGCAAGCGGCGTGGCCGTCAACGCGAGTCGCCCCGCACCCAAGGGCGCGAGCGGCCAAGCGCCACCGGCGACACCGGGCTCGAAATCGCCCCCCGCGGCAACCCGCGCGCGGACGGGCCCCTGCCACCCGCGGCGCAAGGAACCCAGCGCCACTCCGATCTCAACGGGCCGCCCCACGTCGTCCACGCCCAACTCGGGCATTGCGACATCCCTTGTGTCCACCACCACAGGCGTGTCCACCGGCCGCAGCAACTGGAAATCGAAGCCACCGCGCATTCCCCCGACCCACACCGGGTGCTCCCCCTCGTCGAGGTAGACCGGACGGCCGATCAAGCCGTAGCGGTATCCGTCGCCCGCGAACGGAGCGCCGTCGATCCAACCGTCGAACGCGCCCGCGAGCCGTACGAGGTAGATCCCCTCCGCGCCCGGCGGAACGTGCACACGCCCGAAGGCCCAGCCCAACCCGCCGCCGGTTGAAAGAGTGGGCCCACCGCCCACGCCGGCCGCGCGCCGCTCCCACCGACCGGTCGCGAGGCTTCCGCGCAGCGCTTCGCCGTCGACTGGGGGCGTGGCGCGCGGGTCAAACAGGTGCCGCCCGAACACCGCGTCCTCGCGGAACGGCCGTCGCCCGCGGCCATCGACGGGCCCGAGGACAAGCCACTCTGCGACGGGTGCGAACCATTCACCCGTCTGCAGCCATTCGCTCGCGGAAGCTGTGGTCGAGGCATCCGCGGCCGGCGGTTCCCCCTGTTGGGTTGCGGCTAGCCGTCCCGCGGACACCGCGGATGCGGGCCCTGCCGTGGCGAAAAAAAAGGACGTGAGGAGCGCGGCACACAGCACTGAGCGCAGCATGGGCCGCATCCTACCCGTCCCCTGGGCTCAGGAAGCCAGGCAGCGCGCGCCGCGCGCGTCCTACCGCCGGGGCGCTGCGCGGGTAGGATCGCCCGCATGTCGATCGCCTTCCTGCTCGCCGGCCTCGCGCTCGGCTTGCCGCTTCCGCCGCAACAATCCCCCGCAGCCCCGCCCGCAATCCGCGCGTTCGTGGGCGCGCGCATCCTGCCCATCGGAGGGCCCCCCATCGAACGGGGTGTTCTGGTGGTGGCAGACGGAAAGATCCGCGCGGTTGGAGCGCTGGATGCCGTGGAGGTGCCCGGCGACGCGGAAGTGATCGATGTCGCCGGCAAGGTGCTCATGCCTGGTTTGGTCTGCACCCACAGCCATGTTGGCGAGCCCTGGGGCGCCGACAGCTCGGGTCCGATCCAACCCGAGGTCTCGAGCGTCGATTCCGTCGATGCCACCGCGGCGAGTGTGCACCGCGCGCGGGCGGGCGGACTCACGACGATCAATGCGATGCCCGGCTCGGGTCATCTCATCAGCGGCCAGACGGTGTACCTCAAGTTGCGCGAAGGCAAAACCGTCGAGGACCTCGCCTACCGCCGGGCGGATGGAGCCTTCGACGGCGGACTGAAGATGGCCAATGGCACCAATCCGCAGCGCAGCTCCGGCCCTTTCCCGGGCACCCGCGCAAAGAGCGCGGCCCTCGTGCGCCAAAGCTTCCTGGACGCGATCGCGTACCGCGACAAGATCGCGGCCGCGGGCGACGACGCAGCGAAGCGCCCCGCGCGCGACCTCGGGCTCGAGGTGCTCGTGGAAGCGCTCGCCGGGACCCGCGTCGTGCACCACCACACACACCGCGCGGACGACATCATGACGGTGCTGCGCCTCGCCGAGGAGTTCGGACTGCGTGTCGTGCTGCACCACGTCAGCGAAGGCTGGAAGGTCGCGGACGAGATCGCGAAGGCGAATGTGGCGTGCTCGATCATCCTGATCGATTCCCCCGGTGGAAAACTGGAAGCCGCGGGCCTCGCCTACGACACGGGCGCGGTGCTCGCGAAGGCGGGGGTGCTCGTTGCGGTCCACACGGACGACTTCATCACCGACAGTCGCTTGTTCCTGCGCAGCGCGGCGTTTGCCGTGCGCGGTGGCATGGGTCGCGAGCAGGCCCTCGAAGCCGTGACATTGGCGGGAGCGAAGATGCTCGACCTCGCGGACCGCGTGGGCAGCTTGGAGGTCGGCAAGGACGCGGATTTCATCGTGCTCGACGGCGACCCGCTGTCTGTGTACACCCGCGTACACCAAACGTGGGTCGAGGGCGAGAAGGTGTTCGACCTCGCCGATCCCGCGGACCGGCTGATCGCCGAAGGTGGGCCCGGAGCCGGCGACCGCCGCCCGGGTGTCAACTGCTGCGCCGCCATCGCGGGTTGGGAGGCCGCCCGATGAGACGCCGCGACCTGCTGCTCGCGATCGCCATCGGCGCCGTACTCGCGCCCGCGGGCTTGGCCTGCAACACCGTGGCAGCGGGCCCGGCTCCGCGCGAACTCGCACCTGCGAACGGGCCCCAGGGCGCGCGTCCCGCGCTTCCCCAGCGCTCTATCGCCGTGCGCGCCGAGCGCCTCCACACCATGGCCGGCCCGGTGATCGAGGATGGCGTCGTGTGGATCGAGAACGGACTCGTACGCGCCGTCGGGCCTGCCGGATCGATCGAGTTGCCCGCGGGCATCGAGATCCTCACCGCAAAGGTCGCGACCCCCGGCCTTGTCGACGCCCACACGGTGGTGGGCCTCGCCGGTTGGCTCAACGAAGACGCGGACAAGGACGAGCTCGACACCACCGCCGCGATGCAGCCCGAGCTGCGCGCCCTCGACGCGTACAACCCGAACGAGCCGCTCGTCGGTTGGGTGCGCTCGTTTGGCGTGACCACGGTGCACACGGGACACGCACCAGGTGCGTTGATCAGCGGTCAAACCCTAATCGCCAAAACCCGCGGTGACACCGTGGAGGCGGCGGTGATGGTGCCCGACGCGATGGTCACCGCGGCCCTGGGCGACGGCGCCCGCGGCGGTTCCGGTGCACCGGGTTCGCGTGCACGTGCCGCGGCCATGCTGCGCCAGGAACTGCACGCCGCCGCACGCTGGACCGAGGACCGCGCGCGGGACGCCGCGAAGGAGCCTGAAGAGGGTGAAACAACGCCGACTCCCGCGCGCGACCTGCGCAAGGAGGCGCTGGCGCGGGTGCTTGCGGGCGAGGTGCCGCTGCTCCTCACCGCACACCGCGCCCACGACCTGATGACCGCGCTGCGCATCGCCGAGGAGTTCCCCAACGTGCGGCTCATCCTCGATGGCGCGAGCGAAGCACCGCTCGTGATCGACGCGATCCGCGCGGCCGGTGTCGCGGTCATCGTGCACCCCACGATGCGGCGCACGGGTGGCGAGTCGGAGGCGCTCGCGTTCACCACACCCCAGCGCCTATTGGACGCCGGGATTCCGACCGCGCTCCAATCCGGCTATGAAGACTACGTCCCGCGCACGCGGGTTGTGCTCTTCGAAGCAGCGATCGCGGCGCGCTACGGACTCGAATTCGAGCGCGCCCTCGGACTGATCACGAAGGACGCCGCGGCGCTGCTCGGGATCGCCGATCGAGTCGGCACGCTGGAGGTGGGCAAACACGGCGACGTTGCGCTCTTTGACGGGGACCCGTTCGAGTACACGTCGCACTGCACCGCCGTCGTCATCGAGGGCGAGCGTTTTGCGGGTGAGAATGCGCAAGGGATTCGCTAGCCCGCGCGGGTGAGCCAAAGGATGCGACGGCGACAGACGAGCTATCGTCCGTTTCCGGGCTGGCTGCGGGGGACGCAAAACCGCCACCCATGGCCTTGTAGAGCGCAATCAAGTTCGTCGTGATCGCGGCATTGCTGATCGCAAGTTCGTCCTCGAGCCCCGCCACGACACGTTCCGAATCGAGCACGGCCTGGAAGTCCGAAATTCCTTCGCGGTACTGCGTCTGTGCGAGTTCGACCGCGCGGCGCGCCTGGGTCGCGGCGCGTTCGAGCGCCGCGGCACGGGACTGTTCGCGCACGACGCGTGTCAGCGCGTTATCGGCTTCCTCAAGCGCGAGCAACACCGTGCGCTCCCAACCGATTTGCGCGGCCTCGGCGCGGGCTTTCTGCGCAATCACACGCTGTTTGAGCCGCCCGCCGTCGAACAGGCTCCAACGCAGGGACGGCCCGATACCGGCCACTTTGCTGTCCCCCTCGAAGAGGTTCGCCGCGCCGTCGGACGCCAGACCGAGGGTGCCGCCAAGTGCGAACCGCGGGTAACGGTCGCCCTGTGCAACGCCGATGCGCGCCACCTCGGCGGCGTAACGACGCTCCGCGGCAACCACGTCAGGACGGCGGCGCAAAAGGTCAGCGGGAACCCCCACGACAACCTCCGCGGGCGCGCGCGGCACGGCGGGCGCCGCTGCGAGTTCGTCCTCGAGCGCACCAGGGGCGAGGCCAATCAACACCGCCAGGCGGTGACGCGCGGCGGCCGCGCCCGCTTCGAGCAACGGCACGCGGGAGCGTGTGCTCTCGACGTTGGTGGCGCCCTGGGCGACGTCGCGGTCCCCCACGAGCCCCGCTTCCTGACGCGAACGCACGAGCGCGAGGGTGCGCTCCTGCAAATCGACGTTCGTGAGTGCGATGGTGATGCGGCGCTCGAATGCCGCGCGGTCGACGTACGCGCGTGCGACTTCCGCGGCGATGGCCACGGCCACGGCACGCACGTCGGCAGCGCTGGCATCGAGGTCACGCTCCGACGCCTCGACCGCGCGCCGCACACGGTCCCACAGGTCGAGTTCTCAGGCGGCATCCAAGCCGAGCGCGTGGATGTTCGTCCGCGAGCTGAACGCGCCGAACGGTGTGTTCTGGCTCTCCTCGCGGTGTTCGTAGGATCCCCGCGCATCGATCGAAGGCCAGCGCTCGCCCGCCGCGACTCCGCGCAGGGCACGCGCTTCGTCGAGGCGCACAAACGCTTCGCGCAGATCGAGGTTGCGCAGGAGCGCGCGTTCCACCAGTTCTGAGAGCTTGGGATCCCCCAAACCCTCCCACCAGCTGACGTGCTCGCCAAAACCCGCCGCAAGCCCGCCGCCCGCGGGCTGCGACCAGCTCGCCGGCGCATCGAACTCCGGCACTTCGTAGTCGGGACCGACGGCGCATGCCGCGAGCAAAACCAGAGTGAGCGCGCTGAATGCAAGACGCGCGGGCAGTGTGGTGAGGGGCGCCATCAGACGTACTCCAGGACGGGTTTGGACGGAATCGGGTTCGCAACACGATCGGAAACGGGCGCTGTAGGCTCTTCCAGGTCGGGACGCGCGCGGTGGTTCGCGGCGATCAGCGAATAGAAGACCGGAACCACGACGAGTGTGAAAACCGTTCCCACCGCCATGCCGCCGACGAGGACGATTCCGATGCTGTTGCGCGCTTCCGCGCCCGGTCCAGTGACCAGCACCAAGGGCAAGTGGCCAAAAACCGTGGCCGCCGAAGTCATCAGCACCGGGCGCAGCCGTGTGGCAGCCGCTGCGCGCAGCGCGG
Source organism: Planctomycetota bacterium (assembly GCA_038246255.1). GTDB lineage: Bacteria > Planctomycetota > UBA1135 > UBA1135 > RI-242. The sequence goes on from JBBRWC010000051.1 coordinate 13,641, forward strand.
CGATCTTGTCCAGGCCCTGCTCCTGCAGCGTGTTGGCGAACTCGACGATCAGGATCCCGTTTTTTGCGATCAAACCGACGAGGGTGATGAGTCCCACCTGCGAATACACGTTGATCGTCGTCAGGTCGAGGAAGGTGAAGATCAAGGCGCCGCTGATCGCCAGCGGGACCGAGCCCGCGAGCACGATGAACGGATCGCGGAAGCTCTTGAACTGCGCCAAGAGCACGAGGTAGACGAGCACGATCGCAAAACCGAGCGTCACGACGAGGGCCGACGCTTCGCGGCGAATCTGGCGTGATTCGCCCGAGTAGTCGATATTCACGCCCGGACCGATAAGGCCACGCGCTGCATCCTCGAGCACCGTCAAGCCCTCCTCCTTCGTCACGCCCGGAAGCACACTGCCGAAGATCTTCACCGCGTTCTGTTGCTGGAAGCGGTTGAGCGTGCGCGGCACGGTTGCCGCTTCGAGGCGTGTGAACGTCGAGGCCGGCACCAGTTCACCGCTGGGTGTCTTGATCTTGAGGTCGAGCAGCGGCCCCACGGTTTTGCGGCCCTCGTCGCCGATCTGCGGGATGACTTTGTAGCTGCGATCGAAGTGGTTGAAGCGGTTCACGTAACCACCGCCGAGCAGCGTTCCGAGCTCGCGCCCGACGCTGGCGAGGTCGAGTCCGAGGTCCGCGACCATCTCGCGGTCGATGGCGACACGCACCTGGGGTCGGTCGATCTTGAGGTCCGTGTCGACGGACAGGAACTTGCCGCTTTGCATCCCCGCTTGGATGAGCGTCTGCGCGGTCTCGAGCATGGCCTCGACCGACCCGTCGCTCAGCAGCACGAGTTCGACGTCGAACATCCCAGGTGTCGGCAGCGGCGGGTCGAGCCGCGGCAGCACGCGCAGCCCCGGCACCGTCGATAGCGCCCCGTAGACTTCGCCGAACAGTTCCTGGGTGGAGCGCTCCCGCTCGCGCCAGTCGGTGGCGACAAATCCGCCGAAACCGCCTGCGTTGTTGACGAGCGACCACATGCAGCGGTTTTCAGGGAACGCGTTGACCGCTTCCACGACCTTGCGCGATTCCCGGTCGACCGACTCCACCGTCGCGTCCGGAGCGACGTCGAAGAACAGGCTGAGCAAGTCCCCCGCCTCGACGATGGCCCCGCTTTCGAAGTGGACCTCGCGCACGGTGCCCGCGAGTTCATTGCGCAGGGTGACGGACCGCAGCGCGCGCACGGTGCCGATCGCGGTGGTTGTCGTGACGTGTTCGGCGAACCGGACCGTGACCGCCTCGACACGTTCCTGCGGCTCGGGTTGACTGGCGGCGAACGCTGCGGATTCCGCCCGGGCGTCGCGCTTCCAAACGGCGAGAGCAAGTCCGCCGAGGGCGACAGCGAGGAACAGCGCGGTGGATGCCAAAAAACGCCCCAGGACGGGCTTCGAACGGGTACGCGGTATAGGGGGGGTGGGTTGGGTGGGTCGTAGACCAGTCGACTACCCGTAGTCTCGGAGCAGGCCGGTGTCTGCCAGCGGTTGGGGGGAGTTTCTGCCTGGGCGATCGGAGGGCGGGCGGCCAGCGGCGGCGTCAGGCCATATCGCCGAGCAGCGAGTCGAAGACGAACGTGAGGAAGTCGTCGAGGGGCTGAACGCTGCGGTCGATTTGCATGCGGATCGCGGCGCCCTCCCACATCATCACGAGCACGTTGGCAAGCCGGTCTGCGTCGTGGCGTCGATCGATCTCGCCGGCTGCCTGGCCTTCGCGAATCGCCTGGGCGAGGAGCGCGCTCCACTGCTGGTACACACAGCGCACGGCGGCGTGGACCGGCTCGCTGAGATTAGCTGTTTCGAGAGCGAGCTTCGGAATGATGCACTCCACGGTCGGTCCGCTTTGGGCGCATTCTTCCCGGGTTTGCTCAAACACGGCCCGCAGGCGCTGCACGGCGGTGCGCCGTCGGTCGCCGAGGATCGCACGCAGGGAGATCAGGTACGCGTCCCGCGCGCGCTCGATCAGGGCGACGCCGAAGTCCTCTTTGGATGCGAAGTAATGGTAGAAGGAGCCCTTGGGAACGGCGGCGAGCTGCAAGATTTCGTTGAGGCCGCAACCGTTGAAACCCTTCTCACCGACCAGCTTCGCGCCCGCGGCGAGGATGCGCTCCTTGGCGTCTCCACCCGGCGCCGCGGCGACGGACTCGGACGCGGAATCGTCCACACTGCGGCTCCCATAACCACGGGCGATCCCGGACCCGTCGGCGCTCACCGGGTTGCCGGGATTCGGCGCGTTGGTGCTTTCGAGGTCCATGGCAAAAAGATTAGACCAGTCGTCTACGACTGTCAAGCCACCTTCTCGAGCGCCCACCACCCGAGGCCAGCGACGGCGGCGAAAAACGCTGCCGCGTAAAGCGCCACACGCACTTGGAACGCACCCTTCGACGTTTTGTGCCTGAAAAACGCCATACCGAGGATCACCCCCGGCAGGCCGCCAAGGAGCACCGGCGCGGCGAGTCGGGCCTCGGGAATCCGGCGGCGCCCCAATCGCGCGCGCCGCTTGTCGAAACCCATCTGGGCGAAGGCGTAGGCATTAAGAGCGGCGCCTAGCACAGCGACCGCAAACCATCTTGCACCCACGTCCGCGAGGATTCGCTCAAACTCGTTCACCCCACGAGCGTATCCGTCGCGCGCAAATGTCGCGCCGCCTGCGCCCCTCGTCATTCCCTACAGCGCACGTTCCCGCGGCATATGGAACGGCAAATGGTTGGTGACTTGGTCCGCACTGTTGCATAACTGTGACGTACCGCTCCGAGGAAGTTCGCATACACCCGAGCGTAGCCATCGACGCGCGCGGAGCGCATCCCGTGGCGACTCTGCACCCCCTGATCTCCGGTTCTCCCGCCGGCTTCTTCCCCCAGGACCTGCCATGTGTTTGAAATCTGCACGACTGTTGGGCGGCCGCGCGCTGCGTCCGCTCGCGCTGCGTCCGCTCGCGCTCTGTCCGCTCGCGCTCTGGCTCTGCGCCGCATGGCCCGCATCCGCCACCGCGCGGGAAACGCTCGACCCGGTCGCGGCGTTGTCATCTACCGCAGCCCCGTCATCTACCGCAGCCCCGTCATCTACCGCAGCCCCGTCATCTACCGCAGCCCCCAAGGCCGAGGCGATGTGGCTTGGCAAGGCCCACAACCTCGACAAGCTGCCGGACACGATGCCCCTGTCGACACGCACGACCCTGGCGGAGTGGCGGTCGTTCCTTGAGGGCAAGGGATACCGCGCGTGGGTCGCCAAGGACGGTCGGGTTGTGCTGCTGATGCCGCAGCGTTCCAAGGGTGACAAGCGCATGGAACTCGTGGAGCGCACGCTCGTGGCGTTCGACGCAGTGCTGCCGGTCCCCGCTAGCCGGCTGGAATCGGCGGCCGTTCCCGAAGTGAGCGAGCCCGCCGCGCCCGCCGCGCCCGCCGCGCCCGAGGGTTCGAAAGAAGCTGGCAACGGGGAGGGCATGGCGCGGGTGACGCCGCAGATCGAAGCTCCGCCCGAAGACGACCTGCCGCCGGGCGCCGTCCGCGCGGCAGACGGCTCGTGGACGTACACGTGGAAGGAAGACGGCGCCGCGCCGGACACCGAAACCGCCGTCATCCTGGAGCTGGGCAAACGCGAAGACCAACGGGCGGTGATCGCGCACCTTGAAAAACTCCACCCGTACCTCGGCGCCTTCGAAACGGGCAACCTCGCGGGGTTCAGCCTGGAGCGCCCCCTCGTCGCCGCGTGGCTCGCCAACGAGCCCGAAAACGAGGAGTGGAACCCGGATGCGGAGCTCGTCCACCGCACTGCGACCTTGCTGTTCCTGCGCCGCTTTGGAAGCCAACCGTTCTGGCTCCAAACCGGCTTCGCGTGGCACCTTGAGATCGCCATCGTCGGAGGAATCTGGTGTTTCCCTTACCGCGCCGAGTTCATTTTCGCGGTCGAGCACACGGCCTGGCCGGCGAACCTCGAATCCATGTTCAAAAAGCGCGCCAAGCAGCCGTTCGGTTTGGGCGAGGTCGCGCACTGGAAACGCGGCACCTTCGACCGGAGTTCGGCAACCAAGTCGTGGGGTACGGCCGCCTGGCTCGCCACCCAGCGCCCCGCGGAGTTTTCCGCAGCCCTCGAGGCGCTGCGCATCCACCGCGACACGAACAACCGCATCAACCTGGAAAACGGCGAGTGGCGCCGAATCCCGGGCTGGGAAGTGCCCCAGGCCGTCCAGGCCGAGGTGTTCGAGCGCCACTTTAGTCCCAAGATCTGGGCCGAGCTGACCGATGCCTTCCGCGGCGCGCGCACGGGCGCCCTCGCGAAGACACGGGCGCGGTAGGGTCGAAAGCTTGCCCCTGGGCGGGGCCGGGATGAGAATGGCTGGCCACCGGGGGACGCTTGCCCCCCACCGCCCCATGCGAGTGCTCACCCTCGACATCAATGGCGATCCCATCGAGGTCGCCGCCCCGGACCATTGGACCCTGCTTGAAGTCCTGCGTTACCGCCTCGGCTTGACCGGGTCGAAGCAGGGCTGCGACAAGGGCGACTGCGGTGCGTGCACGGTGCGCATCGACGGCGAACCGCAGCTTGCGTGCCTCTCTCTCGCGGTGCTGTGCGAAGGGCGGAAGATCGAAACGATCGAGGGCATGCTTCCCGCTCACCTGCGCGCGGGCGGCAAGGGTCCCGATCCGCTGCAGGACGCGTTCGACCGCTGCGGCGCCCTGCAGTGTGGTTTTTGCCAGCCGGGGATGCTGATTAGCGCGCGCGCGCTGCTCGATGAGAACCCCGATCCCAGCCGCGATGAAATCCGCGCGGCGCTCGCCGGCAACCTGTGCCGCTGCACGGGTTACACGCAGATCTTCCAAGCGGTAGAACTCGCGGCCGCCGAAGCCAATGGGCGCGCTCCCACGCCGCCCGCCTGGCACCCCGCGGGCAACCCGTGGCCGGCCGCGCTCTCGAAGTGCGCCGAACCGAAGGACCCGCGCTGATGGCCGCCCGCGACCAGCACGGGCCGGGTGCACCGTTCGGCGACGGCTTCAAGGTTATCGGCCGCGCCGAGCGCAAGATCGACGGCCTGGCCAAAGCCACGGGGCAAGCGGTGTACACCGACGACATCCAGTTGCCCGGGATGTTGCACGCGAAGATCCTGCGCAGCCCGCACCCCCATGCGCGCATCCGCGGCATCGACACCGCGCGCGCGCGCGCGCTGGCGGGCGTGCACGCGGTCATCACGGGCGCGGACATGCCGATCCGCTATGGCGTGATCCCCTGGACGCCGGACGAAAACGCGCTGGCCGTCGAGAAGGTGCGCTTCATCGGCGACGAAGTCGCGGCGGTGGCGGCGGTCGACGAGGACACGGCCAATGCGGCGCTCGAGCTCATCGACGTCGACTACGAGGTGCTGCCCGCGCTCTTCGAGCCCGAGGCCGCGCTCGCGCACGCCGCAAACCAGATCCACGAGACGCCGGAGAGACCCGACCGCGGCAACGTCAGCAAACACGTCCGGCTCGAGTTCGGCGACGTGGACGCGGCCCTTGCCTCTGCCGACATCGTGATCGAGGGAGAATACCGCTTCCACGGCTCGACCCACGCGCCCATCGAACCCCACTGCGCGGTTGCGACGGTCGCGCCCGACGGTGTGCTGACCCTGTGGTCCGCGACCCAGATCACGCACTATGTGCACCGCGCGATCGCGCGGGTGCTGGAGCTGCGCGAATCGCAGATCCGCGTGATCCAACCGTGCCTAGGGGGTGCTTTCGGCGGCAAGAGCGACCCGTTTGCGCTCGAGTTCTGCGTGGCGAAGCTCGCCATGCTGACCGGCCGACCCGTGAAGATGCTGTGGACACGCGAAGAAGTGTTCTACGCACACCGCGGCCGCCACCCGATGAAGCTGCGTTACACGAGCGGTATGTCGAAGGATGGCCGCCTCGCGGCAGTCGACGCGAAGATCCTGATCGACGGGGGTTCGTACAGCTCGTTCGGACTCGTCACCACCTACTATTCCGGCCAGCTCCTGACCGGACCAGTGCACTTCCCAACGTACCGCTTCGACTCGACGCGGGTGTTCACGAACAAGCCACCCTGCGGCCCGAAGCGTGGCCACGGCTCGGTGCAGCCGCGGTTTGCGTTCGAAGTGCAGCTCGACGAACTTGCCCATGCGGCAAACCTCGATCCGATCGAGCTGCGCCGACGCAACTGGCAGGGTGAGCACACCCAAACCGTCAACGGGCAGCGCATCACATCCAACGGGTTCCTCGCGTGTCTCGACGCGGTCGAGCGCGCGAGCGGTTGGGCCGAGCGCCGCGGGAAGTTGCCCTTTGGCCGCGGCCTGGGCGTCGCCGGTTCGATGTACATCTCGGGCACGAACTACGCGATCTACCCCAACGACATGCCCCAGGCGGGCATCCAGATCAAGCTGGATCGCTCGGGCCTCGCCACCGTCTTCACGGGTGGCAACGACATCGGCCAGGGATCGAACACGGTCGCGCGCGCGATCGTCGCCGAAGAGCTCGGCCTGTGCCCCAGCGACGTGCGTGTGGTCGCCGCCGACACGGACCTTTGCCCGGTCGACCTGGGTGCCTATTCGAGCCGCGTGACCTTCATGGTCGGCAACGCGACGATCGACGCCGCGCGCAAGCTGCGCCGGCTGATCACGGGTGCGGTCGCCAAGAAGTGGCAGATCGACGAAAAGCGCGTTTTCATGGGCCGCGGTGAGGTGTTCGACCTGGACGACCGTGCGCGCTGCATCACGTCGCGCGAGGCGTTCCAGATCGCCGAGGCCCTGCACGACACCCTCGGCGCCACCGGCTCCTACAACACCCCCACGCTCGGAGGTGACTACCGCGGCGGCACGATCGGAGCTTCGCCGGCGTACTCGTTCACGGCCCACGTCGTGGAAGCGGACGTCGACGTGGAGACGGGGCGCATCACCGTCCACCATTGCTGGGTCGCCCACGATTGCGGACGCGCGATCAACCCGATGCTGGTCGCGGGGCAGATGGAAGGTTCGGCTTACATGGGCCTCGCCGAAGCCCTGATGGAAGACCACGACATCAATCGGTTCGGACTGCACGCTGGTCCGTCCCTGCTCGATTACCGCATCCCGACCAGCGTCGACACTCCGGAGCTCCACGCCTTGATCATCGAGAGCATTGACCCCGAGGGCCCCTACGGCGCAAAGGAAGCCGGCGAGGGCCCGCTCCACCCCGCGCTGCCCGCGATCTCCAACGCGGTGTTCGACGCCGTGGGTGTGCGCCTGCGCGAGTTGCCCTTCACCCCCGCCGTCGTGCTGCGCAACCTACGCGCGGCCGGCGTCGGTGCGCGGAACACCACCCGCGCCGTTCCCGCCGGAGGGCGAAGCTGATGTTGCGCCTTCCGAAAACGCGCATCGAGCGGCCGACATCGGTGGAAGCCGCCGTGGCACTGTTGGTCGAACACGGAGAGCACGCGCTGCCGATCGCCGGTGGCACGGACCTCGTGCCGAACATGAAACACGGGCTGTTCGAGCCCAAGGTGCTCGTCGCGCTCGGGAGCATCGAAGCGCTGCGCCGCTTCGAGTTCCTCGCCGATGGGACCGCGGTGATCGGCTCCGGGGTTTCGCTGCACGCGATCGCCACCGATGCGCGTGTCCAGGCGCGGTTCCCCGTGCTCAGCCAGGCGGCGGGATTGATAGCGGGGCCGCAGTTGCGGCGCATGGGCACGCTGGGTGGCAACTTGCTGCTCGACACCCGCTGCCAGTGGTACAACCAAACGCACTTTTGGCGCCAAGCGCTCGGCTTCTGCCTGAAGAAGGACGGAACCGTGTGCCACGTCGTGCAGGGGGGGTCGAAGTGCGTGGCCGCCGCCAGCAACGACACCGCACCGGCCCTGATGGGCCTCCGCGCGCACCTCGTGTTCGAGGGCCGCGGCGGGCGACGCGAGATTGCGATCGACGACCTGTGGCATTCCGACGGGATCGCGAACAAGAAGATGGCGGGCGACGAAATCCTGGTGGAAGTGCGGATTCCGGCCCCGCACGGCGACACACGCAGCGCGTACGGCAAGTTGCGTGAGCGCGGCTCCATCGACTTCCCGTTGCTCGGTGTGGCGGCGCGCATCGACGTCGACGCAGTGGGCAAGGTGGAGGGTGCCGACGTCGTGCTCGTCGCCCTGCAGGCACGCCCGGTGCGCCTCAAGCGCTGCGCGGAGATCTTGGCCGGGCTCGACGTCGACGGCGAGGCGTTCGAAGCGGGTGTGGATGCGGTCGCGGAAGCGGCGTACAAGCAAGCACACCCGATGCCCAACGTTCCGGGTGACGCCCCGTGGCGGCGCGCGATGGTGCCGGTCTACGTGCGGCGCACGCTGCTTGCCGCAGCGCGCCGCGAAGGGCCCGTCCACCACGTTTGATGGACGCCGTTCGCGACGGTACGGCTGCGGCGGGTGGTGTCGCCACGGACACACGGGGCGGCGCGGGCGCACCGTGGGACCGCCTACCCCTCGCCCGGTCGACGGGGCGCTTCGCGCTACCGATCGGTCTGCTGCTCGCGGCCGCCGCGGCCCCACCGGGCACCTATGTGCCCATCGCGCTGTTCGCACTGTTCTTCGGACTGCTAGTGCTTCCCCTGTGGCTCTACGCGCTGGCTTCGGCGCTGCGCCACGGCCTGCGCGGGCTCGGCGCACGCCTCGTGCCGCTCGCCGTCTTCCCGGCGGTGCTTTTGGCGGGGGTCGCGTTGATGTCGAGCCACGCGTTCGACCGGTTGGTGTTCCGGATCGCGCCGGGCGGGCTCGCGCGGTTCGAGCGCGAGCTCGACGCGCTCCCGGACACCCGCACTGAAGTCGAGGGCACGTGGTACGGCCCGTACGCCGTGCGCACCATGCGCATCTGGGGTGCGGACCGCGGCCTCGTCCAAGTGGAGCTCGTGATGACACGCACGTTCCTCAGCGCCGCCGGCCTGGTCCGCGCGCGCGACGAGCAGGCCCTGGCCCAGCTCGCGCGGATCGACCCGGAGCTCGAAACCTGGCCACTGGGCGACGGGTGGTTCGCCTATTCGGGCGAAGCGCTGGAGCGCCGCCGCTGATCCGCGGTTCCCCGCGGCCGCGGCGCAGGGACAATCAGGCGGGCGGCGCGCCCAGGTGGGCCCGGGCGCGCGTCTCGTCGTCGCTCACGAGGATCTCCGCTTCGGGGAACATCATTCGCCCCAGGCGCTCCAACCAGGTGTGCGCGGGCACGGGGCCCACGATCGCGGCGCGCTCGACCGCATCCGTCGCGCCCGAGCTGAACTCAAACGACTTCCAGACCGGGGCGAGGGCCACGGCGTCGAGGCCATCAAAGCGCACGAGCACCCGGCGCGCCGCGCGGTGCCCGAGTTCGGTTTCGAGCACCGCGAAAAACCGCCCCGTGCTCTCGAGCGGCGCAGTTGCGTCGAACGCGAGCCCGACGGTGCCCGGCGCTTCCAAGATCAGGCGGTGCATGGTCACCAAGTTACGTCCGCTCGCGCGCGCGCGATAGGCTCGGGCGCCGTGAGTCGCCCCGTCCGCAAAGACCTCTCGCTGATGTCCTACGACGGCGCGGCCTTCAGCCTGATGGTGGGCGCGGGGGAGACGTTTTTGCCCGCGTTTGCCCTCGCGCTCGGCCTCGGCGACGCGATTTCGGGGCTCGTGGCGACGGTCCCGTTGCTGATCGGAGCCGCGCTCCAACTCGCGGCCCCGCGCTTGATCCAAAGGCTCGGTTCGCGCCGCCGGTGGGTCACAGGGTGCGCCGCAGTGCAGGCGGCGGCTTTTGCTCCCCTCATCGCGGGTGCCTGGTTCGGAGCACTGCCCGCGACCGCCCTGTTTGCCGTCGGCGCGGTCTACTGGGCGACGGGCCTTTCGGCCGGCGCGGTCTGGAACACCTGGGCCGAGGACCTGGTCCCCCGGGGCCTGCGTACACGCTACTTCGCGCGCCGCGCGCGCCTGATGCAGTTCGCCGTGTTGCTCGGCCTGCTCCTTGGCGGCCTCTTGCTGGACGCGGGGCGCGAAGGCGGGACGCGGCTCCTCGCGTTCGCGGCGCTGTTTTCCCTGGCTGCGGTCGCCCGCGGCACGTCCGCACTGTTGCTCGCGCGTCACAGCGAAAATCCCCTGCCGCCGGACAGCCTGCGTCCGCTCGATTTTGCAACCGTGCGCCAGCGCTTGACCCGCGGGTCCTCGGGGCGCCTGTTGATCTACCTGTTGAGCGCGCAGACCGCCGTGCAGATCTCAGGGCCGTTTTTCACGCCCTACATGCTGAGCGAACTCCGCTTCAGTTACCTCGAATACATGGCCTTGCTCGCGACGACCTACGTCGTGCGCATCCTCGTCTCGCCGCTGATCGGCGAACTCGCCCAGCGTTTTGGCCCGCGGCGCCTTCTCTTCTGGGCGGGCATCGGCCTCTTCCCGTCCCCGATCTGGTGGGTCCTCGCGGACAGCGTCGAGATGCTGCTGCTCGCCCAGGTGTACGCGGGTGTCGTCTGGGGCGCATTTGAGCTGTGCTCGCTGCTGCTGTTCTTCGAGACGATCCACGTCCGCGAACGCACCAGTGTCCTCACGATCTACAACCTCGCCAACGCGGCGGCGTTCGTCCTGGGCTCCCTGATCGGCGCCAGCGTCCTTGCAGGCTTCGGAGCGTCGCGCGAAACGTACCACTGGCTGTTCCTGGTTTCGGGCGCCCTGCGGCTTGCTCCCGTTCTGCTCCTGCGCGGTGTCGCCGAGGCCCGCACCCTGCCGGGCACCCTCGCCACGCGCACGGTCGCGGTGCGCGCCAACTCGGGCTCCCTCGAACAGCCGGTGCTTTCGGCGATGCCGCGCCGACGCTGGATGGCAGCGCTGCGGGCACGGGCCGCACGTATCCGCGCCGCCGCGCGGGACTGATCAGCGCCTTCCCGAGCGCACGATCGACCACAAAAGTGCGAATCCCAGCGCCGCGGACGATAGGAAACCCACGAAGCCGAAGAGCGGCAGGTCGAACAGCCGCGGGCCGCGGTCCACGGTCATGCCAATCGACGTTCCGACGATCAGCGCGGCCGTCACCATGCCGATTGTCAGCCGATTTGCGCTGCGGTTGATCTGTGCGGAAAAATCGTCGAGCTGCGCCACGTCGAAGCGCATCTGGAAACGGCCGCGGCGCAGACGCGCGAGGATCGAACGCAGGTCGCGCGGCAAATCCGCGACCAGCCCGACGAAGTCCCCACCGTGGCGGCGCAGCAGCGCGCGAACGGAATGGTGCCGCGACAGCGCGCGACGGACGATCGGCTCGAGCTGCGCCGTCAGGTCGAACCCCGGGTCAAGTGCCCGACCCAGGCCGTCGAGCAGTGTGAAAACACGCAGCAAGGACGCAACGTCGGGCGGCAAGAAGAGGCCGTTCTCGCGGATGACGGCGAGCACGTCCTCGATCAGCGCTCCCGTGTCCACTTTGCCGAGCGCGGTGCCGTACCAGCGGTCGATGAACGCGCGCACGTCCTGCGCGAGCAGTTCCATATCGACTTCGCGGTCGTCCCCACCCCACGCGACGAGCATCTCCGCCGCGCGCCCCTCGTCGCGTTGGAACACCGCGACGAGCAACCCGAGGAACTCGCGTCGACGCGCATCGGTGAGTCGCCCCACCATGCCGCAGTCGAGCAAACCGAGCTCGCCTTGCCCGAGGAAAATCACGTTCCCCGGATGGGGATCCGCATGGTAGAGGCCGTGCTCGAACACCATCTCGAGCACCGCGTCGGCACCGCGCCGCGCAAGCGAAGGTCCGTCGATCTCTGCCAACGATGGATCGCTGAGCCAGTGGTTCGCACTGACACCGCGGAAGCGCTCTAGGACCAGCAACCGCTCGCGCGAATAGGCTTCAAAAACCTTCGGGACACGCACGCCATTTTCCGGCGTGAGCTGGGCCCCGATCGCTATCGTGTGGCGCGCTTCCAGGTCAAAATCGAGTTCGGCGCGCAGCGTCCGCGAAAAGTGCCGCACGAGTTGGCGCGGGCGATAACGCCGCAGATTGACCAGTTCCGCCTCGACGATTTCCGCGAGCCGCGCGAGCAACCGCAGGTCGGCTTCCACCACCCCGCGAATGCCAGGGCGTCGCACCTTGAGGACGACGTCCTCCCCCGACGGCAACCGCGCACAGTGGACCTGCGCGATCGAGCCAGCGGCAAGCGGAACCGCGTCGAAGCTCGCAAAAGCCGCGCCGGGCGGCATCCCGAGGTCTTCCTCGAGTTGCGCCGCGATTTCGGCGTACGGGACGGGGGAAACTCGCTCCAGGAGATTGGCCAGCTCGCTGGTCCAGTCCGGCGGCAGAAGATCGGGCCGGCCCGCGAGCAACTGGCCAAACTTCACGAACGTCGGGCCCAGTTCCTCGAGCGCTCGGCGAACCCGCTCGGGCAGGGGCATTTCGCGCACCGACGCTAGGGCGTCCCAGTGCAGGACGCGGCCCGCGCGCCGGAGCAGCGTGCCCAGGCCGAGGCTCTGCACGACATCGCCGAGGCCGTGGCGGATCAGCGTCGACGCGATCTCCTGCAGTCGGCCAAGGTCGCGGGCGGCGCTGAGCACTTCGAGGACGCTCATCGGGGTTGTTATACGGGCCGACGGGCGCCCCTGGTACGTTGGCCCGCCCGTCGCGGCCGGTCGCGGGCCGCCGCGGCGAAAGTCCATGTCGAAGTCGACCCTTGTGCTGGTTCCGACGCATCTTGAGATGCGCAGGCTCGTAGACCTAGGTGGGCTGCCCGTGGGGTTTGGGGCCATGCACCTTGCGGGGTTTGGACCCGTTGCGGCGGCGGCGCGCACGGCCGCGCTGATCGAGCGCCTGACACCACAGCGTGTGCTCCTGATCGGCATCGCGGGGGCCTACGACACCTCGCGGCACCCGGTCGGATCGGCGTTGGTGTTCGACCGCGTAGCGCTCCACGGCGTCGGCGCCGGCGAGGGTGCGGATTTTCTCGGGCCCCCGGCCCTGGGCTTCCCCCAGTGGCCCGCGCAGGGGGAAACACAAGCGATCGAGGACGAGCTGCCCCTCGCAGTCCCCCACGGGATCGACCGGGTGGGGCGGGCGCCGTTGTTGCTGACGACCACCGCCGCGAGCGCTACGGCGGAGCAGGCAAACGAGTGCCTGCGCCGGTTCCCCGCCGCCGCAGCCGAGGACATGGAGGGTTTTGCCGTCGCGTTTGCGTGCGCGCTCGCCCACATCCCGCTTGCCATCGCGCGCGGCATCTCGAACCCAGTGGGCGAGCGCAACCCCGCCCGTTGGAACATCCCGCTCGCGCTTGCGGCGGCATTGCGCGCCGCACGCGGCGCACTCGAGCAACCCCACTGGGAACCGCCGCGCCCATGACCCGTCTCGCCATCGGCATCTCGACCTGCCCCAACGACACGTTCGCCTTCCACGGCCTCCTGTGCGGCGCCATCGAGGTGCCCGGCATCGAGCTTGAGTTTTCGCTCGCCGACGTCGAGGACCTGAACGGCCGGCTCCTCGGCGGGACCCTCGACGTCGCGAAGATCAGCTACCACGCCGCCTTGCGCGCAGCCGACCGGATCAGCGTCTTACCCGCGGGTTCGGCGCTGGGTTTTGGCGTCGGCCCGCTCGTGCTCGGATCGAAGAGCCGCGCGGATCGCACGGGCACACCCCGCGTGCTGACGCCGGGTGCGCTCACCACGGCGGCACTCCTGTGGGAGATTTTCCACCGCGGCGAGGGCGCGGTGCACCACGTGCGCTTCGACACGATCCCAAGCAGCTTGAGCAACGGGCACGCAGAGCTCGGTGTGTGCATCCACGAAGCGCGTTTCACGTGGCAGAGTTGGGGTGTCGATTGGGTCGAGGACCTGGGTGCCCGCTGGGAAGCGGAAACCGGCGCGGCGCTGCCCCTGGGTGGCATCGCCGCGCGCTCCGACCTGGGGCACGACGCGCTCGCCGCATTGACCCACGCCATCGCACGTTCGATCGAATACGGTCACCGCCACCGCGAAGCCGCGCTCGCCACGATGCGCGCGCACGCGCAAGAACAGGGCGACGACGCGTTGTGGAAACACGTCGAGCTCTACGTCAACGACCAGACGCTTGACCTTGGGTCCACCGGCCGATCGGCGATTGCCACCCTCGATCGCAAAGCGCGGGACGCGGGCCTCGTGGTCGGCGCCGCAACCCTCGACGTGTTCACCCCATGAGTCGACGCCTCTTTCACTTGACGACGCCGGACGTCTGGCGCGCGGCGGCGGAATCGGGCGAGCTCCGCCCCGCAAGCCTTGAAGCGGAGGGTTTTGCGCACCTTTCCTTCGACGATCAATTGCGCGGCACCCTCGCGCTCCACTTTGCACAGGCGCGGTTCGCGGGTTCGCAAGTGCTCGCGCTCGAACTCGTGCAGAGCTCGCTGGGCGCGGAACTCGTGGTCGAACCGTCCCGCGGGGGCGAACTCTTCCCGCACCTCTACCGTGGGGTGCGGCCGCACGATGTGCTCCGAGTGTTTCCGCTCGTTCGCGACCCCAGCGGTCAGTGGTCGCTCCCCGATGGGGTTCCGTAGCGCAGCTCAAGCGCGGTCGCAGCCCCCCCGCCGACGGCGCGCACGATGAGGACCAAACGGTCGTGCACAGGTTCCTTGAACTGCGGCCCCGCGGGGCCGTCCTCAAGGTCGACCAGCACGGCACCGAGGCGCTGCGCAAGGTCGGGCACCGTGTTTGAATGGCCGCACACGACCGCCAGCGAACCCGGCGGCAAACGATCGAGCGCCGCCAACCAGCGCGCCGGCTCCCGCGCGGGAAGTTGCGTCACGGCCACCCCACACGCTTCGGCGAGCGGCGCCAGCGTGTCCGCGGTGCGGTGGTACTCGCTCGCGAGCAGCAGCGTCGGCTGCGCCGCCCGCAGCATTTCCGCGAGCTGCCGCGCACGCGCCTCGCCAGCCGCGGATAGACGCGGGTTAGAGGGCTCGCCAGCGCCCTTCTCCCCATGCCGCAGCACAAGCACAAGGCGCGCGAGCGAAGGGTTTTCGGCAACAGCGTCGCCATCCCGCGGCGCGCGATCCCTCGCAGCGCGTCCCAGGGCAGCGCCGAGGGCCGGAAGGAACAGGAACGTCGCGGCGGCGGCTTCGCGACGGGATCTGTGACGAGCGGGATGGGCCATGGTGGAGGAGGTCAACAAATGCGGCCGCGGCCGCCCCACACCCCGGGGGCGGCGCGCGGGCGC
>JBBRWC010000052.1:0-28565 GCA_038246255.1 Planctomycetota bacterium
GTCCACGACTTCACTTTCGAGGCCTGCTCAGGATTCACGCGTGTTGCGGCCTGCGGGTTCGCTGGACCGTCCTTGACGGCCTGTTGTCCTCGGGGCTTCAACCCGGTCAGTTGCCTGGCCGGGCTGCCCGAGTAGCTACCGAGGCGAACCACTCCTTCCACGGGCAGAACTTTCATCTACTGGGTCTCGTACACCTGCGTGTCGCACTGAATAGCCCGGGCTAGCCTTCGGAAGCTGCCTGGGCCGCCGCGCTTGCCCATGCGGCGCGCGTCGGAGTCGCGAGGGGCCGCCCGATTCCATCGACGAACAGCGCCCGCGCGCGCGCGGCACCTCCGCCCTCGACCTCGATGCCAAGGTCGATGCGCCAACCAAAGAACACGGCGCCGCGCGGGAACGCTGGCGGACCGATCGCAAGGGGCGGCGGCAGTTCGAGCGTGCGGGTGCGGCGGCCGTCGAGCGGCAGGAAACCGAGGTCCCGCACGAGCGGCGCTCCCACGTAGGCCTCGATGACCTCCCGGCGAGGGCCGCGGACGGGGTCGGCAAACTCGTTGTCCGCGCGCAGGAACAGGGGTTCGAGCGTCGCCCGCGCACGGCCGCCCGGGGTGCCCTCCAAGTGGATCCGCACGCTCGCACCCAATCCGTCCGGCGCGGCCGTGCGCTCGCACCTGGCGGCGAGGCGCGCGAAGCGGTGCTCGAGCGGCGGCACGTCCCGCCACGGGCCTTCCGCGACCCAACCCTGCTCCACGAGGCGCGCGGCGATGAGGCGCGCCACTTCGCCATTGGCGGCGGCCATCAGGTGGTGGTCGGCGAAAACGAGTGCGTCGCGTCCGAGCGTTGCGAGCCGCGGTTTGAGCGCCGCGGCGAGCGACAGGCGCGCGGTGCCGGTCGCAGCTGCGACCGCTTCGATCGCGGGGTTGACGACTTCGCGCAGGTGGCGCACGTCGTAGGGGTAGTCGAGCAAGAGGAGCTTCACACCCCGTGCCTCGCACAGGGTATGAACCCGCGTGAGGTCGAGTCGGATCCTGCGCGCCATCTCGGCGTCGTCGGGCGCGCCGAGCCACGCCGCGCGGGGTGCGCCGCGCTCTTCGAACGCGAGGCGGTCCCCGTCGCCGCCATCGAGCAACGCTCCACCCGCGCTCTCCTGACGTGCAGGCCGGTCGAGCATCACACGCAGCATGCGTACCGTGCGCAAGCGCTCGAACGCCGCGAGCGGGGGCGGCGGCGCTTCGCGGTCCGAAAGCTCCCACAGGTGCGCCATCGCGCGGGACCAGGACGTGTTGGTGCCCGTCCACACGATGGCGATGGAGGGTTGGTAGCGCTCCAGTTGCTGATCGAGGTAGTAGCGCAACTCTGCCGAGTTGCGCCCGGGGTAACCCAGGTTCACAACGCGCCACCGCCCACCCGGCGCATTCGCCAGCAGCGCCCCAAGCTGCGCCGGGTAACTCTGCTGCGCGTCCAGGTGGATGCCGAAGGTGTTTGAATCCCCGAGGCACAGAATGCGGAGTTCGTCCGCGGGCGAGTCGGCGGTGTTGTTCGTCGGCGCGGCGCGTTCCGCGGAGTCCGCGCTGCGCGATTGCGGTGTGAGGACGAGCGCGAAGCCAGCGAGGACACCTTCCAGGACCAGGAGAGCGGCCACCGCTCCCAGCGCCGTGGCAAGGAAGCGGCGGAACCATGTGCGCGGCGAAAAATCGGTCAACGCCGGTCTCCGTGCGCGGGGGCGGAAGCGTCCTTCGTCGCAGGGGTCGCGGTGTCGCGCTCGTCCAAGTCGGGTTCGAGCCGCTCGGCGTCGCTTTTGTCGGCGGGTGATTCTTCGAGCAGCCCGGCGTCGCCGGTGTAACCCAGGGCTTCGAGCGCGGCTTGGTCGCCGCGGTGCGCGCGCGGTCGCGCGCGGTTCGCGGCGGCGGTTTGGTCGGCGTGCAGGCGGTCGGTGAGGCGGGCCGCAAGCGTCTGCGCGCGCGGGGCGTTGTCGCTCGCGACGTCGTTCAGCTCAAGCGGGTCCTGCGCGCGGTCGTAGAGCGCCTCGAAGCCACCGGCCGTCTGGCGTACAAACGTCCAATCACCCGTGCGCAGCGCCCACAAGGGCCGCGAACCCATGGATCGGGAGAGGGCCTCGCGGCTGTCGTCGAAGCGTCCGGCTGCGAACTCGCGCCGGAACGAACGCCCTCCGCCGGGCCAGCCGATGTCGACGAAGTCGCACAGCGTTGCGGCGAGGTCCGCGAGCCCCACGAGGCCCGCGGCGCGACGCGGAGCGGTGCCGGGGACCCGTGCAATCAGGGGCACGTGGGTCATCTCCGCGAACGCGTTCGAACCGTGCAACACATCGCCGTGCTCGCCGAAACCTTCGCCGTGGTCGGAGGTCAATACGACGAGCGCGTTGTCCCGCGCGCCGCGCGCGTCGAGTGCGTCGACCAGTTCGCCGAACCACGCGTCGGCGTAGGCCACGTTTGCGTCGTAACGGGCCCGCAACCGCGCGAGCAGGGCCGGGTCGTTGCGCGCCCCACCCGAACGCTGCAACTGCGTGAGCCAATCCGTGAGTCCCTCCTCCCGCGGCATGCCCTCGGTCCCGAACAGCGACCCGAAGGGCTCCGGGGGATCGTAGGGTTGATGCGGAGGCAGGACGTGGATGTAGAGGAACCGGCGGTGAGCGGCGTTCAGATCCCACCATTCGAGCACCGCCGGCAGGAACGCGGCGGGCACCGAATGCAGGTCGAAGCGGTCGCGAGGGAGGTACTCGAAGTGGCTAAATCCGCGCGCAAACCCGCCCTCCGCCGTGACATGCGGATTCGAGCTGAAACCTGCAGCCGCGAAGCCGGTCTGGCTAAAACGAGCGGCGAGCGTGGCCACGTCGGGTGGCAGTACGTTGCTCGCGAGTCCCAGGACGCGGTGCTCGCCCGGCGCTGTGCCGGTGAAGATGGACGCGACGGAAGCCAGGGTGTAGGACGCGCTTGCGTGCACGTCCTGCGCGACCCACGCCGCGCGCGCGAAGGTGTCGATCGCAGGGCTCGTGGGGCGCGCCGCGCCGTAACACCCCAGGGCGTCGGCGCGTAGGGCGTCGAGAACCACGACGACCACATCCTTGGGAGGTGCCCCGTCGCCTCCCCGGGGCTTGCCGCACCCAACGGCAAACACCAAAGCGGAGGCCACCCAGCACACGGCGACGGCACGCGCGAAGCCGCGATGCTGCGGACGGGTCGAGACCGCGCCTCGCCCGTCGGCCAGGAACGCCCGGGCGAGGAACGACCCGGCAGGGATTGACCGAACGCGGAACGTCAGGGCTGAAGCTTGCCGAACGGCGACGCCCTCAGTGAAGGGCGCCTCCGGGACATGCTCCCCGGGTGCGCGCGGTCGAGTCTCGGGCTGTGCGAGTGGCATGGGGGCGGGGGGGGGCGGAGGGACCGCAAGTGTATGCTCCGCGCCGCCCCGCAGCCGGTCACCGGCCAGCGCGGGCGCGGCCGATGCGAAGCACAGAAGCGTCCGAACGGGTCCACCTCGCGCGGGTCCCGTTGGAAGGCCCCGAGGGGACCGCCGCGCGAATGTTGTGCGAGTCCGAGCGCGAGCGGGCGGGGCGCTTCCTCGTCGCGGGCGCCCGCCGACGCTTCGTGCTCGCGCGGGCGGGCCTTCGCACCCTCCTCGGCGAGGCGCTGGGCGCTGATCCGACGGCGCTTCAGTTCCGCGAAGCGCGGCACGGCCGACCGGAACTCGCGGGCGCCCACGACGGCGCCCTTGCGTTCAACCTCGCGCATTCGGGCGACCTCGCGGTTGTCGCATGGCGCAGCGGCGGCCTGTTGGGTGTGGACCTCGAACTGCTGCGCGGCCTCGAGCGCATGGACGAGTTGGCCGAAGAGACGTTGGGCGCTGCGGAGCTCGAGGATTGGCGCGCATTGCCCGCTGATTCACGCGCGAATGCGTTTTTCGCCAGTTGGACACGCAAGGAAGCTGTGCTCAAAGCGACCGGTGTCGGGCTCTCCGGCGGACTGCGCGGCCTCGACGTCCGCGGTCCGTCTCCGCTCGCGATCCAGTTCGAGGGACACGCGCTCGTCCTCCTCGACCTCGACGTCGGCCCAAACTTCCGCGCCGCCCTCGCCGCGGACACGCTGCGGCCCGCAGTCGGCGTCGCGCCCGCCCCGGCGCTGCGCACGATCTGGCATTGAGCGGGACGACGGGATGCGGCCACCACCATCGCCCCTTCATCCTCGGCGGGGCCGGCTGGGAGCCGCGCGAAACGCGGCTCCGCAGCACGACGCGATCAATCCCGCGCGCCGGCGGTCAGCTCCGCGAGCAGCGCATCCGCGCCGTACACGGCGCGTAGAGCCTCGAGGATGCCGCGCGCGTCCACGGACACGGCACGCGCCTGGGTATCGCTGTACGCCATCGCGCCGACCAGGCTCTGCACGTTGCCGTCGAAGATCAGCCCAACCACTTCGCCCTGCGCGTCGATCACCGGCGACCCGGAGTTGCCCCCAATGATGTCATTGGTGCTCACGAAGTTGTAGGGCACGCTCCCGTCGATGCGGTCTTCTGCTTCGATCCAGCTTTGGGGCAACGCGAAAGGAGCGACGCCGCCCTTTGCCTCGGAGCGCTCGAACTTGCCCGCCATTTTGGTGAACGGGGGGATCTCGACGCCGTCTTGCGTATAACCCGCGACGCGGCCGTGGGAAAGCCGCAGGGTGAAGGTCGCGTCGGGATAAATGCTCTCGCCGAGCATCGCAAACTTGGCTTCCGCGATCTTCGTGTAGGCGGCACGCTGCACGCTGTCGACTTCGTCCTCAAGGGTCTTGCGCAACGCGCGGCCCGCGTCATCGAGTGCCCGTGCAAGCGCGATCAGCTTGTCATCGCTCGCGTCGACGGCCTCGCGGCCGCCCTCATAGAGCGCCCGGCGGGCTTCCGGATCGAGGAGGGCGGAGCCCCGCACCAGCTCCTCGGCCCGTGCGCTGGGCGACTTGCCGCCCATGGCTTGCACCGTGATGGGATGGCCGCCCCCGAGCGTCTCGGACATGAAGAGCAGCCAACTGCGCACCGTGTCCACCTCGAGGTCGGCATAGATCGGAGCCGGGGAGAAAAGCCGTTGCTCAAGGCTCGGCAACGCGGCGTCGCCGAACTCGCGCAGACGCTCCGACGAGGGCTTCACGCGCTCGTCGGCGGCGCGCACCAGGGTGCGCGCGATCCCAAACAACTGGGATCCACCGCCCCCGAGGTTCGCGCTGACGTCCCAGTGGCGCACCGCGGATTCCTGCGCGCGTGCGATCTCATCCCACGCGTCACCCCAGCGCGCCGCGTACTCGGGGTTGGACCACACAAACGCCTTGAGGCGGCGTTCTTCATCGCGCTTGGGCCCCATGATGGCCGGGTCGTTGAGGCCCTCGAGCCGTCCGCTTAGCGCCTTGCGGGAGTTCTGGACACCAAAGAGCTCGTCCTCGGCGATCCGGCGCCATTCGTCGCCCTTTTGCGCGAAGTTTTGAAGCTGCACTTCGCGGCGCCACAGGCGCGCCAGCGTTTTGGGGTAACGCACGTCGCGGAAAAACTCAAGGTGCGCAACGGTGTTGAGACGCTCCGTGCTGCCCGGATGGCCGGCGACGAATACGAGCTGTCCGGCCTCGGCGCCGGTGGAGCTCCAGCGCAGGAAGTGCTGCGGCTCAAGGGCCACGCCGTCCTGATAGATGCGGAAAAACATCGCATCCAGGCAGTAACGCGGATATTCGAAATTGTCCGGATCGCCGCCGAAAAACGCCGCGTCCTTTTCCGGCGCAAACACGAGCCGCACGTCCGTGTGGCGCTGGTAGCTGTACAGGTGGTAACGCGCGCCCTGGTAGAGGGTCACCATCTCGCACTTCATGCCGGTGGAGTCGGTGGCCTCCTTCTCGATCGCGCTGATCGCCATGCGGCGCGCGGCGCCCGCTGCGGCAGTCGACATGCCCGCTTGAACCGCGGATTCAACCCGCGCCGTCATGTCTTCGACGCGCCACAGGACGAGCAGCTCGAGGTCCGGACAAGCGAGCTCTTCTGCTTGGGTGCGCGCGTGAAAACCGGCGCTCATCAGGTCGCGTTCGGCGGTGCTGAGCTTCGCAAGCATGTCCGCGCCCACGTGGTGGTTGGTCATCACGAGCCCATTGGCCGATACGAGCGAGCCCGAGCCGCCCGTGCTGAAGCGGACGCAGCTCTTTTGGACGTGTTCGAGCCAACTGGGCGTCAACTCGACGCCGTAGTCGGCCTTGATGGCGTCGAGGGGCGGGTTCGTGAACAGCCACATTCCCTCGTCGAGGGTACGCGCGGCGGCGGACGCGCCGACGAGAGCCAGGGCGGCGGCGGCAAACAGGGTCGAGGGCCTGAGCATGGGAGGCTTTGGGCTTCTGGAAAAAGGGGGCGCGCCGCGGCGAGGAGCCGGGCGAGCGAACGGCCTAGCAGCCTATCAGTCGCACGCACCCCGCCGAGCGGCCGCGACGTCGTAACCCCGGTTCCCGATCGCCCGGGAGCCCCCCCAATCAGTACGTGAGGATCCTCACCGTCGTCGGCCCGAGCGCTTCGATGCCCGCCGCGGAGGTCGGCGAGGGTTTGAGACCGCCCGTCACCCACAGCCCGAGCTGGTCGAGCTCGTGGGGTGAACTCCGGCCCGGCTCGACGCTGCCCGGCGCCAACACCGACGTGGCCCCGTCATCCACCCCCACGCGAACGATCTGGGTGTAGGTCTCGCCCGACTGCGAAAAGAGCGTCGGGACGTCGACGCCAAACAACGCCGCGTGGGGCTGCACACCCTGTTGCAGGTTGATGCCCTCGGGGGTGACCCAGAGCGCGATTCCCGCCGTCAACTGCGACGCTTCGTACCACGCGTCCCAGGCCGCGGGGTCCGCGGTGCCCGCGCCCGAGGGGCCACTGACGCTCGCGAGCGCGGCTTCGAGCGCTGCCACGACAAATGCCACCTCAGACGAGTCCAGTTGCAACTGCGGATCCAGCTCCAAGGCCGCAAGGCGCGCGATCAAGTACGCCGAGAGCCCCGCCGGGCCCCGGCCCCACGTCGCGGCAAGGGGCTGGTGCGTCGGGATTTCGGGGATGAACCCACCGGGCAAAAACGATGCGAGCGCCGACCCGGAGGTGTTGCGGTCGATCCCTGCGCCGGCAGCAAACCAGGCGCCGAGCACGTCGAGCGCGGCGCTCGAACCGGCGGACAGCGCCGCCCCCGCCTGATCGCGCATCATCAAACCGAGGCGCACGATGTCCCGCGCCGAGGGTCGAACCGTGTCGCGGCGGATCGTGTCCATCGCCGCCACCGTCAGCGGCTCGCCCGGGCTCAGCAGTTCCGCCAAGCGACGCGAGCGGTCCGTGTGCCCAAGCACGACGGTGGGACGCGGCAGCGGGTACCAGGTCCCTACGGGCAAATGGTTGCCGCTGAAAACCACGCCGTCGTCGTCACTACCGTCCTTCAGCACCCACGGCTTGAGGTCGTGGGGTACGTACGTCTGCCACAGCTTGCCGACCGAATCCCCATCGAGCGCCATCCGCCCGGCCATGAACAGCGGCACCCGAACGGGTTGCGCGCCGTTGGCCTGGTAACCGACGAGGTCCGGCGCGCTCGGGTCGGAGCGATCCCCGCGGCCCGCGAAGATCGCGTTGACGCTTGGGAAATTCCAATCGGCGAGCGCGGCGCGAAAACTGGGCACATCCTGTGCGCGCGCCATTGCGTAGAAGGCCGCGTGGCTCGCCACCAAAGGCTGCGCAAATGGCACGGCCATCAGGGCATGCTCGTCTTTGACGGCTACACCCAGCCATTCGGTGACTAAAGGTCCAAAAACCGTGCGCCGATGGAGCAGCGGACGGTCGAACACCGCAGGCGACGCCTCTTCGTCGACGAACGACCACACAAGGACCTCCTCGGGATATTCCTCCATCGACTGCCACACGCCGTCGACGAGATAGCGCCAGGGTGCGCTCGTCGCGTCCACCGTGAGCCGGTAGAGGTCCGCCTGGTCCGTACCCATCGCAGTGACACTCCACGCCACCGCCGGCGTCGATCCGACGATGGTGTTCGGACTGCCGGGCACGCCGATGCCGCGCACGTCGAACGTCGCGCCGCGCATGTGCCACTCGTAGAAGCTATTGGGCGCCGCGAGCGTCACCCGCGGGTCGCCAACGAGCACGGCCCGCCCGGGAACCCCGCCTTCCGCCGTGGCCGCACCCGTCGCCGCCCAAGCCTGGCTGAAGTGCGGCTCGACGGTGCCCTGGGACATGCCCGTCGACAACGATGCGTCGAAGCCGTTGAGCAGGGCGAACTCCGCCATGGCAGCTTGCAGGCCCGGCGGCACATCGGACTGGGACACCACCGCGGCGCCGTCGTCGACGATGTCGAAGGGGAATAAAACGTTCAGGACCTCGGTCTCGCTGAGTCCGGACGCGAGCAAGCCATCCACCTGGTCGCGCAGCTCGTGTTCGCCGGTCGCGAACTCCTGGAAAAATGCGCCAAAGCGATTCCACGTGCCGATGCAATCCGCGACGGTCCACGGTTCCGCGGAGAGCGGCGCAAGGACGTTCGGGATTCCCTCGAAGAAGGGATGCAGGCTGCGCTCTGGATCCGCCGCGACTTCCGCGAGGTAGCGGTTCACTCCAGCCGCGTAAGCCGTGAGAAGCGCGTGCACGGCGGGATTCAGGCTCGCGAGTATCGCCGTCTGCTCCTGGGCATGACGCCGCCACCCAAACAGGCGAGCCTGGCGGTCGCGGCCGACATACAGGCCGCCTTCACCCGGCCCCAGAACTTGCGCCAAACGGCCTTGGTACGCCCTGCGGGACAGCGACATCGCGAAGAAGCGGTCCTCCGCGGCGGCATAACCCGCACCGAAGTACGCGCCCGCGTCCGTCGAAGATTCGATATGCGCGACTCCGTACGCATCGCGCTGGATCACCACGGCCACCCCCGAGCCCGGCGATGCGCTGTCGGAGCTCCCCCCGCCTCCGCACCCGATCGCGACCAGAGCTCCGAGCGCCATCCAGCGTCGCGCCGCGGATCGCAACGTCGCGGACCGGATGTTACGCAGCTCCAGGCGGGGGTTTCGATGGGCCATGGCGACGGAACCGTTCGGAAAGCGTGGGTCGGGGAGCCTGCGGGGACTTCGCGGGTCTACAACTAGTCGCGGCCAGCATGCCAGTCACCGGAACGGGCGTGCGCACGGACGCGCTCCCGCAACCGCAACCGCTCCCGCTCCCGGTCCCGCTCCCGCTCCCGGTCCCGCAACCAATGGATCCGGATCAGCCCGCGGGGGCTGATTTGCCGGAACCCTCGGCTCCGCCGTTCTTAGCGACACCGTCGTGTTCGCCCGACGCTGCCTCCCGACGTTTGGCGAGCACCCCTTCCACCTGCCGCGCGGTCTCCGGGTCCTCGAGGATGCGCCCGAAGAACTCTGGCATCTCGATGCCACCGATGTCGCGCATCATTTGCAGCACGGGCGGGATCGAGCCGCCGAGGGAGTGCAGAAAGCGGCTCGTGGAGCCCTTGCCGTCGGCCCCCTGAGCGCCGTCCCAGACGACGATCTTGTCGAACTTGATGTTGGAGATCGCCTTCGCCGCGTTGGCGGAAAGCGCTTCGATGTGCTCGAGCAGCAGCATCTGGAACGCTCCCTGCGCTCCGCCACAGCTTTCGACGATGCGCTTCAAACCTTCACCCTTCTTGGCGAGGATTTCGAAGTTGCCCCGTGCCTCGGCTTCGAGCTTGGCGAAGATCGCCTGAGCTTCCGCGCGCGCTGCGATCGTCACCCGTTCGGCGTCGGCTTCGGCGTCGACGATCGTCCGCGCCTTCTCGGCTTTCGCGACGGCCTCGATCTCGGCCCGCTTCTCGGCTTCGCGCTTTTTGGCCTCGGCTTCGGCCGCCCGCGCTTCGGCGAGGTACCCGGCTTCGCGCACTGCAGCATCCGCTTCGCGTTTGCGCGTTTCCGAGGCTTGGTAAGCCTCGGCTTGACGGATGCTGAGTTCGGCCTCGGCGAGCACGACCCGCGCCTTGTTCAGGTTTTCGCCCTCGACCGCCATCGCGTTCGCTTCGGACGTGCGCACACGCATCTCGCGTTCCGCGTCCTTGATTTCGGCGTCGCGCCGGTACGCCGCCTGCTTTTCGCCGACGGTGCGTTCCCTTTCCAGTTCGGCGATGCGCACGGCACGCTCGCGCTCGGCCTCGGACGTGCCGATGGAGCGCAACTTCTCCGCGTTCGCAACCTGAATCGCGCGTTCGCGGTCCGCACTCGCGACGCCGATAGCACCGAGCTTCTCCTGATCGGACACATCGATCAGCGCCTGCTGGATCGCCTGCGCAGCGGCCTTGCGGCCAATGGCTTCGATGTACCCCGATTCGTCCGTCAAGTCCTTGATGTTGACGTTGATCAGGACGAGACCGATCTTTGCGAGCTCGGGCTCGAGCGATGTCTGGATGCTGAACAGAAACTGCTCGCGGTCGCGGTTGATGTCTTCGATCAACATCGACGCGATCACCTGGCGCAACTGGCCGAAGATGATGTCCTCGGCCTGCTTCGAAATGTCCTTGGTGGTCAATCCGAGCAAACGGATCGCCGCGTTGTTCATGATCGCGGGCTCGGTGCCGATCGCAACCGTGAACACACTGGGCACCGAAATACGGATGTTCTCCATCGAGAGCGCGTTCTCGAGGGGCACTTCGATCTGGATCGGGTCCAGCGAAAGGAACGCGTAGTCCTGGATCAGCGGCAGGACGAGTGTGCCGCCGCCGTGCATCGTTTTGGCAACCTTGCCGCTCTTGCTGTGCCCGTAGACGACAAGGATGCGGTTTGACGGGCAACGCTTGTAGCGCCGGGCGAGAGTGATCGCGATCCCGAAGAAAATCAGGACGAGCGCCGCCGCCAACACGACCCACAGGGCGGCCGAGTCGACTTTAATCTCTGCGAGCATGGGAGTCGGAATCACGGGGTGTTCTCCAGGGAGGCGACTTCGAAGGTTCCAGGGGTCGTCATGCGCACCACGCGAACGTCGGCGCCGGTGGGAATCGGTGTTCCGCGTGTGAACGCGGCATATTCCGCGGTGCGGCCCTGGATTTCGACGGTGATTTTGCCGAACCCCTGGTTCGAGCCGGGCACCCGCAGGTAAACCCGGGCGCTGCGGCCAACCGCACCTCTGGCATCGATCGTGCCGCTTGAGGTGAGGCGGCGCTGCGCCCGCAGGATGAGCGCGACGGAAAAGAGCACCGCGACGCCGCTCGCCAGCGCCGCAAGCAGGGTCAAGGGCCGCGCCCAACCCTCAACGGTGCCGATCCAGCCGACCAAGCCAAACACCGTCAGGAAGGCCGCAATCCCCCGCACGGTCAGCACGTCGAGCCCGCCGTCGCCCTCGAGGTCGAGCCCGCCCGCGTCGCCGTCGTCGCCGCCGAACATCCCGAGGACGAGCTGCACGACCACGGCAACCAGGCCGAGGCCCGCGCACAGCGCGTATCCCAGTTGCAGTGTCAGTTCCTTGGGCATCCAGTCGGGCATGGGGGGCGGTGTCCTCGGCCGGTCCGTGGCGCACCAAAGCGACGCGCCGGGCAAGAGGTTACCCGGGTCTTTCCCGCCCGCGCGAGGTTGCTTCGGCGCGTCAACCCATCGGCGCCCGTGAGCGGGCTCCGGTCGGGCCGCCGCGCCCGGGAGGCAGCACCGCCACGGGTCCTCGCGGGCGATGGCCGGCTCGCGCCGCGCCGATCGCGCCCGATGACAGCCGCGTCATGGTCATCCCGCGCGCGGACACCCGAAGCTTGGTTCCTCCCCTTTGGGAAACCCGCCATGACCCGACACCCGACCGCGCGTGCTTCGTCCCCCCCCGCCACCTCCTCGTGGCGCTCGCGGTCGCCTTCGGCGCGGGCTGCAACACCGTCGAGTTCTACGCGATGCGCGCTTTTTCAGACCCTGCGATGGCGCTCGACGTCGGCGCAACCAAGACCCACTGGTACCAGAAGGTCTATTACTCGACGGAGGGCAGCGCAGGCGGGATCGGAACGAGCGCCGGGGGTGGCTGCGGATGTTACTGACCCGCGCACGACCGTGCGGAGTGGCGGCCGCCGCACTTGCGCTCGCGGTGTTCTGCAGACTCGGCGCCTCCGCCTCCGCCCCACAGCTCGCGACGGGCTCGCCCGGGGTTGGCGATCCGCTGGCCCCGAAAACCAGCGATGAACTGACGCGCTCGATCGCGTTCCGTCTCGGCGTATTCGACCAGGGCGACTCGATCGACGGCAACCCGTTCCTCGACGAGTCGCTGACCGTCATCGAACCCGCGGTCGTGTTTGATTGGGACGTGAACCGCGATTTCGGCTATTCGATCAAAGCGGTTTACGACTACCGCTCGATCAAAGGCGGCGGTGAAGCCGTTTGGACTCCCAACGACGGTCGCGACGCGTCGATCACCACGAGCCTGGACGTGTTCTTGGACGACGTCGACGTCATCCGCTTCAAAGGCGTTGACGAGGGCTCCGAATCGCGCCTTTCCACTGCGGCCAGCATCCAGTGGTACCAGGTCATGGGCCCGCGATTGCACGGCATTCTCGGAGCCACCGTCGCGCACCAGGACGGTTTCCTCGGGACCCCCTACAACGGCGTAGTCGTCGAAGACGGAGCGACACCCCCGTTCCCGTTCGACAACGACGCCCTCGGCACCGAAATCACGGAAGAGCTGCCCGACACACGAACGCGCCTCGCGCTCTACGGACGCTTGCGACAGCAGATCGTCGAGGGAACGGCAGTCGAGCTGGGATCGCGGCTCTATTCGGACGACTGGGGCATCACCAGCGTCACGTTCGGGCCACGCCTAGCTAACCCGGGCTAGACCAAACGCTGATCCAAGATCGCCTGCTGATGCGCCTGCGCTACCGCTACTACACGCAAACCGCCGCGGACGACTTCGTGGTCCGCCTTCCCGACGAACCGTTGCCCGAGTTCCGCACCTCTGACTCCGACTTGGGTGAATACGACGCCCACAGCTTCGGGGTCAAGCTGACCTGGTTCAAAACAGGATCGTGGGAGTTCGACGTCGGTGTCGAACACATCCTGCGCGAGGACGGCCTGGACTCCACGCTCGCATCGATCGGCTACAAACTCTACTTTTGAACCATGGCAGCCATTCGCTTCGCACCGTTGCTGCTCACCTTGATCGCCGCCGCCTGCGCGGGCGAGCGCGCCCATCCGCTTGGGGCGGGCTCGGACGCGCCCGCGCACACTGCGCCGGACTGGACACCGACGGCGCTGGACGGCAAAACGCTCGACCGGGCGGACACACTCGCCAGCGGGCGCAGCGTGATGCTCGTGTTCTAGCAGACCCGGTGCGCCACATGCCTTGCCGAGGCACCCGAGCTCGTTGAAGCGGCACGCGTACACGGTGCCGACGGGTTGATCGTCGGCATCGTCCCGGGTCCCGACGGCGCTGTGAACGACGCCGAAGTCGCGCAAACAGTGCAGCGTTTCGGTTTGACCTATCCCCAGGTACGCGACCGCGAACTCGACTGGTCGCGCGCGTTCCACGTCGCGGGCACACCGACCCTCGTGGCGCTCCGCCCCGACGGCGCGGAGGGCTGGCGCGGCATCCGCCCACCCGCGGATTGGGGCACGCTGCACAAACAACTGCGCCAATGAACGTCCTCGCCGCCCTTGCCCTGGTGCCGCTTTTCGTGGCGCCCGCACAAACACTCCGTCCGCTTCAGATCGAAACCCAGGTCGCCCACCAAGCCGCGGAGCCCGTCGCGCGCGAATGGGTCGGCGGCGTGATGGGCACGACGCTCGAAATCCGCGCGATCGGGCCCGACGCCGAGGCGCTTGAGCGCGCCATCGCCGCGGCCGTCGCGGAGATCCAACGGGTGGAAGACCTGATGACCAACTGGCGCCCCTCACCGCTCGAGGAACTCAACGCTGCCGCGGGGGCGGGACCGCAGGTGGTCTCCCGCGAAATCGTCGATGTGATGCAACTGGCGCTCGAAGTGAGTGCGCTCACCGGTGGCGTGTTCGACGTCACCTACGCCGCCGCCGGCAAGTTATGGGACTTCAAGGCTTCGCCGCCGCGGATACCGACAAAAGCACAGATCGCCGCCGCGCTCGCGAACGTGGGTTACCAGCGCGTGCGTGTCGACGCGGCCCTTTCGACGGTGGAAATCCCCCTGCACGGGCGCGTCGGACTGGGAGGCATCGCCAAGGGATACGGGGTCGACCGCGCGATGGCTGTGCTCATGGAACACGGCATCGGACACGGCATGGTCAACGCCGACGGTGATCTCAAGGCGCTCGGCCGCAAGTTTGGCGCCCCGTGGGAGATCGCCATCGTTCACCCGCGCCAACGCGAGCGTGTCATCGCGGTGATCCCGGTCGCCAACACGTGTGTGGTGACCTCTGGCGATTACGAGCGCTTTTTCGAGCTCGACGGGCGGCGTTACCACCACATCCTCGATCCGCGCACCGGAATGCCATCCACGGGGTGCATGAGCGCGACGGTTGTCGCACCCGACGCGGCGCTCGCCGACGCGCTCGCGACCGCGCTATGTGTCCTGTCGCCCAAGGCGGGCTTGGCGCTGGCCGAACGCTTGCCGCGCGTCGAGGCGCTGCTCGTCGACATGGCGGGTGAGGTGCACGCGTCGCGCGGCCTGCGCGCGCGGCTTGAGCATGTGCCCACTGCCGACGCGGCACCGCAGTAAGCCGGGCTTGGGTGCCGCGCGTGGCGGCGGGATCAATCAAAGGTCCGCGACGTGCGGGCGATAGAGCCCGTCGAGTTCGATCAGCTCGAGCGCCGCCTTGCGCGCGCCATCTGCAAGGATGCCCTGTTTGGCGGCGAGCTGCACCAGTTCACCGAAGAGGAACGGCTCGCGCTGGTCTTCGATCAGCAGCGCGATGCGGGCGGTCAGCGGTCCGAGGGTCACCGGATCCCGGCGTCGCACGGTCAGGCGCACAGACTCGATCCGCTGGCTGGCGCGCAGGTTGCGGCGCTCGACGCAAAGGCAGGACTCGGGATTCCACGCCAGCGCTTCGCGCGCGAACTGCCGCGGGTCGATGGGCGCGCGCGGTCGATTGTCCGGATGGCAAAGGAGGACTTCTAGGGACGGCCGGAAGGCGAGCTCGTCGACCAGCGCGAACTGCCGCACGGGCGCGAGGGCCCGGGCGCGCTCGAGCAGCGGCCCCGGAGGCAGCAGAGCATCGACGCTCCAATCGGCAGGTTCCGTCCAACCGAGAAAACGCAGGTTGGCAGCTTCGATCAGCTGGAAGAGGCCCGGGACGTCGTAACTCGTCTCGTGCACGTTCAGGTAGCGGTCGACGAACTCGACATCGGCGATGGTCCGTTGGTCGCTCCACGGCCCCGCGCTGAGCGGGCGCGCGTCGGTCTGTTGGGCGAGCGTCCGCCCAACCGCCAGGCGCTCCGCGAGCGGTGCGTCACGCGGGACGAGTTGATCGATCGCACGGACGAGTCGGTAGAGGCTTTCGCGGCCGTGTTTGCCGTAGACCATCAACGAAAGCACGCCGTGGGGCGCGAGCGCCGACGCGAGGCGCGCGAGGCCGATGCCGGGGTCGGCGAGGTGGTGAATGACACCCGAAGAAAGGATGACGTCGTAACCACCCGCGGGGACCGCGAGCCCGGTGAGTGTCATCAGATCCACTTCCGCGAGCTCGACATTGCGAAGGCCACGCCGCTCGACTTCCAGGCGCGCGTCGTCGAGCGAGCGCGTGCACAGGTCGATACCCGTGAACTCCACGTCGGGTTGGAGACTCGCCGCTCCGACGAGGCCCACTCCCCTGCCGCAGCCCGCGTCCAGCACCCGCAGCGGGCGTCCCGCGGGGCGGCCGCGCGCCGCGCGCGAGAGCAACAGCCGCGCGTCCGTGCCCTGGCGCAGCACCGCCCCCCCGGCCGGGTACGGGAACTGGGTGTACATCGCCCGCACGGCCTCGGTCACGGCATCCATGCCCTCCCATCGGCCGGGGGACGCGCGGAGGCGCTCACGGGCGCAGCAAAGAGTTCCGCGCCCGGGAACGAACGCGGGGGGCTGCTCGTGGTGGGAGCGCGGACCTCCAGGCCCCCGCTTTGGAGCGGCGCGCGGGATCGCGCAAAAGCGCTCTGCACTCTTCAGGGCGGGCCTGGAGGCCCGCGCTCCCAGCTGTGGCGTGGGACGAAGGTGCGGAAACGTGCGGAGCGGATCAGCGGTTGGGGGCGATCAGCAGCACGACCGAGAGTAGCGCGGAGGTCGCCGGAGGAACCCTCAAGCTCCACGTGCAAGGCCCGCAGATGGCTCCACGCGACAACCTCGGGACGGGCGGGCAAACCCGCCCGGCCAAGGCAGTTCCAAATGACCTCGCCGCTAGCCCGAGTGTTTCACCAGCTTTCCGACCACACGGCCCAACCGGCGGCCGTAGGCCGCCGGTTGGGCCGTGTGGCTGGAAAGCGCATGAATCATCCGCGTTAGGCCTTTTAGACCTGGCGCCTGTAACGCAGCGCCACGTTCTCGCGCCCCATTGCACGCAAACGCTCTTCGTCCTTCTTGAGGCCGAGGTGGTGGGCTTTCGACACAACCGACTTCACCGAGCGCTGCAGCTTGTGCGCGAGGTCCAGGTTCGCCATTGCGGGATAGAGCTGGCGCAACTCCGCCAACTCCTCCGAACTCCAACGCGGCATGCGCGTCGCCGACTCGCCCTTCAGACGGCGCAAAAACGCCTTGTCCTTCGCCAGCGCAAAACGCTGGGCCATGCGGCGCACCGAATCGAGGCTACGCTGAAAAATGAGAGCAAGGTCCTCGTCGGTGCGCGTGCCGTAGAACCGTTTGAAGCGCAGCACGTCGTCGCGCGTCCAACGCCCGCTCTGTTTGTCGCTGTCGAGATCCTGGATGCGCTGCTCGACTTCGGCCGGGGCGCGGCCGAGGATGCGCGCGATCACCTCGGGCGGAGTCGCGCCCAGGTAGCTCTTGAGCTGCTCCGTTTCCTGATCGGTCCACGGATCCGTGCGCTCGCGGACGGGGAAGAGCTCAGCGGCCATGCGGCGGACGCTGGCCAAGGGCCGACCTAGCTCCCGCGCGAGCGTCGCATCGTCGCGACGGCCGTACAGGTCCTTGAGTCGATCGATCTCGGCCTGGGTCCAGCGCCCGCGCCGGGCGGCCCCGCCACGACGCTCTTTCGCTGACTGTGAGGGCAACGCCGCGCTCCTTGTTCTCACCTCCGAGGTGGACCGCCGCAACCGCGACGGCCGGATGCCGACGTGGCGGCGCCGACGAAGCACCGCCGCCGATCGCGGGACCACGCGCGTTCCGGGCCGCGCAGGCGGCACCGAAGACGGCCGCGAACTCCTGCGGTCTCGACGACTTCCTATGGGGGCATTCGACCGGCTTGGGAGCGCGCTTGCCCGGTTTCCCGGGTTCGCGACGAGCGCCGTCCCAACCTGGGCCAAACCGCCCTTTCGGTGGGACCGCACTCGCACGCGCCCCTCCCCCCCCACTGTTGCACTCGGAAGCTGCGCGAGCGATTCCTTCCCCGTCCGCGCGCTTAGACCGGTGTCGCGGGCGTGACCAATGCGGCGTGGAGCGCGCGGCGCCGCTCGGCCATCAGCGCGCGCACGTCCTTCGCGGTGCCAAGCGCGCGGGCGTCCCGCGCGAACGTGCGTGCCTGATCGCCCGACGCCGAGCGCAGCGCGAACTTGAGTTCGCCGAGGAACTGGGGAGCGACGCTGACACCGTCGAAGCCGAGGCCCGAAAGGAGCAACGCAAACACCGGGTCGCTCGCGATGTCGCCGCACACGGAGCAGGGTTTGCCCGCCGCGCGGGCGGCGAGCGCCACTGCCTCGAGGGCGGCGAGAACCGGCGGTTGCATGGGTTCGTAAAGTGACGCCACCCACGCGTTGTCCCGGTCCACCGCCAACATGTACTGCACGAGGTCATTGGTCCCAACGCTGACGAAGTCCACACGCTCCATCACCTGCGGCAGGCAAAAAAGCAGCGAGGGCACTTCGATCATCACGCCGACCGGCACGTCCGCGGCGACGCCGTAACCCTGCTCGACGAGCTGCGCGCGCACCCCGTCGAACACACTCCGCGCTTCGTCGATCTGCTCGAGAGTACCGACCATCGGCAGCAGGATGCGCAGGTCACCGTGCACGCTGGCGCGCAACAACGCGCAGAGCTGCACACGCAAGAGGTCCGTCCACTGGAGCGAAATACGCAACCCGCGCCAACCAAGCGCGGGGTTGTGCTCGGGCGGTGTCTTGAAATACGGCAGCGGTTTGTCGCCGCCGATGTCGAGCGTCCGCAGCGTCACGGGCTGGTCGCCCATATGCTCGAGAACACGACGATACAGCCGGTACTGTTCCTCCTCGGACGGGAACTGCGTGCGCTCCATGTAGAGAAACTCGGTGCGCAGGAGGCCGATACCGTCGGTGTGCGCGACGTCGAACGTTTCCAGGTCGAGCAGGCTCTCGACGTTGGCCTGCACGAGGAAACGGCGGCCACACGCCATCTGCGCGGGCTGGTGCAGAAATCCGCGCACAGCGTCGACGCGGGCACGCCGCGCGCGCTGCTCTTCGCCAAAACGCGCCAGGTCCTCTTCGCTCGGCCGCAGCGTGATCGCGCCCTGACCACCGTCGACCGCGACCGGCATGTGTTGCTCGAGCCGACCGAGAAGGTTCGGCACGCCAATCACACAGGGCAAGCCGAGGGAGCGCGCCAACACGGCGCCGTGGGAGAAGCGCCCGCCCTTCTCGCAAACGACGGCGAGGATGCGCTCCCGCGGCAAGTAGGTGACGACCTGGGGCGTGAGTTCCGTCGCCGCAAGGACCACGCGCTCCGCCGACTTGTGCACTTCCTCCCGATCGCGGTGGAGCAGCATGTCGAGCACACGCCGCCACGGATCGGCGACATCGGCCGCGTACCCACGCACGTTGTTGCCGTCGAGGCTGCCCAGGGTGTGTTCGAGCGACTCGATCAGCTTCTGGACTGCGGCTTCGGCGTTGACTCGCGTGTCGCGGATGGTGCGCTCGACATCGCGCAGGGCGCTGGGGTCCTCGAGGATCGCCCGGTGCACGCTGAGGATCGCCGCGTCTTTTGCGCCCGCCTCCCGCGCCACCCGCGCCTCCTGGGTTGAGAGCACCTCCGCCACGGAGTTCAGCGCGGCCGCGAGGCGCCCGATTTCGAGCGGCACCTCGTCCTCGCGCACGAACCAGGTCGGAACCTCCCCCAGCCCCGCGCGCACGATGTGGACGGGTCCCACGGCGAGTCCGGGCGCCACTGCGACGCCCTTGAGAGTGCGGTTTTGGGGCGCGATGCTCCGGTCGGCCAGCATGGCGCCTACTCTACGCCACCGCCCGTGTCCGATTTCAGCCCCTACTCCTCAAGGCTGTGCCGTGCACCCGCCGAAGGGCCAACCGGTAGGAGTCGCGGAGCGTGCGGGGGGACCGCAGGCCTGCGGCAGGACCGCGCGCACCCCGGGGGAGGGGCCGTGGGGTCCCCGGCGGGGAGGAGCCGGCCTCGACCACGCGCGCGAGAGCGACCGACCGTTTCGAGGGGGACATGTTCAGGAAGATCTTTCCGTTCGGGGGGGGCCAACGGCCTCTCGCACTCGAGGACCTCTTGTCCGACGGGTCGGCACCCGTGCAGCGCGCGCAAGTTTTGCCGCGTGTGTTGATCATCGGTGGAACCGCAGTGGCGGCCGTCGGTCTTGGCCTCGCGGCTTTGACCCTCGGGCCCGGCGCGGGCGGAGCGCTCGGCGAAACGCTGCGCTCGATCGCTTCCGCCGCGCAGTCGACGGGCA
Organism: Planctomycetota bacterium; assembly: GCA_038246255.1. GTDB lineage: Bacteria > Planctomycetota > UBA1135 > UBA1135 > RI-242. The sequence goes on from JBBRWC010000052.1 coordinate 19,725, forward strand.
TGGGCTTTGGCACGCTGGGCCTCGTGGGCCTGGCGGCGGCCGCGCTGGGGACCGCACTCATGCGGATGGACCGGCTCTTCGACGAAGCCCAGCGCCTGGCGGACGAACAACCCGACTTGCGTCCGGCCCTGGAGGGGGTTGGCGCGCGCCAGCGCCAGATCCTCAGCGGGCTCGGCGGTGTGCAGCAGCGGGTCGCCGCCATGCAGCAGGAGCTGGGCCGCGCACTGGACGAACTGACGAGCGCGCCGCCACAGAGCGCGGCCGCGATGCTCGACGAGCGCCTCATGCGTATTGAAGAAACGCTGATCGAGCGTTTTGACGCCCTGCATGCCGGTCAGCCGACCGAGGCGCTGTGGCGCCTCGCGGCGAGCCTCGACCGGCTGGGACTGGAACTCGAGCGGCGCATCGAACGACGCCTGGACCAGCACGTGGATGGGCTCGACGAACGCATTGCCGCGCTCGCACACAGCACGCGGTCCGTGCTGGCCCAAACGACGGGGACGGCACGCACCGCATCCCCGCACGCGCCCCACGCCGCGCCCGAACTGCACCCACTCGCGGCATCGCCCGCTGCGCGGCATGCGCCAGCCAGCGCGGCGCTAAAGGTCGCCGCGGCACCTGTGAAGCCCGTTGCACCGGCCGTTCCTGCAGCACCGGCCGCGCCGCGCGCTCCGCGCAGCGACGAGCGCTTGAGCCGAGCCGTAGGGTCCGAACCGTCGCTCGCCGCGCAAATGCGCGCGTTCGCGCCCGGGGACGAAGCCAACGAGGACTCGCTTGAAGTGCTCTCGTTCGACCTCGACTGCGCGCCTGCCGCCGACCTCTACGGAGCGATCGCGCGCCACCCGCACGCCGACGACGAGAACGGTGGGTTCGAGCTCGACGAGAGTCGCATCGACGACGACCTCACGACGTCGCTTGGGATCCTCGACCAGGCGGATCCCTTTGCGGGCGACGCGCGGTCGCGCAGCCTCGGCCCGCAGCCCAAATCGGGAGTCGAACGCCGCCCGGATCCGCCGGCGCCTTTGCCGCGTCCGCGGAGCGCCGCCGCCGAACCGACGCGCCGCGCCCTCGACCTGGGCGAGCGCAACTCACAGCGCTGACGCCGCCATAATCGAGCGCGGCCGATCCAAAAGTCACTTCGGATCGGCGACGCTGCTGTTGGATGAGAGAATCCGCGAAACGGTCCGCCAGATTGGCCTGATCGCCCTCGCTCACCGACGACAGAGCCCGCAGGGCGAGCCCGGTCGGAATGCGGTCCGGCGCGGCTCCCCGAGCCACCTCAGCGTCGGCCCAGAGGGCAGGCCCAAGGAAACCTTGAAACCAGGGGAGACTCCAATCGCCCCGGGGGGCCGGATCCACGTGTCAGGCAGCCCCCCAGGAGGGTTGCCCGTCCGAACATCGCCGGTTTAGCTTCACTCCTGCCCCGACAGGTCCTACAACGCGCGCCCATGAAGAACTCCCTATCCCTAGGCGTCGTTTTCTGCACGCTCTTCCTGTCGAGTTTCGCTGTCGGTTGCCGAAGCACGGGAGACGTCCGATCCCAGGGTTCTGGCCTCAGCGGCGATCCCATCACCCAGTCGGAAATCGAGGCAGCCCAGCGGGCCTGGGGCGACGGCCTCGTGGCCATCGGGAAGGCCAAGGCCGACGGCGCCGATCCACGTCCGGTCGCCCAACAAGTGATCCGCAACCTCTACGCCTACGCGAGCACGCCAGTTCTGTTCAAGCCGACCCTCGCGAGCGGCGCCCAAACCTTTCGCAACGATGCCGCTGGAGCCCTGGCGTACTTCGCGGGCGGCGACCGCAACTACGCGCAAGACGCTGGATTTGCTCTCAAGCCTTGGACTCAAGTGCGCTTTGAGAACGCCGCCATCTTCGTGCATGGCGACGTGGCCCTCAGCCAGGGCAACGTGTGGGTCACCGATCGCGACGGACAGACGGTGATGGTGGACAAGTCCTTCGGGTACATGCGCGGGCCCGATGGCAAGCTCCGCATTGTGCTGCACCACTCGTCACTCCCCTACGCCGCGAACAACTGATCGTCACGGCCCACTTTGAGCCCAAGCAGCCCCCACCGAGTTCCGAAGCGGGCCTAACCGCCTGTGGGTTTAGTGCCCGGAGGGAACCTTGGGGAGTGTCGGATGACCGCGGCGGGGGCCGACTGCCGGCTCGCCCGCTGTCAGTTCGCCGCGCCAGCTGGCTCGCGGGCGGTCGAGTCGACCATGGTCACGCGCTCGTTCTCCGAGGCCATGATCCAGGTCTGCTTTTCGTCCTCCTTGTGCGACCCCCAGCCGAACACCTTGTCCATCAGGTAGAACGCCTTCAGCTCGACAGGCAGCCGGTAATCCCCTGTCTTGATGCGCCATTCGGCGATCTTCTCGATCAGGCCGCGCTTGGGGCGCACGAGACCGTGCACGAACGATGCGTACTGGTAGTACAGACGCCAGCGCTTGTGCACCGACGCGGGGATGTTGTCCTTCCACGTCTCCATGACGTGGTATTCGAGCTGGTGGCCCCAGGCCTCGAGATCCTTCGGGGGCTGGTAGCTGTGCTCCTTGACCGCGAGCTCGTACTCCTGGCTGCCGGGGATCGGGCGGAACGGGTACACGTGCGCGGACACCGACGGGCAGTGGTGCAGGATCGTGCGCGCCTGGTCGAGGGTGGCGAGCATCGACTTTTCGGTCTCGCCGGGGTAGCCGATGATGTAGGTCAGCGAGGTGACGACGTCGCGCTCGTGCAGAAGCCGCGCAGCGGCAAGCGTGTCGCCCTCGCCGATCGGTTTACCGACACGCTCCATCATGTCGGGCAGCGCGGTCTCGGCGCCGACACATGCGACGTAGAGACCCGTGTCGCGCATCAGGTCAAGCGTCTGGGGCTTGTACCGCAAGAGGTTGTTGACCTCGAACGTCGTGCTCCACTCAAACCGCAGGTCGCGTGCCTGCATGCCTTCGCAGAACTCACGCAGACGCTTTTCGGCGACGCCCCAGTTCGCGTCCTGGAAGCGGACCACGTCGAATCCCCAACGCTGTTTGAGATCGGCGAGGTCGTCGAGCATCCGATCCGCCGGCATCGCTTTCCAGCGGCGGTTGGTGACAAGCGGAGAGCAGCAGAAGCTACACGGCTCCGGACAACCGAAGCTCGAGAAGTAGCTGATGCCGAAGTACTTCCCGTTTTTCCCCGCCGACGGCGGCGAGGGCATGCGATTGCGCGCTTCCCGAGCACCCGGGCGCATCTGACGCTCGCGGTAGGGCGTGATGTCCATCAAATGCCAGGCGGCGTTGCGCAGTTGCTCCCACCCGACCACCGGACGGTGTTCGCTGAGCACGACCCTACCGTCGCGCCACAGCGCGAGACCCGGCACGCCCAGAAGGTCGGCACCGGATTCGACCGCGTGCACGTAGTCGCGGAACGTGAGTTCCCCCTGGCCCATGCACACCGCTTCGTAAACGCCGGTGGAAAGGTAGGCCTCCGGAAGACAACTCGCGAACCAGCCTCCTGCGATGATCCGAACGCGCGGATGGCGTGCGTGGACCTTCTCGGCGATGCGATGTCCATCCGCGACCATGAAACCGAGGATCGCCGTGGTGCCGAAAATGTCGGCACCCTCGCAAGCTTCGAGCGCTCGCCGGTGGGCCTCGTCGTGGCTGTAAAGGGAGGCGTCGATGACCACCACCTCGTGCCCCTGCGCGTCCGGGATTGCTGCGATGTGCAGCATCTCGAGCGGCAGCATGTCGTAGCTCGTGAACTGGCCCAGATCCTGGTTCACCTGTTGGGGTTGATAGAGGACGATCTTCAGCTTGGACATGGGAGGGGGACCGCGAAGGGGTTGACAAGGCTCGAACGGGGCAAATTCTTACCCGCGTACAGCTTGCATGGCGATCTGGATCCTGGAATTCGTTACATGCCCCCCACCCCGCCCCTCTCTGCTCGCCCGTTCCGAACGGGCCATCCCATGAATAGCCCCCATCGCGCTACCGTGTGGCGCGGGCCACACAGGGTCTATCCCCAGGGGTGGACCCCGCCGCGCACCGTCCAGCCACCCCCGCACCAATGCCGCCCGCCCAATTCCCCCACCGGTTGTTAAATGGGCTCGCGCCCGTGGCAATCGCGATCGCAATCGCGGCCATGGCCCTCGCGGACGCGCCAGCGCTGGCGGCAGGCCCCACGCCCCCCTCTGCGCCGCGCGCCCGCGCAGAGGAGATCGCGACCGAGGCGCGGACGATCCTCGCCGCCAACTGGGCGGCCCTTCCGGGGGCGCTCGAGGAGACCTCCGCGCTGATCCTCGCCGCGCTCGACCAACCCTAACTCGATATCGCGCCCCTTTTCCACGGGGCCCAGGTCGAGCTGACCGCTGTCGGCGAAACCTGGGACGTGCGCGTCGGGGGCGCGGTCCACCGCGGGGGGCAAACGTCGAAGGCGCTATGGGAAGCGATCGAGGCTGCGGGGCCGTGGGGGACCGTCAACGTGGGGCCCGCCGGGAGCGCGCGGCTGCCCGGCGCCGTGCTTGGATTCGACAACTGGCTGGGCGGCGCGGTAAGCCACCGTGGGCCGGTGCTCGTGCGCGGATCAGCGATCGGGGGTATCGGAGTGCGGGGTGCCGCCACGCCCGCTCTGTGGATCGAGTCGGACCTGCGCGCTTCCAAGGGCGCCTCTTCCGCCTTCGGCAACGGAGCAGACGATCTTGCCCCGGGCCCGCTCGTCGTCCGCGGCGCATTCGTCGGAGCGCAGGACGCGTCGGGAACTTCGTACAACGCAGCGCCCATCAAGTGGGGAGTGCACTTCGGTGGGCAAGTTGAAGGCGGTATCGCGCTCGTCGACCTGGAGTTCGGCCTCGCCGACGAGCACGGCCGATACATCCAGAACTCGCGCGGAGCCTACTACGAGGCGCGTTGCCGCTACCCGGCGTCCACCCGCTGCAGCGCGGGACAACACACCAATCGGTTGCGCTCGGGATCGACAGCACTGCCGCCCGCGTCAGGGCCGGTGGCCATCGTAGAGCCCCATGTGACGGTTTCGCGCCGCTGGCTAAATGCTGAAGGGTCGAAAGGTGTGGGGGGTGGAGGTTCGATCACGATCGCGGGACACACAGGGCCCGTCGCCATCCTGGACCCCACCTTCGATTTTGACCTGCCGGCATACCCCGTTCCGGCAAGTGGTAGCCACGGCAACTTGATCATGGTTTGGGGTGAGACATTCACGGCCAACGGTGGCTGCCACCTGACCGAAGGCGGTTGGTGGATCGACGAGGTGGCGATCGCAGGCATCCGTCTGCATCCGGGAACGGGCGGGGTATACACCCCTGACCGCGACGCCATCGGGATGGGCGCGACGCGGCTGGTTTGGTTCGAGGCACCCTCCGAACTCGCCGAAGAAGACGTGCAGTTCGAAACGACCGCTTCCCAACGCATCTCCATCAACACGACGGGCTCGGACGTGCCCGAGTCCGGCCAGCGGATGGAGATCGGCACACTCCATTGGGCCGGCGCAGGCCCGTCATGGTGGCGGCTTGAGGGCCAAGGCTGGGCGCGCGGCATTGTCCCCTCCGCATCGGTGACGCTAACCCCTGTTCATTGACTGCCCGCGCGCAAGGCCGCCACCCACTGGGCCTGCATGGCCGCCTGCCGCTTCGCCGCGTGCCCGGCGGATCCGCCCATCATCGGCGCAACCCGCGCGTAGAACGCGGCCTCGCGCTCCAACTCCAACTCGAGGCGACGCGGGTCAAACCCGCGCACCATCTCTTCCCCCTGGTCCAAAAGCGCCAGCAGTTCGGGATCCGCCACCAAGCGGCGTGCGCGCTGCAAATGGCCCAGTACGCCGTCCCCGTCCCCCGTGTAATGGGCATGCATAACGAGTGCGCCTAGCGCTTGGGCGCGAACCTCAGGGGATCGGTCCGTCAGCAAGCGCTCCTCTAGCCAACCCCTGGTGTCGGCGTTCGGACGAAGGGCCGCCATGGCCACGGCCTGGGCGCGCACTTCGGGAGCGGGATCGGTGGCCGCCAGCGCCCGCAAGTCCTCGTCGCCCAACCCCGCGGTGTTGCTTCCGGCGACACCGTCGCCTGCGGCGCTCCCGCCCGCGGAAGCCGTGGCACCCTCCAATGCGAGCCACTTCAGCGCCTCGGCTCGGAGTTCCGGCGGTTGGTCTCCCTGCACCCATTCGCGCAGTTCCCCAATCGTGGTCGCGTCGAGTTCCCGCATGCCCAAGCCACTGAGGGCCATCACCCGCCGCTCCGCGGGCTGGTCCGAATCGCGGGCGGCGTCCAGCAACCGCTCCATGGCTTCGGGACCAGGCACCGCGGCAATGGCTCGCCACAGCGCCGCTTCGCGCTCGCGCCGCGCTTTTGGATGCTGAGCTTCGGCGCCGTCCATCGTGTTCAAGTCCACGCTGAGGCGATCGATCGCCTGATCGAGCATTTCCAACGCGTCGTCGGGCGAAGACGCAAGCGCCAGCATCGGCGCCGCGAGCGCCGCGAGACCGTCGTCCCCACCGAGCAGCATGCCGTGGAGCGCTTCGATTCCGCCCGCTCCTCCGCGGCTGCCCAACATTTCCACGAGGAGCACTTTGTTGCGCGGATTCTCCTCGACGGCAATGGCATCGAGACTGATCTGTGCGAGTTCGTCCGCGGACAGTCCGTCGCCGAGTCGCAGAGCCTCCAACGCACCGAACCGGCCCTCCGGGCTCGTGTGTTCAACCAGGCTACGGACAACCAACTCGCGGGCCTCGGGCCCACTGCCGAGCAGCAAGAACCCATGCACAAGCAGGTCAGGATTGTCGGCCGTCTCGAGCAGCGGCATCAGGGCCGCGCCGTAGTCCACTCCTTGGGTCAGTGAAATCTCGTAGAGCCGCGAGACGATGTCGCTGCCCACTTCGAACGGATCCGACTGCTCCGCTGCAAAAATCGGCAGAAGCCGTGTGATCAACGGGCCGTACGCCGGATCTCGAAGCCGTCCACAGCACAGCGCGGTGCACACTGCACGCACAAGTGCCGCACGGACGAGGTCATCGGTCTCCCCGACGGCAAGGTCGCCCATTGCCGGAACCACCCACGGGCCATCGAGCCCTCGCAGCAACTCCACCAGCGCGCTGGGTTTAAACTTGTACTCCGCATTGGTGAGACGGAGCAGGTCCTCCCGCGGGACGCTGCGCATCCAGCCGACAAAGTTTGCGAGTTCGGCCGGATTCGTAGGCGGCGACGGCATCCCGAGTTCCCCCGCGAACGCCGTGTTCTGCTCCTTCGAATCCTCCGCGACCAACCGGCGGCCCGCGCGTGTCTCCGTCACGTCGAGGGCCCCGTGGAATACGACCCCGCTGGCAGGGTTCGCCCCCATTTCGAGTTCAGCACCCCCCCGCGTGACTTCCGCTGCGGAACCTCGCCACCACCCGCGGGTTCCGCCCCAACCAACGAGTGCCCATACCGCTCCACCCACGAGCAGCACGACGAGAGGCGCAGCCAGCGGATGGCGACGGAAGTGAGTTGTACCCATGCCAAGATCCTCAACTGCATTGGACGCGGACGAGGGCGAACGCGCCAACCCGCGCCCGCCCCCTTTGACTTTGGTTTGAACGGTGACGCCAGTCCCCTTTGAACCGCGTTGCGAGCACTCCCGTCCCGACCTGCTCAGTTCACCGGCCTTTGAACGCGGGCGCGGACCGCCATCAGTTCCTGGCGTCGCCGACAAACCGACAAAGCAGCCCGTCTGGACTCAAGCGACCAGCCCCCGTGCGCGGAAGAGCTGCGCTCACCCTCTATATTCACCGGGGCCCGTCAAACTGACGCGAAAACTTCGAAATCAGGGGCGTTGGTGGGTCGGCCCGCCCGCGGGATTCGCGTCGTCGGGGCGCGACCGCAGGCTCGGTCCTGCGTCCAATCCGAGCCGGCGCGCCAATTCGCCGCGCGCCCGCCGCTCAAGCTGTTGCGCGGCTCCAATTGACGGCAATCCGAGGATCGCCACGATCTTTGCCCAACTGCGGCCCTCGAGCCTGCGCATCCAAAGCACCCGCCGCGCGCGCTCCGGAAGCGTCGCCAAGGCGCGGGCCAGCTGCCGCACATCCTCCTGCGCCTGTGGCGCATCGCGCGCGGGCGCCGCGATGGGCTCGTCCCCATCGAGGGGCGTCCACAGCGCCGACCGCTGCGCCATCTGACGCAGCGCGCGCCACAACCGGTGGCGCGCCGTCGCGGCGAGCCAACGCTGCACTTCGACATCGCTGCGCGCGCCGTCGGCGAGCTTCTGAATGGCCAGGATCAACGTGTCCTGGACGATGTCTTCAGGATCGAGCCGCCCCCGCAGCGCCGCAGGAAACCGCCGCCGCACAAACGCAAGCAACCCCGGACGCGCCACCCAAACAAGTCGCGCAAGACGCACCTCCCACGGCTCGCCCTCACCCGACCCTTCGCCAGACTCTCCGCCGCGCACCCCAAGAGGACTGCAGCAGCGCGCTCAGGTATCAACCCCAACGGCAAAACTGGCGCCCGGCGCGGGGTCACCCCCATGGAGACCTTGCCCGTGGGGAATGGCCGGGCCCCTTGGGAAAATGGCCGGGCCCCTTGGGAAAATGGCGGAGAGGGAGGGATTCGAACCCTCGGTCCCGGTTACCCAAGACACCAGATTAGCAATCTAGCGCATTCGGCCACTCTGCCACCTCTCCGCGGGGCCCACCCGGCGCCCAGGCGCGGGGTGTGGGGCGCAAACGGTAGCCGGAGGGGCGCGCCGTGGCAAGGTGGCGCGGGTTTGGGCGGCGCGTGCGGGTTGGCTGCGGCGAGCTTCGTCGGCTGGCTGCGGCGCGCTACGCTCGTCGCCGTGGGTCGCAGAACTTCCGTGGGGCGCAAAATCGCGGTGCGGAGCGACA
>JBBRWC010000053.1:0-28335 GCA_038246255.1 Planctomycetota bacterium
CCACGAAGCGCCAACGCGGTCGAACACAAACGCCGAGCCGTAATTGGGGTCCAGCGTGTGGCTGTACATGCCCACCACCATGCGATCACCCCGGACGGCCAGCGCGTGCCCGAAGTGGCCATCCACCGGCGCATGGGGACTTTCCAACCGCAAGACCTCGCACGGCACCTGAGCGGTCGACGCGTGGGCAGCGACGGAGGGTGCGATAGCAGCCAGCGCGAGGACTAAGCCGAGCGGTCGGGCGGGTCGGTGTGCCATGGTCTGCTCCAGGGACGGGCTAAGGGCGGGGGAGAGCCGCTTCTGAAGTGTATCCGTTCGTGCTGCCAAACGCCCCGCGCAGCGCGGATCAAACTTGGACCCGGCACGGTGTTGCGGTTCAATAACGGGTAGCCGCGACTTCCCGTGAACCATGACATCGACGCATTGCCCTGGGCTGAGGTGACGGACGGCGCCCGGGGTGTGCCCGGCTCGCCGCCCGCACCCGCGCCGCCCCGCACAGCCCTCGACGCTACTGCCGTCGCCGAGCGCCTGCAGACCCTGCGGGCGGCCATCGCGCAGACGTTCGGTTTCGACGATCTGCGGCCCTTGCAGGCCGAAGCCATGGCGGCGGTGCTCGCGGGCCGCGATGCGCTCGTCGTCCTTCCGACGGGTGGCGGCAAAAGCCTGTGTTACCAAGCGCCGGCGCTCGTGCTCGACGGATTCACGCTCGTCGTGAGTCCCCTGCTCGCGTTGATGGCCGACCAACTGCGCAGCCTCGAGGGCCACGGTGTGCCCGCCGCCGCACTCAACAGCATGTTGAGTCCCGCGGAACAGGCGGGTGTCTGGGAACGGCTGCGCGCCGGAGCGATCAAGCTCCTGTTCTGCTCCCCCGAGCGCCTCGCGTCACCCGGTTTTGCCGAGGGACTTCTACGCGCCGGCCTCGCGTCGATTGCGGTGGACGAGGCGCACTGTATCAGCCACTGGGGACACGATTTCCGGCCGGAGTACCGCCAACTCGGCGAGCTGCGCCGACGTGCGCCCCACGTGCCGATCCTCGCGCTGACAGCCACCGCCACACCGCGGGTGCGCGGCGACATCCTTGCCGAACTCGGCATCGCGGATGCGGTGCAGCTCGTGGGCGACTTCGACCGTCCCAACCTGACCTATCGCATCCGACCGCGCGGCGATCTTGTGCGCCAGGTGCACGACGTGATCGTGCGCCACGCGGGGCAAGCGGGCATCGTGTACGCGCTGCGCCGCACGGACACCGAAGAGATCGCTGCCAATCTCGCCCGCCGCGGGGTGCGTTGCCTGCCCTACCACGCGGGGCTTGTAAACGAGGAACGCCGCCGGGTCCAGGAGATGTTCCTCTCGGAACGCCTCGACGTGGTGGTCGCTACGGTGGCCTTCGGCATGGGCATCGACCGTTCCGACGTGCGGTTTGTCGTGCACGCCTCGCTGCCAAAGGGTGTCGAGCAGTACAGCCAGGAGACCGGACGTGCGGGGCGCGACGGTTTGCCGGCGGAGTGTGTGCTGTTCTATTCGGGGTCCGATTTCCACGGCTGGCGCCAGTTGATGGAGCGCAGCACCGCGGAAGCGGTCGCGGCGGGCATCGGCAGCGCCCGCGACGAACTCGAACACGCGCTCGAGCGTCTTGGCGAGATGTGGACGTTTGCGGGAGGAACGACGTGCCGCCACCGCTTCCTGGTGGAACACTTCGGCGGCCAATACTTACGCGCTTCGGGCGAGGGGTGCGGCGGATGCGACGTCTGCTTGGGCGAGCTCGAATCCGTACAGGACGCGTCGGTGATCGCGCAGAAGATCCTAAGCGCAGTCGTCCACTGCCGGCAAAGTTACGGCGCGAGCCATGTGACGGAAGTTCTGCGCGGCGCGCGCACGGCCAAGCTCGTGGAGGTCGGCCACGACCGGTTCACGACTTTCGGCCTGCTCAAGGATCTTGCGGCACCTTTCGTGCGCTCGCTGATCGATCAACTCGTTTCGAAGGGGCACCTGGTGGTCGCGCGCGGCAACTACCCGACCCTCTCCTTGAGCGCATCCGGCGTGCGAGTGATGCGCGGCGAAGAAAACGTGGCGTTTGTCGCACCGGCGACGCCGCCCTCGCGCGCGGGCCGCGAGCGCTCTCGGCCCGCCCCGATCGTCGACGCACCCGACGTGGATTCGGACCTCGTGGAGCGGCTCCGCGGTCTGCGCCGGCGGCTCGCGCGGGAGCGCGCCGTGCCACCCTACATCCTGTTCAACGACCGCACTTTGGTCGACCTAGCACGGCGCCGGCCGAGCAACGCCGACGAGTTGCTGCTCGTCGAAGGCATCGGCGCCAAAAAAGCCGCAGACCTCGGCCCGATCCTGCTCGCGGCGCTCGCGCAAGCGTGATCGTGAGCTGCACGCGCCTCACCGCACGCGCTTGAGGAACCCCTCGGGTGCCACGGTCAGCAGCAGACGCTGGTCGATGCTGCGGTCCACCTCGAACTCCGGATGGTGAGCCAGGAACTCCCGCACCGCGGTGAGGGGATTGTCGCCTGGGCCCCAGGGCCGATCGGGATACAGCGCTTTGGGCAAATGCTCAACAACGGTGTCGAACACCACGAGGTAACTGCCGAGCGCGACGAGCGGTGCGTACGCCATGAGCTCGGCGAGCACGTGGGAGTGTGTGTGGTTCGAGTCGAGACATACGAGCACACGCTCGGCCTGGGCGGCGCGGGCATGCACCTTCGCCACCACCGTTGGATCCACCGACGAGCCCTCGATGAGCTCGATGCGCGATCCAAAGGGATGTGCTTCGATCGCCGCGCGGTTCTCGGGGCGGATATGGATGTCGATGCCGAGCACCCGGCGCGGTTGGGCGGCAGGCGCGGCACCCGCAGCCGCCGCGCACTCGTGCAGGACGAGCTGCGACGCATACATCACGAGCGACCCACCGCGCGCGACGCCGGTCTCAACCACGAGGTCCGGTTGCACCTCCCACAGCAACTCCTGCAGCGCGACGATGTCCTGGGGGAACTGGATGATGGGCAAACCACAGGCGCGGAAGTGGTAGGAGTAGCGCCGTTCGCTGGCGCGCACGAGCCACGCGGAACTGAGCGCGCGCAGCTCCCGATCGGCCGCCTGCGCCGCAACCTCCGCGCGGCACGCGGACCGGAACGCTTCGTGTTCGGGGACCGCCGCGTCGGTGGCGGACGTGGTTGTCGTGTGGACGTTCACGAGGCGGGCCGCAGGGCAAGAGGTGCGTCGATGAGCAGCGGATCGAGCAGCACGGGTTCGAGGCCGAGCCGGGCGAGTTCCACTTGGATTTCGCCGCGGTAGTTGGGGTTTGGCAGAAACACCGCGGCGGGCCCCAACCGGCACAGTTGTGCGGGCGCGATGACGGCCAGCCCCGAGCCCGCGAGGTAGCGCCCCTGCTTGTTGGGATTGAGGTCAACGGCGGCGGCGAGGAACCGATGAATGGGGTCGATCCATTCCGCTAGCGTCGCACCCTTGGCGCCGGCGCCCCAAATCACGACCGGGCCACGCGCCGCGAGTGCGGGCAAGCGCAACTGCCAATGCCGCAAAATCGCGTCGAAGCGATCCTGGAACCCGGCCGCATAAGGCGCGAAGTCCAAAAGTCCCGCCACGGCATCCCCGCGCGCGTCTTCCACGCCGCGCTCCGCGTGCCACGGGTCGAACACACCCGTGGCTTCGGCTTCGATCCAAAGGTACTGGTCGCCAAACACCGCGTCCACGCGCTGGACTTGGAAGCCACAGCGCTCGAGCAGCGTACGCAACGCGTGCGCCGTAAATAGGGAGCAATGCTCGTAGAAAAAGTCGAACGGTACCTGACGGGCGAGGATCCACCCCAGGTCCGGTGTCTCAAGGAAAAGGCGTGTCCCGGGCGCTATGGCGGCGCGCAGGTCGCTCAGAAACTGCGCCGGATCGGGGATGTGCTCGATGACGTGCCGCGCAACCAGAGCGTCGATCGGAGTAGAACCGGCCAGGTTCCCCCCATCGAAGTGTTGGCGCCGGAACCGCAACCGTCCACCGAGCCCGACGGGAGCGCCAAGGTAGCTCGAATCGACGCCCGTTCCGGTCCAGCCGGTCGCCATACCCAGCAGACGCTCTATGAACGCTCCCTTCCCGCAGCCCACTTCGACGATGTGAGCGCTGGGAGTGCCCAGTGCGGCCATCACCCGCTGCGCACGCTGCCCCAAGTGCTGTTCAAAACACCCCGAGTACTCCTGGCGATTGTCGTAACGTCCCGAATAATCGATCTTGGACGGATCGAACAAACGGTTCCAGGCAAAGCCGCACGCGGGGCAATACACCATCGCGAGGTCGCCGCGACAGAACGCCCGCGCGGCCACGGGCTCTGTCAGCACGAGGTTCTGATGGACCGCGACACCGCGGCGCTCGAACATGTCGAATGCTCCGGGAAGTCCACAGGCAAGGCAGTGGTGTTGCACGACGTCAGGCATGGTTCAAATCGGGCGTGAGGGCCGCGAGCAAGGTCTCGTCGAGGGTGTAACGCGGTGCAAAACCCGTTGCTGCGACGAGTCGGCGGATGTCGGCGAGGACGAGCGGGGTGGCATCGACCGGAGCCGCTCGCTCGCCGATACCGACACGTTCTGTGGCGCCCAAGAGTCGGCCAACGGCGAGCGCAACGTCCGCGACGGCGAGGGCGGCGCCGGATCCCACGTTGACCGTGCCTTCGAACTCACACTCAAAGAGGTCAACCAGCGCCCGAGACGCATCGCGCACGTCCAGAAAGTCCCGCCGCAGGTGCCCGGGGCCGATTTCGCCACGTTCGCCGCGGGCAAGCGCCGCGGCGAGGGACGGCACAAGACGGCCGCCACTTTCACCCGGTCCCAGGAGGAAAAAGAGCCGTGCCCAGACGGTGTTCGGAGTTCCGAGCACCTGCTGCCCCAGCGCGATCTTCGCACGTGTATAGGCGTCGCCCGGTGACACACAGGGTGTGTCTTCGCTGCACACACCCGCGCTCCAGTCGTATTCGGCGCAGCTCCCCGCAAAAACGGCCCGCACGCCGCCGTTGGCGCAAAAAAGTCCGTGCAGAAGCGTGCTGACGTCGAGCCAGCTTTGGTTCAGCGGCGAGTGGCGATAGTCCGCGGGATCGGTGCACCAGGCGAGGTGGATGAGACCCGACGGTCGCGCGCGCTCCATCCACCGGCGCACCGCGGAGCCGTTGAACAGGTCGAGCGTGTGTCGATCGGGGGCGAGCACGTCGTGCCCCCGCGCGCGAAGTGTCGCCACGACGTGGCGGCCCACAAACCCCGACGCGCCCGTCACGAGCACGGTTGCGGGCCGGACGCGGCCGCTGCGAAGCAGAGTACCGCTCATGACAACACCGTCCATGTGGGAACCGCGACCGCGAGCCGGCCACCCCACGCCCGGACGCCGGCGAGCTGTTGTTCGAGTTCGTCGCGCAGGTTCCAGGGCAGCAGCACGACGAGATCAGGTTCAAACCGGTGGAGTGCGGCCTCGTCGACGATCGGAATGCGGCTCCCCGGCAGCCACTTGCCGACCTTTTCGGGGTTGCGGTCGGCGACCATTCGCAGGAGGTCCGTCCGGACGCCGGCGAAGTTCAAAAGGGTGTTGCCCTTCGCTGCAGCGCCGTACGCCGCCACACGCTGACCAGACGCTTTGGCGTGCAGGAGCGCAGCGAGGAAAACGTCCTTGACACCTTCGACCCGCGTTTGAAACTTCGCGGCCGATCCGGGACGCAGCCACACACTCGCATCTTCCGCCGCGATCTGGCGCGCGACCGCGGCGTCGATGGCGCGCGGCAGACCGTCCGCCCGTCCCGCGTGCACACGCAGGCTGCCGCCGTGGGTCGACAGTGTTTCCACGTCGAACACAACCAATCCCGCGCGCTCGAACAGCCGCCGCACGGCACCCAGGTTGAGGTACGCGTAGTGCTCGTGGTACACGGTGTCGAACTGCAGACCTTCGACGAGGTTGAGCAGATGCGGGAACTCGAAGGTAGCGACGCCCGCAGGCAACAGCAGCTCACGCACTCCGCATGCGAAGGCGTAGGGATCGGGCACATGCGCAAGCACGTTGTTGGCCACGACGAGGTGTGCACGGCCGTGCTCGCGCACGATTTCGCGGGCGAGCTCGACGTCAAAAAAGCGCTCGATGACCGCAAGTCCGCGCCCCCGCGCCAACGCGGCGGGGACTGCCGTCGGCTCGATTCCGAGGGTGTCCCAACCGCGCGCGTGCAAACGTTCCAGCAGCGTGCCGTCGTTCGCCGCGATCTCGATCGCAAAACAATCCGGCCCGAGGTCGTAACGCGCCGCCACAGCCGCCGCATAGGCTTCGACGTGCGTGCGCCACGACTGCGAACATCCGCTCAGATACACGTAATTCCCATCGAACAGACTCTCAGGCTGCGGTGCATCGACGGTCTGGGCAAACCCGCACGCCGCGCACAGCACCACGCGCAGGGGCAGCCAGGGTTCGGGTTCCCCGAGGGAACGCTCGGTCAGGTAGCGATTCGAGGGCGGAGCGCTGCCCAGGTCCAGGAACGGCGCGAGCTCGCCGCCACCGCAGCCCCTGCAGGTCGCGGCCGCGCTCACAGGCTCACGCCCGCAAAACACCCATCCAAAGCGGGATGTGTTTGGTCCCGCGGCGAAAGATCCCGCACCGGCAGCGGCCAAGGGATTCCGAGTTGGGGCTCGAGCGGGTGGATGCCCGCCTCGCTGTGCGCCCGCCAGGGTTCCGTGTGGAGGTAGAGCAGATCGACGTCATCGCACAACGCCTGGAAACCGTGGGCACAACCGGGGGGCACACTCAGTCCAAACGGCTCCGCGGCGTCGAGCACCACGGCGTGCCACGTCAGGAACGTCGGCGAGCCCGCGCGCAGGTCGACCACCACGTCGAAGATGCGGCCACGCAGGCACGTCACGAACTTGCGCTCCGCATCCGGCGGCCGTTGGAAGTGCAAGCCGCGCACCGTTCCGGCTCGGCGGGTGCTGGTGCGATTGATCTGTTCAATACGCGCAGCGCCGAGGAGCGGCGCGAGCTCGCCCGCGCAAAACACACGCTCAAGCCGCCCGCGGGCATCCGCCACCGGAAGACGTTCCAACCGCTCGAGGCCCGCGATCGCGGTGGGATGGCGCAGGATGCGAGTGTTCATGCCGCCCTGCACGCGCCCCGGGCGGCGATTCCTGCGGTAATGTCGTCGGCCGTGAGCCGCACCATGTCGGCTCCGGTGCGCCACGCCCGATGCCAGGCGACCGTTCGGTAAAGGGCGCTATCAAGATCGATTTCAGGTGCCCAGCACAGGTGCCGCAACGCTCGGGTGCTGTCGAGTCGAAGGGTATGCGCTTCGCGTCCGAACGCGGCTGCGCGCTCCGCAGGCACGGACTCGGCGCCGAAGTGGTGGGCGAGCCGGCCGACGAGCACTGCAACCGACACCTCGGCCCGGGGACCGGGGCCGAAGTTCCACGCGCGCGCGTGGGCCGCTCCACCCTCGCCCGCGAGCACCTCGGCGAGCCGCAGGTATCCGCTCAAAGGGTCGTCGACGTGCTGCCACGGCCGAATCGAGCCGGGGGAGCGCAGGGCGATGGCACGGCCGGCTTCGAGCGCGCGCAGGCAGTCGGGAACCAGCCGATCGGGCGAAAAATCGCCACCGCCGATCACGTTGCCCGCGCGAGCCGTGGCGACGCGCGTGGCATTCACGCCGTCGAAGTAGCTTTCGCGGTAAGCCTCTACCGCGAGTTCGCAGGCCGCCTTACTGGCGCCGTAGGGTTCGCTGCCGCCCAACGCATCGCTCTCAACGAAGCGTTCGCCGCGTTCGCCGTTGGCGTACACCTTGTCGGTCGTCGCGACCACGACGGCGGCCACGCCGCGCGCACGCCGCACGGCATCGAGCAGGTGCACGGTCCCCATCGTGTTTGCGGCGAACGTTCCCACGGGATCGTCGTGCGCGCGCCCAACGAGCGCCTGGGCCGCAAGGTGAAACACAAAACGAGGCGCGGTGCGGGCAACGCAGGCGGCGAGGCGCTCGGCATCGCGGATGTCGCCGCGCTCGTCGGATTGCAAGCACGCGGCCACCCCGGCAATGCCAAACAGGTGATCGTCCCGCTCGGGATCGAGGGCGTAGCCGTGGACCTTTGCCCCGAGCGCCGCAAGCCACAGGGTTAGCCGCGCGCCCTTAAAACCGGTGTGGCCGGTCACGAGTACCGCTGTACCCTGCCACATGGATTTCACCAGCACTTCCAGGGCGCCGCGCCGCTCAACCACAGACTTTCCAGCTGGTTTTTGTCGCGCAGGGTGTCCATCGGTTGCCAAAAACCGTCGTGGTGGAACGCGCGCAGTTGATCGTTGCGGGCGAGCGCTTCGAGGGGCTCTTTTTCCCACGCCGTGGTGTCACCCTCGATCAATCCGAGGCAGCGCGGAGACAGGACGAAAAAACCTCCGTTGATGCGCGCACCATCGCCCCGGGGCTTCTCGCGGAAGCCCCTGACGCGCGATCCGTCGAGGTCGAGCGCGCCGTAGCGCCCCGGAGGTTCCACCGCCGTCACCGTCGCCCACTTGCCATGGCTCTTGTGGAACGCGATCTGAGCCCGCACGTCGACATCCGCGACGCCGTCGCCGTAGGTGAGGCAAAACGCCTCGTCGTCCGCGATGTAGTGCGCAAGGCGCTTCAAACGGCCGCCGGTCAGCGTCGCTTCGCCCGTATCCACAAGGGTGACGCGCCAGGGCTCGGCCTTGCGCTGGTGGACCTCCATATGGTTATCCGCCATGTCGAACGTGACATCCGACATGTAGAGAAAGTAGTTGGCGAAGTACTCCTTGATCGCATAACCCTTGTAACCACACGCGATCACGAACTCAAAAAGTCCGTGGGCCGAGTACAGCTTCATGATGTGCCACAGGATCGGCCGCCCGCCGATTTCAACCATGGGTTTTGGACGCAAATGGCTTTCTTCGCAGAGCCGCGTGCCGTATCCACCCGCCAGGATCACGACTTTCATCGAGAGCTCACGCGACCCGCGCGTCCTGTGCCGAAGTTGCCGCAGCCACCGCGCGCGCGCGCCGTGTCGCCACTGCGGCGCCGATGGGGTTGATGAGCCGCAAGTTGTCGAAGACGTGGCGCCACTCAAGAATCCGATCCGCCGGAACCCCCACCGCGCCCAGGGACGAGGCGGCGTGGTCGTTTGGAACGAGGGCGAGAGTGTCCTCGCACGCACATAGTTCGCGCGCGTCCTGTGCCGTATTGCGTACTTCGATCGATCCGTCGAAACCGAGCTTGCGGATCAACGCCGCCGCAGCGGAGCCATCGGGCATGCCGACAAGCACGAGCCGCGCCACGCCCGCCGTGGTCCGCGCGACCTGGGCGACACTTTGGTACGCGGCAAGGGTGATGAGTTCCTGCTCCGCTTGGCGCCGCGCCGTCGGCGCTCGATCTTCCGTCGCAAACGCGGCGCGGCCCTCATGTTCTAGGGCACCGACGAAGTCGTGCCGACCGCGGGCGATGCGTGCCGCCACCGCGGCGCGCTCTCCCTGGAACTGCGCAAGGCGTTCGAGGGCCGCGGCACGCTCGGCGGTCGAGAAGGGCGCACCCGCGCCGTCCAACGCCGCACACAGCGCCCACTCCAAACCGCCGCGGTAGCGGTCGAGGTGGGTGCCGGCCTGGTCGACTCCGAGTTGGGTGCGCGGCGGCAGATCGGCCGCGGGCCGCACCACGTGGATGTAGAAGGGCGTCGGCAGGAAGGCCACCGTTCCCTGGGCCAATAGACGGAAGCACCACAGGAACGCCCAATGCAGCGTGTGTGGAACGAACAGCACGGGCCGCAGCGCGCGGGTGCGGTAGATCGCGATCTCGGGGAAAATTCCGCGCTCGAGCAGGAAACTCCACAGCCCGAGCGCCTGGCCCGCGCCGAAACCAGTGGCGCGCTCCACCGCGTAGTAAAGGCCGAGGTCGGCGCCCGTGGTGTCATCCCGCGAGATCCACGGCGCCTGCGCGCAAACGAGCTCGGGTGTCCGCTTGAAGAGCGCGGCGATTTCTGCGACCCGGGCGAGATCCAGTCGGTCGTCGTCCCCAAGGTACAGGCACAGCTCACCCCGCGCGGCGCGTAGCGCGCTGGCAACGTTGTGCTCTGCGCCCACGTCCTCCCGTTGGCGCAGGTAGCGCACGGGCAGGCCCTGGGTCACAGCGTTTGCCACCACGTCCGCCGTCCAGTCCGTCGACGCGTTGTCGCTGACCACCACCTCGAACTCAAAGGGCCACTCCCGTGCCGCCAACAGATGCTCAAGGCAACGCGCGAGGTACGGCGCGCGATTGCGGGTCGGGATCGAAACGGTGAGGAGCGGTTGCACGGGGAGCGGATCCCTTCGGCAGTCCGCCGGGAATCCGGTCTCCTCCTCGACCCGGCGGCCGCGGACCCCGCAGCGCGGGGGCTAGGGCGTCCCTAACCCGGGACTTCGACGGCCTTGCGCCCGCGGTCCGCAAACGGCCGCTGCGCGGATCAACGCCGCGATCCGACCGGTGTGGGACCCGCCGAATCGAGCACGACCCGCGCGATCGCCCCCGCGTCGATGCGTACGTCGAACGCGTTCATCGTGTCCTTGCTGCGGCCCATGCGAAGCGCGTGGACACCCACCGGCAACCGCAGCACGAGCGGCTCTGCCGCGCCACCGGCGAGCCAATGGTCGGGGCCCTCGCCGTGGACCCGCAGGGCGGCGACCCAGTTGACCTTGCCCGTCGCCATCAACTCCAGCGCGCCCGCGACGGCGTGCAACGGCGAACCCACGGGGCCTTCTCCGAACGCCAGAAGCGCGTCCGGATCGTCGCCGAAACCAAAGGGCGCGGCGGCAACCAGGCACTCCGGACGCTGCCCTTCGAATGCAAGTTGAAACCGGCCATCGGCAGCGGGGCGCGCCTGTGGAATGCGGGCGAGTTCTTTCGCGCTCGCACCCGCGGCCATGGGCCAATCCGCGCCGGAATAAATCCGCAGTTCGGCGGGCGCGATCCCCACAGCGTCCACGCTGCCCGCGATGACGGCACCCGCGAGCACGTCCTCGTTCGGAGTGACAGGTTCGCGCAGCGCTACACCCGCGCCCGGCGCGAGCACAACCGGACGCAGGGACGCGGTGCTCAACGGCAGTTCGCCGGCGGCAAGGCGCGCGGCTGCAACTTCCACGGCCAACAACTCACCGACCCAGACGGGGCCCGCGGGCACCTGATCGAAGTACGCAACCCCATCCACCAGCACTGCCCAGACCACATCGCCCGCGCGGGTCGCAAGGGCGAGGCCTTCGGGCGGTGCCCCGTGTACTTCAAGCTGTGCGAGGGGCAGCGTCAACTGCCACGCTCCGTCGCGCTCGCGAACCAACACCCCTTCGAAACGCACGGTCGTCATGCGGCCTGGCGCGCGCGGATACTCGACCGCGACATCGAGCGCGCGGTCGCGCCAGCGCTCGCCCAACGCCATGGCGCCACCCGTACTGCTCGCCACGACGACATCGCTGCGGGGATCGAGCAGCGTGAGGGAGTGCGCAAGGGCTCGACCCTTTGGATCCGCGACAACGAGGGGCCGCGGCAAATCCACCGCGAGTTCCACCTCGATGCGCGGCCGTTCGCCCAGGGCGATGGCGTCCATCGGCAGCAGGACAATCGTGGACACGTGACCCGGCGCAACCACCTCGACGAGCACCGCTGCCGACGGAAGGGGGTCGAGGAAGCGCGGGTGGAACGGCTCCCCAACGATGTCCGGCAACTCCTCGTGGCCGCTGAACACAGGGCCGCTGAACACAGGGTCGCCGCCCGCGAGCGTCGCCGAGGCATCCTGCGAGCGCAGCGCCGCCACACGCACATCCGACAGCACGGCACCGTCGCGCGCGGAACGCGCCACGAGGTGGAACCCGGGAGTGCGCTCTGCGAAAAGTTCGATGCGGACGCTCGCGCGGTCGCGGGCGATGTCGCGCTCGATCGTCCGCGCACCGCCGGTACCCGGGGCAAAACCCCACCCAGGTGTGTCGAGCTGCATCCTGTGGCGCCCCGGTTCAAGGTCGACAAGAGTCCACCGATTGGCCACGAGCGTCGTACGCCTGGGAAACGCTCCGGGTTGGCCTGTGGGTTCCGCGAGGAGGTCAATGTGGGGCGGGCCGCGGCCCGTTGCCGTCGACGCAGAAGCGCTGACGGACGGAGCCACCAACCGCATCAGCGCCGTCCCGTCCACGACAACGTCGATTCCGAGGGACGGCAGTCGCGGCGGCGCGCTGACGTCGAACGCGGCGATGGACTCCCCATCGAGACGGACGCTCCACCTGTCCCCCACCACCACCGGAAGGCGGGCGGATCCGGCCGCGTCCGACCGGCCAATTCCGAGCTGGGCGCGGGAGTTGTCGAGCACAAAGTCGACGCCGCCCAGGGGCAACCCGGTGCGTGTGCGGACATTCACCGTCTGCTGGCGGGACCGGGCGAGGTGCACGGTGACGGGATCGCGATTCCCGTGCGCCAGGTGCAGGTCGTCCAGGGACACAAAGGCGTCGCGGTACTCCGCAATGCCGATGCGGAGTTCGTCACCCGACAGGACGACGGCTTTGGTCCCTGCTCTAGTCCCGGTTCTTTGAACGAGGTTCCATGTTCCACCCGCTCGCGCGACTTCAACGTCGAGGGCGAACACCTGACGTTCCGACAGTGCGTCGAGAGCGATCAACCTAAAACACGCCGTCTGACCTTCGCCACTGTTGCGGGGGTCGCGGGAATTCAGACTCGCAGGACCTACGCCAAACGCGCGGCTGAACGTCTTCGGCGGGTCGAGCTTAGGAGCCGTCGCGGTCGATGCACCTGCAGCGCTTTCGCTCCGCCCCCGCCCGAGGACGGGAGCGCGCTCGCGCAGCACGATCCATCCGGCTGCGCCCCCACAGACGACCAAAAGGACGCTCAACCGCCGGAGCTTTGACCTCTGAACCGTTGACCACCGGACCGTCGTGCGATTCATGTGGAGCTCGTGTGCTGGCCCGTCCCACGTTCGAAGTTCATAAGCTACCCCGCCGCCAAAGCCGTTGCGCCGCTTGAGCTCAAACATCCCGACCGAAAATCGCGCGGTTATGCCGCAAGCCCGCGGCGAGCGCCTGCCTCGCGCAGATCAGCAATCCCCTGGGAATCCCTCAGAGCAAACCGAGCGCCCCGACCTTTGCATGAAACCTCCGCAGCACGCAAAAAGGGGGAACCGCAGCCCCCCCGAGCCGCGGTTCCCGTGCGCGTAGAACCGTTGCCCTGTGGCAGGGTGCGAACGCGCCGCACTTGCGGATCGCGGCGGGCGCCGCCATCCGCCGTTTTCAAGTTTCAATCAGCGCTGACGTGTGGAGTCGCTCGTCGTAGGGTGGGTTCCCGGGCGGGTGCGCGACGCCGCGGCCGCACGCTCTTCTTCCGCGCGTCGGCGGGCTGCCTCTTCGATTGCAGTCGTACCCGGGGCAATCGGGGCCGGACGCCCGGGCTCGATCACATAGTCACGTCGGGCGGCACGCGCGCGGCAAACCGTTCCGAAGGCTCCGCCGAGGGCGGAAACCACCAGGCCGAGAAGCATGGCGAAAGCAGCCCAGCCCGCGGCCGCCGTGGCGACATCGCGGGTTTGATCCGCGATGCGAATCGCCTCGGTTCGCGCCACTTCGTACTGCTCCATGCCGCTTTGCCACGCGCTGTCCCATTGGGTCAACGTCCGCTGGGCGACGTCCTGGGAAATACCAAGACGCGAGGAGATCAGGCCCACGAATTCGGCGCGTTCGTCGCTGGACAGTTGGCTGCCTTCCAGCGTGAAGTGCTCGCCAGCGAGTTGGAAGAGCCGCGACTCGTCGAGGTAACGGGTTTCGGCGGCGACCGCGTCTATAGTTTCAGCGGCCGTCGCGTTCGGACCCGCGATTTCGTCCTGCGCGTTCTCGAGCGCAGAGCGGACCGAGTCCCAGCTCGGCATAAGGTCTGTCGCCGCGCTCGCGATCGCATCGCCAGCGCTCGAGAGCCCACTGCCGATCACGTTCATCATGCCGCCCGCGACGGCGCCCACGGCGCTGAACGCGAGCATGAGCGTCAAGACGGCGCTGGCCGCCCACACACCGAGGCCGTGAAGACCGCCTTCCATCGCGGTGCGCGCCTGGGCCATCCGACCCGCGACCCACGCGCCAGCGAACAACGCGATCAAACCGGTGACCACCCAGAGGATGCCGTTGACCAGCGCCACGGTGCCAACGTCGCTGTTGCGATCGATGATGCCGAGATTGAGCGCAAGTCCGACCTCGGCAAACCAAATGGTGAGGGCGGTTGCGATCGCGACTCCCGCGACGACAGCTCCCCACGAAAACCCAATGCGTTCGTAGGGCACCGGGGCGGGCGACGCAGTCTCGTCGATTCGCAGAAATTCAGGGGTAGCCATGGCATCAGCTCTTTGAAGGGGTGGTTGGGAGAAAGACGGCGAGACCGTTCGCCATTGCGACCGATTCGGCCGCGATCGATCGCTCGGGCGGCAGGCCGTCGGCACCGAGAGATGCAAAGCCCGTGCCGCTCGCATTCAGAACGCGGGCACCCGCGGAGCGTGCCCCAGTGCCCCCAAGTTCGACCCTGCGCCCGCCGTCCGCGGATCCCGCGTGCAAGTCGTGCAATACACACGGCATGGGCGCGCGCCCGTGAGGCCCTGCGGGCCTTCGACGACTTCCCCGCAGAGCACAAAGCCTCGTCATTCACACGCGGAGGCGACGGGTGCGCTCACAATGCGGGAAACCGTCGGCTTCGAGCCGATGGCTTCCCGCACTGTGCCGCTCCAGCGCCGCAAGGCGATGGGCCCAACATCACGTGAGAGCTCATTCGGTCGGGCCGTGCCGATTTTTTCCCAAGCTCTCAGAGAGCGGGCGAAAATCGGAGCCTTGGCCGATCTTTGCCCGCGAACGAGCTCCAGCGCCGCAAGGCGATGGGCCCAACATCACGTGAGAGCTCATTCGGTCGGGCCGTGCCGATTTTTTCCCAAGCTCTCACAAAGCGTCTATTCGATCTCCAAGGGGCGCTTCCAGAGCGTCAGCGACACGGCGGTGCCCAGGTTGCTCTGTCCGTAGATCCCGGCGAAATCCCAACGGTCCGCGCCGAGTTCGTTCGCGCGCTCAAGCGACGGCTCGGATTCGATGAGGAACTCCCAGCGCTGTTCGGCGATCTTGACGTGGGTGATATCTGGCGCGCTCTTGTCCTGTTGACCGCCCTGTTGGGGTGCGAAAGCATGGAAGGCACTACCGGTGACGATGGCGAGCGCGAGGAGGATGTGATTCGAGTTTTTCATGGTGAGGAATGACCGAAATCCGGTGGATGAAAATCTGAAAAGATTGGCGGCGTGCCCTTCGTGCACCTCATCACGGAACACCGCAAGCCCCCTCGTTGGGGAGGGATACGCCACACGACCGAAGCTACACCGATCCACGCGACCCACCAAGCCCGACGACCCCGAATGCCCTGAACGCGGTCCTGGACGCGGGCTCGATCGACGTCCGCGCCCCTGCATCGCGCGCTTATGAAGCGAGCCGCGATCTGGACAGAAACGCGTCGAACGGGCGCGAGCGGCCGCGCGGCGTGCGCGGCGTGCGCGGCGGTGGCCCGCGGCGGTGGCCCGAGGCGGGTGGCGTTTTAAGCAGACTTCGCGCAGCCTTCGTTCTGCCTTGTTGCAGAGCAGCTCCAATGTCGGGGTCCTTCGAACCCCCCATCTGGCGAGGTGTCCCATGCAGAGTTTTGCGTTCACGACTGTGGCTGCGTTGGCGGCCGTGTTTGGCCAACAGATCCCCAGCAGCGAGTCGGTCGCCGCTGGACCCGTCGGGCCGGCCCAAGTGGTCGCTGCCCAACTGCCAAGCCGCGTCGCCTCGGGCGAGATCACCTCGAAGTCGGTGCTCCTGTGGGCGCGGCCCATGGTGACCGGCCCCGTTCGGTTCGAAGTCTCTGCTCAAGCAGACTTCTCGACGCTCGTGTACGACGAGCAGTCCTTCCCCTCCAACGGCGTGCTGCCTGGGAAGGTGCGCGTGGGCGGCCTGACGCCGGGCACCAGCTACTGGTACCGCGCGACGGATGCGGCGGGCAACTCGGATGTGGGCAAGTTCCGCACCGCACAGGCCGCGGACAAGCGCTTCGGGCTCAAGTTCGGCATCTCGGGCGACGGGCGCGGCGACAACTTGCCCTTCCACAGCCTGGCGAATGCCGTCGATGAAGAGCTCGACTTCTTTGTGTACATGGGAGACTCGATCTACGCGGACATCGAGTCGCCCGCCCTGCCTGGTGTGGCCCAGGCGGCCAACCTCCGGCAGTTCCTGGCGAAACACTTTGAAGTGCTCTCGTCGAACGCTGCGGGCCAGAACTACCTCGGCGACCTGCGGGCTGCGACGGCCTTCTTTGCGACCATCGATGACCACGAGGTGACCAACGACTTCGCCGGTGGTGCCCACCCAAGCAGCCGGGCGATTTTCGGCACCTTGGGCGACTTCATCAACGAGACGCCCCTGTTCGAAGTGGGGCTCGAGGCTTTCGAGCGCGCTTACCCGATCTCGGGCCGCCACTACGAAGACACCGGTGATCCGCGCACTGCCTTCAAGCGCAAGCTGTACCGCACTCAGGACTTCGGACTGGACGCCAGCATTTTCCTGCTCGACGCCCGATCCTTCCGCGACGAGCCCCTTGCGGCGCCCGACCTGACGAATCCCGCGACGATCGGTCTGTTCCTCTTTCAAGCCTTTTCCGCGGGCCGCACCATGTTGGGGGAAGCCCAGATCGACGAGTTGGAGGCGGACCTGCTCGCCAGCCAAAAGCGCGGTGTGCTGTGGAAGTTCGTGTTGGTGCCTGAGCCGATCCAGAACCTGGGACCGCTCCAGGGTCAGGACCGTTTTGAGGGCTACGCCGCGGAGCGCACCCGTCTGCTCGACTTCATCGTGCAGAACGACATCAAGAACGTGGTGTTCATGTGTGCCGACATCCACGGCACGGTCGTCAACGACTTGAGCTATCAGCTCGGCCCGGGACTGCCGCAGATCCCGACCGGAATCTTTGAGGCCTCCACGGGGGCGGTGGCCTTCGACCAGCCCTTCGGTCCGACGGTCGTAGAGCTAGCGCTCGCGGCCGGACTGCTCGCGCCCCTGCAGAAGGCGTTCTACGACAGCCTGCCGAACGCGGCCAAAGACTCGTTCCTGCAGACGTTGCTGGACGAGAACATCACGCCGTTTGGGTATGGCGCGCTGGGACTTGAGGGTTCGGCCGTCCAGGCCCAGTTGCTCGAGGGCGGCTATGTCGCGACCCACACCTGGGGTTGGACGGATGTCTCCATCGATGCAAAGACCGGTGCGCTGACGATCACCACCTGGGGCATCCCGCCCTTCACCAGCGTGGCACCCCAGGTGCAAAGCCGCTTCCGCGTCACCCCGCAGTGACAGATAAAAAACTCGGCACAGCTGAAGCGAAGTAGCTGTCCGTTGCCGTCTGGCCCAGCGCCCGTTGCGCCGCCGGGAGGCACCGATTCGAGCGGGGGCAGGACCGCCATTCCTGCCCCCCAAGCGAAGTGTGCTCCGCACAGGCGGCGCCGCGCGGGCCTCGATGTGTCGCGTGATGCGTCGAGGCGCAAACGGGGATCCGAATGCGGCCTTGTGCGCCCAGCCGCGAAGAGCGGGATCGATCGAGGCCGCCCGACTATGGCAGCTTTTGAGAGGCTCCCAGGCGCCGCTCGGCGAGTCGTGTGAGGGTTTCGCTGAGGTGCGTGCGGCGGCGGCGCAGGCTAGCCAGGTGGCGGAGTTGGCCGGATTCGGCCAGGGAACCGCGGCGCAGCCAGAGGCGGATCTCGCGCCAGGTGCGTGCGGGATGGTGCCAGAGCGCGGCGGCTGTCAGCGCGAGCATGGCAGCGACGATCGAGATGAGCAGCGCCGCTTGCACACCGAACCGGCTGGTAAGCAACAGCGTGGCTGCGATGTGCCACGGCGGAAACAGCACCAGGGCAGAGAGCACCTTGTAGGTGGCGACCACGTCCTGCGAAGGGCGGACCGTGCGCAGCAGCAGCGCTTGCGCGATCCACGCCGGAGCGAACCACAACCGTGCGGCGCCCTTGGCGGCGAGAGCCAGGGCCGTGTGGAGGCCACCCCGAAGCGCAAAGCGCAACACGCGTGCGAGGGGATACTCCACATCCAAGTGTCCGGGTCTGGCGCCAAGGCGGGCCAGATCGCGCTCGAAGGACTCGAGTTCCGCGCGGAACTCTGCCGCCTGTGCGGGATCCGCGGCGCAAAATTCCTTCCAACCCTTTGCCAGTGCGGACATGCGCGCGGTGCGTGCGCCGGCTGACTGGGCAACCGCGTCTTTGGGCCACAGCCGTTCGGCCACGACGAGCAGCGGCAATTCGTCCCACTTCTCCAGTTGGATCGTCACGTCGCCGAGCGCTTTTCCCACGGCACCGGTCAAGGCCAGTACGGCGACCCGCGGGTCGACCGAATGTTGAGCGCGCCAATCGTCGGCATCCAGACTTGCGCCAACCCATAGGGTCACCCGCGAGCGGAAGCGCGTTTTGTTCCCATAGGTGATGCCCACGGGCACAATGCGTGTTCGCCCCGCTCCGGAAAGTGCCATGCGCGCGGCGCCGGTTCTCAACTCCGCCAAACCCGGCAGACTGTGGCTCTTGCCCTCGGGGAACAGGGCGATCGCTTGACCCGCAGCGAGGGCCAGATGCACCGCCTCGAATGCGCTGGCGTTTTGGGCCGTGTTGTGCCCGTCCTGGCTGCGGTACACGGGCACCGAACCCATGGCGCGCAACACCGCACCGAGAACCGGCATGGAAAAGAGCGGCGCCTTGCCCAGGAACAACAACGGGCGCTGGGTCGTGCAAAGCAACAGCGCCGGGTCCGCCAAGCCGCCCGGGTGGTTGCCAACCAAGAGGATCGGCCCGTCGCTTGGCACGTCCGCGCCAAGCAGTTCCACCCGGTAGAAGAGCCGGACCACCCGGCGAATCAGTGCGAAAAAAAGTCGGCCCATGGTCGGCTCGCGGCGGGCCGTGCTGGGGCCCTGCGGATGCGTGCGCCTGGATAGCATGCTTGCGCCGTTTCGTCGCCGAGGTCATCACGATCCCGACCCAGGTGGTGGCGAGCGGGAGGCGCATCGAGCCACCGCAGCCACGCAGCCCCCGCTAACGGTCGAGGAGCGCCCGCAGGGCCAGCACCTCTTGGCTCGATTCGCCGTGGGCCCGCGTAAGCAGAGCCACAGCGCGCTCCAACTCGGCGCGGGCCGCTTCCCCTTGGCCCAGGGCGCGCAACACTCGGCCGAGGCCAACCCGGGCCTCACCCTCGGGACCCGCGCCGTAGGCGGCGATCGAGTGGGAACCCGCCAAGGCTCGCTCGTAGGCGGACTGGGCCGCCTCGAACTCACCCATGCGCTCGTGCACATCGCCGATCCATCGATCGAACTTCGAGAGGGCCGGATGGGACGACGAGAACGCCAAACTGAAACACTCGCGCCCCTCCTCAAAGTGCGCAAGGGCCGCGGCCAAGTTGCCCGCATCGCGCTCCAGTTCCCCGAATGCCCGCAGGGATTCTGCCACGTCCGCGTCGCGCCCCAACTCGCGGTAGCGCTCCAGCGACGGCAACAACTCCGTCCGCGCCGCATCAAATCGTCCCAGTTGGCGCAGGCAGTCGGCGGCGTTGCGCGCGATCAGCGCCAGGCTGGGATCCCCCGCCCCAAGATGGAAGGCAAGAGCGACTTGGGCCTCGCGCAAGCGCTCCAGCGCATCCCCGTAGCGCGCCTGGCGGAACAGCGCCGCGCCGTAGCTGTTGGCCACTGCGCCCAAGTTGGCGTCCCGTGGATCGCCGCGCTCACGCAGGCCCGCCAGGGCCTCGTTGAGCAAAACCAAGGCAGCATCGTGCTCGCCCCGCTCCGTGCGCTGTTCACTAACTTCGAGCAACGCGTCGGTGCGCAACTCGTGGCCCTTTGGCAGCTTGACGCGGGCGTGTTCGAGGGCGCGCTCGGCCGCGGCCCGGGCTTGTTCCTTGAATCCGCCCTTGAACAAGCTGAAAGCGAGGCCGTTCCCCGCGCTCGCGCGCGCACCCTGCAGCCCACGGCCCTGGTCAACGAGGCTTACCTCAAGCTGATTGACCAACGCTCCGTGGGCTTCGAATCGCGGGGCCGCTTCCTGGCCATCGCCTCCACCGCGATGCGCCGGGGACTGTTTGAGCACGCGCGGGCGCGCCTGGCCGAGAAACGCGGCGCCGGCGCCGAGCGCGTGGAGCTCTTCGAGGTGGCCAGCGCCCTGGACGAGACCCCCGAGGCCATCTTGGCCCTTGAGTCCGCCCTGGAGAGTTTTGCAGCCGTGGACCCGCTGAACGCGCGCATCGTCGAGTTGCGCTGGTTTGCCGGCCTCGACGTGGATGCCACCGCGGCGATCCTCGAAGTTTCGCCCTGCACCGTCGAACGCGGCTGGCGCGCCGCCCGCGCCTGGCTCCGCGAGCGCGTCGAGAGCGAGCTGGGCTGAATCCGCCAGCCCCATAATCGAGGTGGCCGTTGTGTCCCTTTTCAGAGTTTCGTCGGCCGGAGAACTCCGCGCGTCGTAGACCGCGACGGGCGGCGCTCCCAGCCGGGCGAGCTCAGGCCAATTCCAGTTCCCGTTGTTCCAACTGCTTCACGCGGTCGCGCAGGCGCGCCGCCTCTTCGAAGCGCAGTTCGGCCGCGGCCTGGTACATCTCGCCGCGCAGGCGTTCGAGGAGCTTGCGCAGGTCCGCGGGGTTGGACGGGATCGCATCGTCGCTGGATCCGCGGCGCTTGTCGGCCACTCCGCGGCCCTTCGCGGCTTCGTCGGGCAACTCGGGCGTGCTGAAATCCATGTCGTAGAGCGCCTCGATCGATTCGCGGATCGGCTTGAGGATCGTGCGCGGCGTGATGCCGTGCGTCGTGTTGTAGATCGTCTGGACCGCGCGGCGGCGCGTGACCTCGTCCATCGTGACCTGCATCGAACGTGTCACCTTGTCCGCGTACATGATCACACGGCCCTCGACGTTGCGCGCCGCGCGCCCGCACGTCTGGATGAGGCTGGTCGCGGAGCGCAGGAAACCCTCTTTGTCCGCGTCCAGCACGGCCACCAGCGCAACCTCGGGCAGGTCCAAACCCTCGCGCAGGAGGTTGATGCCGATCAGCACGTCGAACGTGCCAAGGCGCAGGTCCCGCAAAATCTGCATGCGCTCGATGGCATCGATTTCCGAGTGCATCCAGCGCACCTTCACACCCAGTTCCGCGAAGTACGTCGTCAGTTCTTCGGCGGAGCGTTTGGTCAGCGTCGTGACAAGGGTGCGCCACCCGGTCTTCGTGACCTTGCGGACCTCCGCCAGCAGGTCGTCGACCTGGGTGCGCGCAGGCCGAACTTCGATGGCCGGATCGATCAACCCCGTCGGGCGCACGATCTGCTCGGCCAAACGGCCCTCCGAGTGCGCCATTTCGTACTTCGAAGGGGTCGCCGACACGTAGACGACTTGCCGCACGAGCTTCTCCCACTCTTCGAACGTGAGCGGGCGATTGTCGAGCGCGCTGGGCAGGCGGAAGCCGTGCTCCACGAGCGTCTCCTTGCGCGAGCGGTCGCCCTTGTACATCGCGCCGACCTGAGACACGGAGACGTGGCTCTCGTCGACGAACACGACCCAGTCCTCGGGGAAATAGTTGAGCAGCGTGAACGGCGCCTGGCCGGGTGCGCGCCCGTCCATCCAGCGCGAGTAGTTTTCGATCCCCGGACACACACCCGTCTCGCGCAGCATCTCAAGGTCGTGTTTCACACGCTGCTCGAGCCGCTGCGCCTCCAATAGGCGGCCCTTGCCGTACAGATCCCGCAGACGCTCCTCCAACTCCACGGCAATCCCCGTGCAGGCTGCTAACACACGCTCCTTCGGCGTGACGTAATGGCCCGAGGGGTACACGAGGACCGCGGAGCGTTCCGCGAGCAATTCGCCGCGCAACGGGTCGACCTCCACAATCGATTCGAGCTCGTCCCCGAAGAGCTCGAAGCGGATCACGCGCGACTCCTCGTAGGACGGGAACACCTCGACGACGTCGCCGCGCGCGCGGAACGTCCCGCGGCGAAAATCCAGGTTGTTGCGGCTGTACTGCATTTGCGTCAGCCGTCGCAACAGGTCGTCGCGATCGATCCTGTCGCCGACCTTCAGGGCCAGCGCCATCTCGGAGTAGTTGCTCGGGTTACCCAAGCCGTAAATGCAGGACACCGAAGCCACGATGATCACGTCGCGACGGTCGAGCAGGCTGCGTGTAGCGCTGTTGCGCAGGCGCTCGATGTTTTCGTTGATGCTCGAGTCCTTTTCGATGTACGTGTCGGAGGACGGCACGTAGGCCTCGGGCTGGTAGTAGTCGTAGTAGCTGACGAAGTACTCGACGGCGTTGTTCGGGAAGAGGTCCCTGAACTCCGCGTAGAGCTGCGCGGCGAGGGTTTTGTTCGGGCTAAGGATCAGCGCGGGCCGGCCGAGGCGCGCGATCGTCGCCGCCATGGTGTAGGTCTTGCCCGAACCCGTGATTCCGAGCAGCGTTTGGTGTTGGTGGCCGGCTTCGAGCCATCCCACGAGCTTCTCGATCGCCGCGGGTTGGTCGCCCTGGGGCTCGAAGGGACAGTGCAACTCGAAGTTCGCGCTCGGCATGGGGTTTCCCGGCGCGGCCGTGGCGCGGGCGGCCCCCCATCTTGCCAGTTGGGGGTTGACATACCGCGCCCCTCCGCACGACGCCGCGCGACGCCGCGCGCCTTGCGCCCCCCCGGCGCAGGACCTACCCTGGCCCCTCCCCGTTCCGAGAGGGCCACCGCGGCGCTCCCGGACGCAACCCACCCGCGCGCGCGACCCCCCCGGCGCGCAAAAGAGCCCCGCGAGTCCCTCGATGCGCATCCGGCCCGGCCTCTGCCAGAACTGCGGCGCCCGCTACCAGATCCCTGACTCGTTCACCCACGACCGCGCGCGCTGCCGGCAGTGCGGTGGCGAGGTGCGGGTCGAGCCAGCCGTCGCCGACACGGAATCCGCGCAGGTCACCCTCTCTGCCGAGCCACTTGAGCCGCCCCTCGCGCGCACGGCGCCGGCGGTAGCGGCAGCTCCGGTCCGGCCCTCCGCGGCCCCTCTGCCGCCGCGGCCGGCGCCGCATGTAGCGTCCGTGCCGCCCGCTCCCCCGCGGGCGCCGACACTGCCGCCCACCCCGGCGATTCCCCAGGCCGCACCGCCGATCCGGCCGCCTGCAGCCTCCGCGATCCCGATCCCAATCCCGGCCCGCGCACCGCTCCGCGAGCCCGCTCCGGCGGCCCCCGCGCAGCCCGCGCCCGCTCCCGCCGCGCAGGCGAGGTTCGAAGGGGAAGCTCCTAAAAAGCCCAGTGCGATGGAGATGATCCGCGCGCGCCGCGCGGCCGAAGAGGCCGCAGCCGACGCCGCGAAGGCCTCCCAGGGTGCAGGCCGCGGCGCAGCCGCCCCGGCCGCGACACCCGCCGCGACCCGTCCGCTGGCGCCCGCTCCCCGCCCACCCGCGGCTCGACCCGCGGTGACTCCCGCGGCACCCGCCGCGGGCCCCCGACGCACACCCCCGACCGCCGCAACGCCCGCGCCGGCGCGCTCGACAGCCCCTCGTACAGGCCCCGACGCCGCCCGCGGGGGCGGCCGCCGCTCTGCGCGTGGCTCGGGCGACGACGCCGGCGGAGCCCGCGGTCGGGGCGGACGTGGACGCGCCAAGGGCAGCCCGAAGTGGGGGTTGATCGGCGTGGGTGGCCTGCTGGTCGCCGCCGTTGTCGGTTATTACCTCTTCACCAGCGGTGCGTTCGACAAGTCGCCGGCAGGCGTGGCGGCCCAGGACGCACAGCCCGCGACCGAAAATTCCGCAACACCCCGCGTCGACCCCTTCGCGGCGTTCGGCGACGTGGGCGCGGACGCCGGAGCTCCGGGGAACGGAGCGAATGACGATGTGGCCTCAGCGGACAGCGCGGCGAAGGCTCCGGAAGGATCCACGGCCACTCCGCCTGCGGCCTCGAGCGCAACCGGCGGCGCAGGCGCCGCGCCCGCAGCACGGGCGCCCGAGTCCGGCGAACCGGTTGCACAAACCGGACGGCCGCCGTTGACTCCACAGCCGACTCCCGCCGAGGCGGATCGCAATCCCGCCGAGGTTGACCTCGCGTCGATCGCCGATTTCGAAGCTCCGCCCGGTGTGGCACCGGAGACATGGGCCGAGTGGCAGGAGCACGTCCTCACGCTGACCGATACCCTCTCCGGCGCCCGCGGTGGACGGGCCTCACGCGCGCTGATCGAAGCCGGGCGCGACGCGGTGCCCGCGATCATCAACCAGTTCAAGCGGATTGACTTCAGCGCGACCGAGGGCATGACGACGGGCGTTCTCGTGCACAAGACGCTCGAAGGCATCACCAACGGGGTCAGCTTCGGTTGGCAGCGGGGTACGACCCCGAACAACCAGTTCTATAACCGGCGTGTTGTGCAGCGCTGGGCGGAGCAATGGCAGAAGGCGATCGACGATCCCGCAGCGTGGGATGAGTTCGCGCGTCCGGCACCGGCACCCGTCGAGAACGGAGGCGAAGGCGGCGAAGGTGGCGGTGCCCCTGCGGACGAGCCCGAAAACGGCTAACGGTTGCGCGCCGCCAGCGGGCGTCGCAGTCGGGCGTCACAGTCGGAAGTCGCAGTCGGAAGTCACAGCCCGGCGGCGAGCGCGGCAAATGGCGCTGAGCGAACACGCTCCAGCGCCGCGGCAGGGTCGACACCAAATCCCTCCGCGAGCGCCGTGAAGCTCGGCGGGGCGGGCTTGTGGGACGCGGATAGGTGCTCGAGCTGGTCCGCGAGTTGCGCGAGCAACGCGGCGCTGCGGTGGGTTTCCTCGCGCTCCCATCCGTGGTGGTGCTGCGCGGCGGCGCCAAGGTGCGTGGGCAGGTTCCACTCGCCCACGAGAATCGCCCCCAGCGGGCCGTGCAGCGCGTCCACGGCCGAGCGCAGGTCGGCCGGCGCCATCAACTCACCCAGGCGTCGCTGAACGCCCGCCAAGAGGCCCAACGCAAGGGGCCGACCGACATCGTGCAGGAGCCCGACGAGCAGCGCGCTGTCGACGTCGACACGCGCAAGGATGGCCACTTCACGCGCCGCGACCGCCGCGCGTGCGGCATGGGTCCAGAGGCGCTGGAGCAGCGCCGCTGGAACGGACCCCGCGCGGAACACGCCGGCACGCAGCGCTTCGACGGCGAGCATCTCGCGCACGTTGGAAGACCCAAGGCGCGCGACCGCGTCGGCCAGGGAATGGATCGGCGCGCGTGGTGCGCGCAGAGCCGAGTTCGCCGCGCGCAGGCACTGCGCCGCGAGTGCCGGATCGCGCGCTAGGATCGCCGCAACGTCTCGCAAGGATGCAGCGGGATCGTCGAGGTGCGCAAGCGCGGTGGCGATCGCCGCGGGCATGCTGGGAAGCTCCAGTTCGCCGCTCGCCAGGTCCTCGAAGAGAGCCGCGCTGAAGCGGTCCGGCGCGCCGAGGTCCCCGTCGTCGTCCTCGACTTTCGGGGGCCCGAGTCGAGCGGACTTCATAGGGACTGGGCCATCTGCTTCACGGACTCGTGGGCGCGAAACAGGCCGCCGATCTTCTCGAGCGGGACGTTCAACTCGCTCCACAACGGCAACGCGAGGATGGCCTGACCGCCCGCGGCGCTGGGTGAGGCCGCCCATTGGGCAAACTGGTCAGCGACATGGGCCAGCAGCACCGCGGGGATGTGCTCTTTGGCCGCGCTCCAATCGTGGTGGAACTCCGCCGCCGCCGCGAGCGCGTCGGACAGGCCCCACGCGCGCACCAGCGCCGCACCGATCGGCGCGTGGACGGCGGCCACGACCGCGTCGACGACCTGATCGTCAATCGAAGTGCCCGTCGTTGTCTCGAGGTCCAGGACCTGGCGCAAAACGAAGGGCGCGCCCACATTGTGCATCAGCCCGATCAACATCGCCGCGCGGGGCTCGAGGTTGGCCATCGGCCCGATGTCGCGTGCGTACATGCCAGCGAGCGCACTGTGCTGCCACATGCGCCGCAGCCGCGTGCCGATGCGCACCGACCCCTTGAAAAGGTCGGCCTTCAGCATCATGCCCGCGGCGATGCCCTGCAACTGGCGCGCGCCCAGGCGGCTGACCGCTTCAGTGATCGAATCGATGCGCTGCTTGGCGCCAAACGCCGCGGAGTTCGCAAGCCGCAACAGGTGGCCCGCGAGCGCAGCGTCCGTGTGCACCACATCGACCACCTCCTGGACCTCGAACTCTTGGCGGTTGCATAGCTCCAGCACCTGCACCACGCTTTGGCGCAGGGGCGGCAGCTCGAGGTCGCCGCGCTCGAGCGCACCCTGCACGTCGTGGGACAAGCGGGCCGCGAGTTCCGCGGCCTGGTTGCCTGTGGGAGCGGGACGCGGCTGCGAGGTCGAGGTGCGGGGCATGGGAATCCCGGGGACCCCCATGCATCGGCGCCGCGCGCGAGCGGACCGAAGGCCGGCTTTCAGGAAATCGCGAGCACCGCGGCGACCCGTTCGAGGGCCCTGGCAACCGCAGCGTCGAGGGCCATGGATAGGGCGGAAGCGAGCGCTTCTCCGCTGCTGCCTTCGCCCTTGAGGGTTGCGGACTCAACCACACGTTCGTCAAGCAGCACCGCCCCCCCGAAAGCGACGAGGGACAGCCGCAGGGCGACCTCGGCCCGCGGCGCAGGGCTGCGGACCTCCTCGAACGCCTCCAGCCGAACCTCGAGCGCGGGAGCGGCCAAACTTTCCGTCCGCCGGAGGCTCGCGCGCTGGGCGAGCGCCTCGCGCAACGCCCGGTCAAGGTACACCTCGGGTCGTTCGCTCCAGCGTTCGTATTCCCGGAGCCCGCGCTCCGCGCCTTCGCTCCGCCACGCCATTGCTTCGCGCAAGTGCGCGGCCGCAACCACGGGTTTCAACCGCACCCCAACCGCGGACTGGGACGGTGTGGTGTCCGCGACCTCCGCTTCGCCCGCGGGCAGTCCGTAGTAGCGGATCCCGGGCGGCGCGCCCGGCGCGGAAAGACATCCGGATACGAGCGCGGACAAGACGAACGCGGCGCCCGCGGCGCGATGCTGTTTGAACCTCATGACCCCTGACCTCCTTCCTCTGCGCGGCCCCGCAGCAAAACGCCGGGGTCGCGCTCGAGCAACTCCACCAGTTGGCGCATCGCGTCCAAAACCTCGCGCAGCGCAGCGATATCCCGCTGGAGCGTTTCTGTCGCGAGGACACCGGCGTCCGCGAGCCGCGCCACCCCGTCCGCCGCCCGGCGCAGCGCCGCACCCGACCCGACGCCGTCAAAACCGGCCAGGGTCTCGTCCAGTTCGTCGAACGCGCGTGTCGCGGCGCGTAGGGTCGGCACGAGCGCGCCCTGTTCGCCGCGCAGCTCCACCAGCAAGCCGCGCACGTCCTCGGCGGCTCCCGCGAGGTCGACGCTGAACCGCGCGAGGTGCGCCGGATCGAACGCCTCGACCCGCTCCGTCAAACCATCGAGCAGCCGCTCCACGCGCGCCATCACGGCGGCGGTGTCCACTGCGCTCAGGCTGCGATCGACCCGCACCACCAGGGCGTTCGTGTTGGCGAGCAACGACGGCAGGGTCGCGAGCGCGTCGGTCAAACCGTCCTCGAGGCCCTTCAGTCGCGACGGCACGGACGGGATCAGCGGCACGTTCGTCCGAAAGCCATGGTCGGGCACCGGAAAATCGCCGGGTGCAAAAATGTCCGCTTCGAGGAACGTGATGCCGGTGATGCCCGATCGGGAAAGCTGCAGCCGCACCCCTTCATCGACGAACGACAGGGTCGCCGGGTCGGGGTTGCGCTCGTCGGCAAGCCCCAAGCTCTCGATGACGTCTAGGTACACCTGCAACATCACGGCGACGTGCCGGCGGTCGGGCGCAAACTGGATCGCCGTAACCTTGCCGATCGTCACGCCGCGGAACTTGACCGGAGCGCCCACGTCCAAACCCTGCACACTCTCGTCGATCAGCGTGATCGCCTCGAACGTGCGCCGGTCGAAGGTGGCGGCGGCGAAATAAACCAACGCGCCGAGGCCCAAGAGGCCCGATGCGACGACGAACAACCCGAGCTTCCAGGGGTTCGCGGGGGCGGAGATCACGCACGGCTCCGGGCATGGGGGTGGAAAAAGCGCTGCACGCGGGGGTCACGCGAGCCGTCGGCGAGTTCCCGCGGCGAGCCGCGCGCGATGGCACCGCGGGCTTCGCGGTCCAGCAACAAACAGTCGGTTGCGATGCGGTGCAGGCTCGCCAGCTCGTGGGTCACGACGACGAGGGTCATGCCCAACTGGCCGTTCAGCAGGAGCAGGAGCTCGTCGATTTCTGCCGACGTGATGGGGTCGAGGCCC